>NZ_PDNZ01000001.1:0-300000 GCF_003182595.1 Prosthecochloris marina
TTTTTTCTGGTCATAGCTGTTCTCCTTTTTACATGATAGGAAACTATGACCGTTTACACACTTTATCTCACAGACTCACACTGAAAGCACGGTGACGACCTGTTGCCGTGCCGTATAAACGACCAGAAAAGGACTGTTTGTAAAGAACAGTTCACGGGTGTTCTTTACTCTGCCTGGTCGGCCTGATTGTGGGTATTCTGAGAGCTGTCCGTTGGTTTTCTGGATGATCGAAAAAATAATCTTGCTTGCTCTCGTCCGGGTGTACTCTTCTGCGATCATGTACGCCTCGATCTCTTGGAGTCGCTTCTGTGCTTTTTCAGTCCACTGAACCTTCACTCTTGCGCCTCCATTCCTCCTCGATCTCCTCTTGTGAAACGACTCGTCCGTGTTCGAGGTCTTCCAACCCTTCCTGAATGCCGGCTATCTGCCATTCGTTGATATCCAGATAGTGACTGATGGCTTCCTTGAAAACGAACGTCTTGTTTCGGTTCAGAGCCCGGGCAAGCCTCTCGATCCGCTTTTTCTCACTGGAGGCGATACGAAAGCTGATCTGCTCCCGTTTCTCAGTTTTCTTTGTCGGTATGCTCATCGTTGCTGGTATTTTGTATTTCACTGAAACACAAAATACCAAATAGTGCAGATGAATGCAATACAGGTGGTAAAACGGTAGTGGTATTTGGAAGCTAAGAAAACACTACAATATCTTCATCCTTGAGCCTTCGTTACAGAGCTCAGTTTGACTGGACAAATTGAGTTTTTGATCAAGACGATGAGTAAGAACCACAGTATCAGTATCGGAAAAACTGGTCCTATAATTGGGGAGTAGCTAACAGGTACTGAAAATTGTAAAATAAAATTTCTTATATGAATAAGTTACTGATTGCGCATTCAAAAATAGTTCTCAGTGTTACATTTTGAGCAATGGGCAAAGAGTGCTGATTTTGTTTTGCTGCTCATCTTCATGCCTGAGCCGGAAAGCCAGCTTTTTCAGAAAACGAGTATGGATGCCGCATCAGGTTCGGCATGACATTCAAAACAGCTATCAGGCTAACAAGCCATCTCGCTATTGAGCTATCCAGCCAACAAGCTTTCCATCCACTTTTAACTTTTTCCTTTTGACCTTTGACTTTTTACCCCAGCCTTTTCCCCTACGAATGAATTTTCTAAGCTTTTTATCGGTTTGCTCTTGTACTTCCGTTTGGTTTGTCAGTGAACCTTCATGGATATGAGCATAATTTTTCTGATATTTGGCTGACTTCAAGGCTAACTATCAGGTGCATTGAGCTTTAAGCAGAAGCTCGGATTTAGTTATTGTTATTGTGGATACAACATCAGTGCGAGAAATACCATATAATTATACATCTGCGACTGACCGACAGCTTCTTTCCTATCTTCTTGGAGAGGATAGCGTCAGAATGCTCGATGAACTCAGAGATCTCCGGGTTACCGGGCGTTCGGCAAGGCTTCTGATGCGCATTATCGGTGGAGTGCTTATCCATCGGAGGAATCCGTATCTCTTTCAGGAGCTTGTCAATTCTCCGGCGCGCAGAACCAGGCTGTTACATCAGGCTTTCAAGGATCTTGATACCATCGAGAGTTCTGCAAATGGAGAGCAGCGGGTATTGTCGATCGTGGCGGCTCTCAGAGCGCTCTTTGATGAATTCCAGGCTGAGGTTGAGCGGGTCCCGGAGTTCAGAAGACGTTTGAAGAGAGAGTTCGGAGCGATTGTTGGTGGAAAAAACGTTTTGTTCGATCCTTTTTCGCTGGTTGCTCATGCAACCGATGCCACTGACTGGCGTCTGCATCTTCCGGTTGCCGTTGTCACTCCTGATGATGAGGCTCAGGTGGCTCCATTGTTACAGGTAATAGGAAAGCTGGGGCTCAAAGCTATTCCCCGCGGCGCTGGAACCGGTTTGACCGGAGGAGCGGTTCCGCTTCGGCCCGATTGCGTGATCATCAATACTGAAAAGCTTGACAGGGTAAGGGGGATTGGCCAGCGCCAATTCGAGCTTGATGGCGGGGATAGTGTTTCCGCTCCGGTTATCGAGGTTGAGACTGGTGTCGTTACCGAAAAAGCCATGGATTATGCCGCTGAGCACGGGCTTGTGTTTGCCACGGATCCGACAAGCGAATGGTCTTGCACTGTCGGCGGTAACATTGCAGAAAATGCAGGAGGAAAGAAAGCGGTTCGCTGGGGGACCTGCATCGACAATCTTCTTGAGTGGGAGATGGCGATGCCCTCGGGAGAGCGCTGGAGAGTTCGCAGAACCGATCACAGGCTTCGCAAAATCCTGCCTGAAGATACCGTTACCTATGAGGTTCTGGACAGTAAGGCGAAATCAATCAAGCAGATACGGCTTCAGGGTACCGATATACGTAAAAAGGGACTTTGGAAGGATATTACCAATAAGACACTTGGGGGGGTTCCGGGTTTGCAGAAAGAAGGAACCGACGGTGTGATTACTTCAGCGTTGTTTGTTCTCTACCCGAAGTATGAGGAAACGACAACACTCTGCCTTGAATTTTTTGGTCCCGATATGGATGAGGCAAGCTGTGTTATCGTTGAATTGTCGCGTATTTTCCCTCTTCCGAAAGATGATTCGGAGGCATTGCTTGCTCTGGAACATTTCGATGACGAATATATAAAAGCTATTGATTACAAGGTCAAAGCCGCTCGAACAAGCATGCCGAAAGCGGTGCTTCTGATCGATATAGCCGGGCATGATCGGGATTCTGTGCAGGAGGGAGTGAAAAAAGTGGAACGACTGCTCGAAAAGCATCCCAACACCTTGCTTTTTATTGCCCGTGACGCTGAAGAAGCGAAACGTTTCTGGGCCGACAGGAAAAAGCTCAGTGCGATTGCAAGGAGAACCAACGCATTCAAGCTGAATGAAGATATCGTTATTCCTCTCGATGCCCTTGCTGAATTCGCCCGCTTCGTCGATGCTTTGAATATCGAGGAAGAGCGGTACTCCCAACTTGGTTTTATCGATAGCGCTCTTGCTTTGCTTCACGATGTTACTGTTGAGGAGGATGGTGACCAGTTTGCGGCGAAGATGTCTCCGGCGGATGAGTTAAGTGCGGTGACGAGAGAAAAGCTGAAGACGGCCGATGAAAACGCTCTACGTTCTCTTTCGGAAATACAGGAGTTCAGAAATAAGCTCAATGAGCTTTTTCACGGTTATCCCCATATCGTGTCGGCGCTTGACGATTCGTTTCAGTATGTCAGGGACCGGCGCATTGTCATTGCGACACACATGCATGCCGGTGATGGCAACGTTCACGTCAATATTCCGGTTCTGTCGAATGATCAGCCGATGCTTCGCCGTGCCGATCATGTTGTCGACAAGGTTATGGAAAAAGTTGTTTCGCTCGGTGGTGTTGTTTCCGGTGAGCACGGTATCGGTGTTACAAAGCTCAAGTATATGGACAAGGCGCGGATCGATGAGCTTTCTGCATACAGAAAGACAGTCGATCCTGACCGGATGATGAATCCTGGAAAACTGGATAATCTCGAGGTTCTCGATCATATCTTCACTCCTTCCTTCAATCTTCTTGAGCTCGAAGCTCAGATTCTCAAAAGGGCCAAGATCGAGGAGTTGTCCAAGCATGTTGATTTTTGCATTCGTTGTGGCAAGTGCAAGACAGATTGTTGTGTTTTTTATCCTGCACGAGGGATGTTTTACCATCCGAGAAACAAGAACCTCGCAATTGGTTCGCTCATAGAAGCCTTGCTCTACGTGGCTCAGCGTGAACGGTCAACGGAGTTTGAGCTGCTTCAATGGCTGGAGGATGTTGCAGATCATTGCACCATATGCCATAAATGCCTGAAGCCCTGCCCGGTCGATATCGACACAGGAGAGGTATCCGTTCTCGAGCGTGATATTCTTGAATCGAGGGGGTACAAGCATTTTTCCGCTGTTACGCAGATGACATTGAAATATCTTGAAAGTCGCTCACCCCTTGTCAACAAGATGTTCCGTAAAGGCGTTTTGCGTGCTGGCAGTGCAGCATTACGTGCTGGTAACAGGATTACACAGCCTCTGCAATCGATGGAAGCTCTGTCTTCTTTTTACCCACTCAAGATGGTGAGTTCGGCGGCGCCTCAGGTGCCCGATGAAACATTGCGTGATCTCATTCCACATTGCGATCCGGATCAGGCGCTGATTTTCGAGCCGGAGAAAAATGCTGTTGCAACGGTTTTTTATTTCCCTGGTTGCGGATCGGAAAGACTGCATTCATCCATTTCAATGGCATCGATTCATCTGCTTCTCGAAACATCTGTGAGGGTTGTGCTGCCGCCTCCTTTTCTCTGCTGCGGATTTCCTGCTCATGTGAATGCCCAGAACGAACAGCATTCAAAAATTGTGCTACGCAATACGGTGATCTTTACCCAGATTCAGGAAATGCTGGCTTATCTGGATTTCGATGCATGTGTGGTTTCCTGCGGGACATGTATGGAAGCGCTGGATGGAATGGAGACAAGAAAACTGTTCGGTGGAACCATTGTAGATGTCATGAGCTATGCGGTTTCTCGGGGGCTCAGACTGAATGGTGACGAGCATTGCATGTACCATGCACCATGTCATGATTCGCTTGGGGGTAAAGCTTTGGAAAAATTGAAAGCGTTAGGTGGGTTTGGAAATGTGACCCCGATCGATCACTGCTGTTCGGAAGCTGGAACACTTGCTCTTTCAAGGCCTGATATTACCGATTCAATGCTGCAGCGTAAAAGAAGTGCAATCAGTGAGGTAAAGGAGGAGACAGGGGAAACCGTTATTCTGACCAACTGTCCTTCATGTGTTCAGGGACTTGGAAGAAACAGGGATCTGGGTGTGGAGCCGCGTCATATTACTGTTGCAATCGCTGAAATGATATCCGGTTCAGTATGGAAAAGCCGCTTTAAGGACCAGGCTCTCAAAGCGACGGCCGTAAGGTTTTAGGGGTGTGAATTCGTGCCCGGACGAGGTGAGCATCCGGTGATTTTTCGGCCACCAAGAGTGGTCTGCACATGAGATTTTGTTCGTTCCTGTTTCATTTATGTATATTGATAGTATGAGTGTGTATGCCTCTGATATGGTGTTAACAGTTCTCATCAACCGAAAACAGAGGAGTGAGACCTATGGATAAAAATGCAATGAAAAAAGTTCTTGCCGGTCTGAGTATTGCCGGTCTTGTGACAAGCGTGACCCTCACAGGATGTCAAAAGGCTAACGGTAGCTGTGGTGCAGGAAGCTGTAGTAAAACCGAGAAGGTCGAGGGCGAAGATGCTGCGAAGGGAACCGGTTCGTGTTCAGGGATGGAAGATACTTCAGCTCACGGTACAGGGTCGTGCGCCGGTATGAAAGACGGCAAAGCGGCTGGTGAGGGCTCGAACGAGTAGCATTCATATCGTAGACCAGAGTTCTGAACACTTTTTTTGACTCCCAGAAAGGCTGTCTCGGTTTTGCTTTTGAGACAGCCTTACGGCTATCGAGCAACTTTCGTCAGTCGCCTGAAGAGAGTCTGTTCCCCCCTAACCAAAAAGGTAAACGTCAAGAACGGATCTCCAGGAAAGGCTCGATGATGGCAGAAAAGAGAAACCGTGCAATCCTTTTCAGAGAGTCTCGTCCCCTGTTCTCTCTACCGTGTTTTTCCTGTTTTGTATCCCGATAGAATCTACATTGGCGATAAAGGGGACGTTACATATTGATTTTGACGCGAGAGTGAATCTATGGTTACAGCAGCTCCTGTTGAAAAGATTTTTCCCCTGACACTGATGCATGGGGGAGGGAATGGCATTTTGTCGAGTACACAAATGCAGCAATCTTATGGAGCGAGTCCCGAAAAATTCCTGGATTTTCTCCGTAGCACCTTTCTTCGTTCTTCAAAGTTTGCTTTTCTCGCCGATCTGGCCAGTGTCGAATATGCCTGCTGGAACGTAGAGCATATGAATAAGGATTTCAGCCGTCCGTCTCATGGTGCGGTTATCAATCCATTGCTGCAGATTGTTCCGGTAACCAATGATATAATCCCGTTTTTCCGAGAGCAGATATCGCTGCAGCCAGATACTATCGAGCAATATGAGGGCTGGATGCTTGTATGGAAAGGGCCGGAGTCGGGAAAGCTTTATGTTGAAAAAGCAGACGAGCAGATGCTGCTTGCTCTGAAATTTCTCTCGGAGGAGGAGCCTGAACTGCAAGGATACCGTCTGAGAATTGTCAATCAGGCTATCGATTACGCTGCGCGTAAAGGTGTGGTTCTCAAAGCGCCTTATCTTGTATCACGTATTCTCCAAGGGTTCCCTGAGGGAGAAAAGATCCCCAAACGTTACTTTACTGCATCGGCTTTTACCTTGCAGTGGCACATTACCAATGCGTGTGATTTACATTGCAAGCATTGTTATGACAGAGAGAAACGTTCACCACTGACAGCTGATCAGGGGCTATGGATCATCGATGACTTTGAACGTTTTTGCCGGGAGAAGAATGTGCGGGGCCACATTTGCTTTTCAGGTGGAAACCCCTTCATGTCACCACATTTTTTCCGTTTGTACGCAGCTGCAATAGATAAAGGATTTGCAACCTCTCTGCTCGGTAACCCTGTAGATGCAGATGCCTTGCAACGTCTCTGTGATATCGGTACACCTGAATATTTTCAGGTCAGTATGGAAGGACTTGAGGCGCACAATGATTGTATCAGAGGAGAAGGTTACTACCGAAGGGTGATGGAGTTTCTCGATCTTCTTCGGAAAAAAGAGATCTCTTCAGCCGTTATGTTAACTCTTACCGATGCGAATCTGGATCAAGTGCTTCCTCTTGCAGAGATATTGCGGCACAAGGCTGATTATTTCACGTTCAACCGTCTTTCCCAGGTTGGTGAGGGAGCGGGCCTTTCACTTCCAGGCAGGGATGCTTACAGGCGGTTTCTCGAAAAGTATGTTGCTGCGGCTGATGGCAATCCGGTGATTGGTCTCAAGGATAACCTTATCAATATTCTTCGTGAGCATCGAGGATTGTCACCTTTTGGAGGATGTACAGGTTTCGGATGTGGTGCGGCGTTCAATTTCGTGGCACTTCTGCCTGACGGAGAGGTGCATGCTTGCAGGAAGTTTCCCTCGCTGATCGGCAATATTCTTCAGCAAGATTTTTTAACCTTATACGAGTCATCGGAAGCGCAACGGTACAGAAAAGGGCCTGAGGCCTGCCAGACATGCAGGCTTCGTCCGGTTTGTGGTGGATGTATGGCTGTTGTTTACGGTATGGGGCTTGATCCTTTCAAAGAAAAAGATCCTTTTTGTTTTATCGGTGAATAACTCCAGGGATTCGGATTGAACCGGGACAGGCGGAGCGTGGTTGTGGATGTTGGGCGGTATGGCTGGCGGGAAGGAGGTTATCTCTTTGCGAGAGACGTACAATCCGGCTATTTGTTTTTGATGTTTGATTTTCCGGATTATGCTTGTAATAGGCGGCAATAATCTATTTGTCGTCTCATTCTTTTTCTTTAAGATTAGTTTTTGTTTTTCTATGAATTTGTTACTGAACAAGGCATGTTTGATGAAATTGAGTTTGAAAAGATAAAACGGCTTCCAAAATACGTTTTTGCTGCTGTTGACGAGCTGAAGATGGCCGAAAGGCGGGCTGGAGAGGATGTAATAGATTTTTCGATGGGAAATCCCGACGGTCAAACACCCCAGCATATAATCGACAAGCTTGTCGACAGCGTACAGAAACCAAGGACACATGGATATTCTGTTTCAAAGGGTATTTATAAACTTCGTCTGGCAATCTGCGGCTGGTATCTCAAAAAATACGGAGTCGAGCTTGATCCGGATAGTGAAGTTGTCGCGTCGATGGGGTCGAAAGAAGGGTATGTAAACCTTGTACAGGCTATTACAAATCCTGGCGATGTAGCCATGGTTCCCGATCCATGTTACCCTATCCACTCCCAGGCTTTTATCCTTGCCGGCGGCAATGTCCATCGGTTCAGGCTTGTTCTGAACGATGATTTCTCGCTTGACGAAGAGGCATTTTTTCGCAATATCGAAACGGCCATGCGCGAGTCGTCACCGAAACCGAAGTATCTGGTAGTGAATTTTCCCAACAATCCGACAACCGCGACGGTTGAGCTTGACTTTTATGAGAAGCTTGTCGAAATAGCCCGGAAGGAGAGGTTTTATATCATCAGCGATATTGCGTACGCGGAGATAACTTTCGATGGCTATCGTGCACCCTCGATCCTTCAGGTGCGGGGTGCCAAGGATGTTGCCATTGAAAGCTATACCCTTTCAAAAACCTATAATATGGCTGGTTGGCGGGTCGGGTTTCTTGTCGGCAATCCCAAGCTTGTCGGGGCGCTCACAAGAATCAAAAGCTGGCTTGACTATGGAATGTTCACTCCGATACAGGTTGCTTCAACCATTGCGTTGAACGAGGATCAGAACTGCGTTGACGAAATAAGAGAAACGTACCGAAAACGCAGGGATGTTCTTGTAAGAAGCTTTGCAAATGCCGGTTGGCATATCGAGAAGCCGAGGGCCTCGATGTTCGTGTGGGCAAGAATACCGGAGCCCTTCCGTGAAGCCGGCAGTCTGGAGTTCAGCAAAGAGCTTTTGAAGAAAGCGAAGATAGCAGTCAGTCCCGGTGTAGGATTCGGGCCTTATGGTGATGAATATGTCAGGATGGCGCTGATTGAAAACGAAGAAAGAATTCGCCAGGCTGCACGGAATGTCAGGAAGTTTCTGAAATCGCAAGATGTGGTTGGGCAGGATTGAAGAGACCTGAATACGGATGGATCGATATAGCCATCTCTCCTAAGCCATTTCGAGGTTCCACTAATATTCCCAGAATGCAGCATGACTATCTTTTGCTGCCGAACCGATCATTCCGGAAGTTCTTCGATATCGAACGCTTCGCCGATAGCGGCAGGGATGGCACCGAGTACATCTTCGGACGATACGAGGCTTGAAACATCGCTTGCAAGATCGCCGGCACGGCCGTGGAACCATGCCGCAGCACCGCCGGCGTGGAAGGTGTCGATGCCTTTAGCTGCAAATGCGCCGATCATGCCGGAAAGTACATCTCCCGTTCCGGCTGTCGATAAGGCTTCTGTTCCGGTGTTGTTGATAAGGACGTCTCCCGAAGGTTGAATGATGCAGGTGGGATTGCCTTTCAGCAGCAGATTTACCTTGTTTTTTGCGGAAAACCCGCGAGCGGTGTCCAGAGGGTTGGCCATTATTTCATCGACAGTAAGGCCGGTGAGTCTGCTGAATTCGCCGGCATGAGGAGTGAGCAGAATATCTTGAAAATTCTGCTTGTCAAGAGAGAAACCGTTTTGCGAAAGGGCAAAAAGAGCGTCTGCATCGAGGATAAGCTTTTTCGATACAACAACCGGATCTGTAAGGAGCTTCTGTACCAGTGAAATTGTTTCCTTTTCCCTGCCAAGTCCGCATCCCATGACGATTGCATCCGCCCAGGAGGCTTTTTCACGGAGAGAACCGAAGTCTCTGCCGATTACCGTTGCAGGGGGAACATAGGTGTGTAATGGTCCTGCCAGTTCTACTGGCAGCGAGACGCAGACATAGCCTGCTCCACTGTTGACAGTGGCTTTCGTGGCAAGCAGGCAAGCCCCGAGCATGGAGCTCTCGTTGTGCTGCGAGCCGGCTATGACGAGCAGTTTACCGTTATTGTGCTTGGCTTCTCCCGGATCACGGAGAAGGAAGTTATCAGAGGCAAATTCTTTATCGATAAGATGGCACTTTGATTGCCGTACAAGAAATTCAGGGATCGAAATTTCTGCAATATGTACATCTCCGCAAACTCCAGGTCCTGAATTGAAGAAAAAGCCGGTTTTCAGATAAGCCATGCTGATGGTAACGTCAGCGTGTACCACAGGAGAGGATGCATAGCCGGTGGTGGCGTCAAGTCCGCTGGGGAGGTCAAGGGAAACGGTAACGGCCTGGCTTCTTTCATGGATACTGTTGACGAGTTCCGCGGCATGTTTGACAGGGGTTTTGAGTGCATCGCCTTCTGTTTTCAGATTCAGACCCGTTCCGAGAATAGCGTCGACAATGCCGTTGTAATGCCGTTCAGCCACGAAAGGCAATGCTTCTTCGTGGCTCTTGAAAATCCGGATGCTTTCGGTGTTGGCGGAATAGGCTTCCAGAATTGCAAGGCCTTTCCGGTTCAGTGCCGAAAAAGTTTCAGGAGGATAAACAAGGATCAGATCGACAACTGCCCCAAGATTGATCAAATGCCTCGCAAGAACAAAGCCGTCCCCGCCGTTGTTGCCCTTTCCGCAGACAATCAGAAATGCGAACCCATCGAGGCCCGTTTCTTCGGCGGCAAAACATTTACGGATAATCCGGGATGCTTCACGCCCGGCAAGTTCCATGAGCCTCGATTCGTCAGTATGCAACTGTTCAATGGCAGCCTTGTCGGCCCGGCTCATTTCTTTAGCTGTCAGAATCGGTTGCATGAATTGTCAGATTGTTTCAAGTTCGTCGAGATGTAACGCTTCCTCAAGAGCCTGGTAGTAGGCCAGAGACAGCTCTTCAGTGGCGAATGAAAGTGTTTGCCTGCCGTTGATCTCTATCGATGCGTTTTTTTCCCTGACCTGACCAATGACTTTTGCTGCAATGCCATGATTGTTTGCCATGTCGATCACCTTTACGGCGTTTTCGGGAGCAAGGCTCAGGAGAACACGTCCCTGGGCTTCGGAAAAAAGAAGCTCCTGAATGAATGAACTGCTTTGCTCACTCGATTCAAGGTCGACTGCAAATCCGAGAGGGTTGTGTTGTTCGAGTACGGCTTTCTCGACAAGCGCAGTGAACAATCCACCATCTGAAATGTCATGTGCGGAATGCAAAAGACCTGTTTTTGCAAGAGAAACAAGAAGCTTTTGGAGCTTGTGTTCATGATTCAGGTCGAAAGAGGGTGCATCTTGACCCTGGGTTCCGTATTGCATGACAAGATATTCGGAGCCATCGAGCGTCAGTTCCGGGTCTCCGAGCAGAAGAATCGCATCACCGGGATTTTTGAACGTTGAACCGGTAAGGTGATTGATGTTGTCGAGAAGTCCGATCATGCCGATAACAGGAGTCGGGTAGATCGCTGTGCCGGTGAGAGACGATTCATTGTAAAAACTCACATTGCCACCGGTAACCGGAGTGTTGAACGCTCTGCAGGCTTCTCCCATTCCTTCGACAGATGCCTTGAACTGATAATAGACATCGGGTTTGTAAGGGTTGCCGAAATTCAGACAGTTGGTTATGGCAAGGGGAGTTGCTCCTGAACACGCGATATTTCTCGCACATTCGGCGACAGCGATCATACCACCTCTTTTCGGATTGAGATAGACATAACGGGCATTACAGTCCGTTTTCATCGCTATTGCTTTTTGCGTTCCCTTGATGCGGATGACTGCGGCATCGGTTTGGCCGGTGGACGTGACGGTATTTGTCTGAACCATGGAGTCGTACTGCTGATAAACCCATTGTTTACTTGCGATATTCGGGCTGGAGAGGAGCTGAAGGCTCACTGAACGCAGGTCGAGCGAGCTGTCCGGGGCGAGATCTGCTTGAGGAGTGTCAGGTTTTTTTTCGAGAGCTTCCCGAATATAAACCGGAGCTCCGCCTCCAAGTACGAGCGATTCGGCCGGTATTTCAGCAACCACAGAGCCATGATGACGGACCCTAAGAAGGTTGTCCGTGGTTACTTTGCCTATCACAACCGCATGAATATCCCATTTTCTGTATACATCGATGATTTCCTGCTCAAATCCTCTGGCTGCGACGATGAGCATTCGCTCCTGTGACTCGGAAAGCATAATTTCGTAAGCACTCATATCGTTTTCGCGAACAGGAACGAAATCCAGGTCTATTTCTATCCCGCCGGTGCCGTTTTTTCCGATGCCTCTTGCACTCATTTCCGAGGTGGAGCTGGTAATTCCTGCAGCACCCATATCCTGAAGGCCGACAACATGCCCGGTGGCAATTGCTTCAAGCGTCGCTTCGAGAAGGAGCTTTTCTGCGAAAGGATCCCCGACTTGTACGCTGGGTCTTTTGTCCTCGGAGGCTTCGCTCAGATCTTCGGAAGCGAAGGTCGCTCCGTGAATACCGTCTTTTCCTGTAGCTGATCCGACAATCAGCACCGGGTTTCCTTCTCCTTCGGCAGTTGCACTGACAGTGTTGTCGTGTTGTACAAGACCGACAGACATTGCATTGACAAGGGGGTTACCGGTATAACAGTCTTCGAAATAAATTTCTCCACCGACAGTGGGGACACCGAATGAGTTACCGTAATCACCAATGCCTCTGACAACACCATCGACGAGGTAGCGTACTCTCGGATCTTTGGGTGAACCGAACCGAAGGGAATTCAGTGCGGCAACCGGTCTTGCTCCCATGGTGAAAATATCGCGGTGTATACCGCCCACGCCGGTTGCCGCTCCCTGATAAGGTTCAACAGCGGAGGGGTGGTTGTGCGACTCGATTTTGAATGCAACGGCAAGGTTGTCACCGATGTCGACAAGTCCTGCATTTTCCTCTCCCGCCGAAGTGAGCAGGGCTCCGCCTTCCCTGGGAAGTGTTTTCAGAACAGCGATAGAGTTTTTGTAACTGCAATGTTCCGACCACATAACAGAGAAAATACCCAGCTCGGTAAACGTAGGGTTTCGTCCGAGAATATCGAGAATATTGCGGTATTCCTCTTCATTGAGTCCGTGTTCCTTTGCAAGATCGAGCGTTACTTCAGGTTCCGTGTGCATGATGTTTATAGGTGTTGTTTTCTGCTTAAGACCTTACTTGCCACAGCAATTTTTATATTTTTTTCCACTTCCGCACGGGCATGGATCATTTCTGCCAGGGGTTTTTTCCGCCCGTACAGGCTGTTGAGGCTGTTCAGCATTTTCTCTGGTATTGCGACTTTGCGTCTTTCTGTCCGGCCTTCCTTCTGTCTGTGTATTTCCGGGGCTGTCATAGGCGGTTTTCGCTTCATCGTGACGGGCAACAAGGCGATCCTGCCGTAGCTGCGATTTTTGGCGTTCAGCTTCGATCTGTTGCTGAGCTTCCTCGGTTACCGGGAAAAGCTTGAATGCAAGTGAAAGGGTTTCATGCTCTATCTCACCAAGCATACCGACAAAGAGCTTGTATGCTTCCTGCTTGTATTCGAGAAGTGGGTCTTTCTGGCCGTAAGCCCTGAGGTTGATTCCTTCCTTGAGTGTGTCTATTTCCCTAAGGTGCTCCCTCCATTTCAGATCGATGACGTTCAGAACAGCGTATTTTTCGATCTGCCGCATAATCTCTTCCGGGATGGCGGTTTCTTTGCGTTTATAAAAATCAAGAGCAGCGGTGTAAAGGGCTTCAGCGGTTTTTTCTACACCGTCGGATTCAAAGGTTGCTTTTTCTATCCGGAATTCCACCGATAGATCTTTGAGAACCTGTTCCTCGAGACCTTGGACATCGAAGTCTCTGGAGTACTTATTGACGATATTTTCCGAATAATCATGAAGCAGGTCGAATATATCGGCAGTCAAGCGTGTTTTAATCAGTGCGCCGCGCCGCCGTTTGTAAATAACGTCACGCTGCTGGTTGAGTACATCATCGTACTCGAGAAGTCGTTTTCGAATCGAGAAGTTTTGCTCTTCCACCTTTTTCTGAGCCCGTTCAATCGATTTTGTCACCATGGAATGTTCGATGACATCCCCTTCTTCATGACCGAGTTTATCCATGACGGAAATAACCCTGTCCGAACCGAAAAGCCGCATCAGGTTATCTTCGAGAGAGACATAAAATATCGATTCACCGGGATCTCCCTGTCGACCCGATCGGCCTCGAAGCTGACGGTCGATTCTTCTTGACTCATGCCTTTCCGATCCGAGGATAAAAAGGCCGCCCATTTCTTTTATCCCTTTGCCAAGCTTGATGTCGGTACCTCGTCCTGCCATGTTTGTTGCAATGGTAACGGCACCCTTCTGGCCTGCGGAAGCGACAATCTCGGCTTCCCGGTCGTGCTGTTTCGCATTGAGAACATTGTGCATCACTTTTTTTGCACGCAACATTCGCGAAAGGGTTTCGGAAACTTCGACGCTGGCGGTACCGACAAGTACCGGCTGGCCTTTTTTCTGCAGTTCCATAATTTTGCCGGTAATGGCTGCGTATTTTTCCCGGCGTGTCTTGAAAACAAAATCATCCTGATCTTTTCGGATAATCGGTCTGTTCGTCGGAATGACGACCACATCCAGCTTATAAATATCATAGAATTCAGCCGATTCCGTCTCGGCCGTTCCGGTCATACCCGCAAGTTTTTTATAGAGACGGAAAAAGTTTTGAATGGTGATTGTAGCGAGGGTTTGTGTTTCACCTTCTATCTTGACGTTTTCCTTTGCCTCTATTGCTTGATGGAGCCCGTCACTGTAACGTCTTCCTGGAAGAATACGGCCGGTGAACTCATCGACGATCATAACCTGAGCGTTCTGAACGACATACTCATCATCTTTTTCGAAAAGCGAATATGCTTTGAGTAGCTGGCTGATGTTGTGAAGCTTTTCCGAACGTTCGGAAAAAAGCCGGTACACTTCGTCTTTTTTACTGATTCTTTGCTGGGTATCGAATGACGGGTTGCTTTCTATCGCCGCTACTTCAGCGCCAACATCAGGCACGAGGAAAAGGTCACTGTCCTGTTGGCTAAGCTTGCTGAGAAAGTCACGTCCCTTATCAGTCAAATCAATCGATCCTGATTTTTCATCGATAGAGTAGTACAGTTCGTCATCGACTTCATGCATACGTCTTGCGTTGTCCTTGAGATATTCATTTTCAACACCTTGCATGAGTTTTGCCATACCTGTTTGCGACAATACTTTTATCAGGCGGCTGTTCTTCGGTTGACCTCGTTTTGCACGAAGGAGATCAAGACCTGCCTCGAAGTTGCCCGGATCATCCCTGACAATTTTTTCTGCTTCAGTGAGGTATCCTGCTATCAGATTTTGCTGGGTCTTGACCAGGCGTTCAATCCAGGGTTTGATTTCTGTGAATTTTCCTGTATCGGAATTCGGAACCGGTCCCGAAATGATCAAAGGGGTTCGCGCTTCATCAATAAGAACGCTGTCGACTTCATCGACAATAGCGAAATAGTAGTCCCGCTGAACAAGTTCATTGGGTGATCCAGCCATATTATCCCGGAGATAATCGAAACCGAATTCGTTGTTTGTACCGTAGGTTATATCGCATTGATATTCTTTTTTCCGTTCATCAGGTCGCATGCCCGCAAGAATGACTCCGGTTGTCAATCCGTGAAATTCGAATATCGGGTTCATCCACTCCCGGTCACGCTGGGCTAGATAATCATTGACGGTAACAACGTGAACGCCTCTTCCGGTAAGGGCATTGAGAAATGCCGGCAATGTTGATACCAGGGTTTTACCCTCACCTGTCGCCATTTCCGCTATTTTTCCCTGGTGCAGAACAATTCCTCCTATCAGCTGAACATCGTAGGGAACCATGTCCCAGGTCATGGGATGTCCCATGACCTCATAGGTATGTCCTTTCAGTCTTCGGCAGGTATCTTTTACAATGGCAAATGTTTCAGGCAGGATTTCTTCGAGTACGGCTTTCGTTTCGTTTTCATACATTGCCTCGAGTTCGTCAAGCTCCCTGTTTATGCTTTCAACCTGGTTTGGGGCAATGTCGGGATTTTCGAGCTTGTTTTGAAGATCGTTTTTCTGTTCCTCAATTTTACCCAGCTTTTTTTGCAGGCCGGATTTGAGGGCTTGGCTTTTTTCACGTAGCTTGTCGTCACTAAGCTCTTGAAGTGTTCTATATGTTTCGTTGATACGGTCAACGAGAGGCTGGATTTTTTTTACGTCCTTATCGTGTTTCGAACCAAATATTTTTTCAAAAATTTTAAGCATCCGATACAATCAGTATATGGTTATTTTCCAGTAATAAAAGAACTTGAGAAAATTCCTGGGGTATAATTTCCGAGAGATTTTCCATGTATAATTGTTTTATAAGGTATTGAATTACCCCTTGAGAAAAAAACAGCATTTTGGCGCTTTTTCTTGAAGGTTTGTCAACGGGATAATTTAGCAGTAAATTAAATATTCCGATAAATTGAACTATGAGCTGATGATTATACCTGAATATGGACGAAGGCTTGATGAAAACGAGTGGGCACCGTGTATCGATATGTTGCTTTCCGGTGAGCATATTGTTCTTACAACGCACATGAATTCCGATGGAGACGGTCTTGGTAGCGAGGTGGCCCTTGCCGCTGTTTTAAAAACCCTCGGTAAAAAAGTGTCGATTGTCAATCCTACAGAAGTTCCTACCAATTATAACTTTTTACGAAATATTGCCGATATAAGCGTATTCGACGAGCAGGGTGAAGATCTGATCGAAGAAATTTCACTTGCCGATCTGGTGGTGCTGCTGGATGCAAATCTGAGTGAGCGTATGGGCAGCATCTGGAACCATGTGAGCTTTGCTCGTGAGCTTGGCAAGCTGGAAGTACTTTGCATCGATCATCACCTTGATCCTGAAGACTTTGCTGATCTGATGGTATGTGAGACCTACGCATCGTCGACAGGAGAGCTTATGTATGATCTCATAACGGCAATGGAAGTGCATGTTGGAAAAAAGCTGATCACACAGGGTGTCGCGGAGGGACTGTATGTGGCTGTCATGACCGATACCGGGTCTTTTCGATTTCCCAAGACAACTCCATATGTTTATGCTCTTGCAGGCGACCTGGTTGCGAAAGGCGCGGATCCGAACGAAATATACGACCAGGTATACAATTCTCTCAAACCCCAGGCTCTCAGGCTTCTTGGGGCTGCACTTTCTGAAATCAGACTGATCGATGGCGACAAGATTTCCTGGCTGTTTATCTCTCAGGAAATGCTCAACGAAACAGGCAGTAAACTTTTTGACACCGATCTCATCATCAAATATCTGCTGGGCGTTCGGAGTGTTCGGATTGCCGTTCTCATGGTTGAAATGCAGGATGGCAGAACAAAAGTGAGTTTCAGGTCGAGAGGGGATGTTTACGTAAACAGGATAGCTAAAAAATACGGAGGTGGGGGGCATAAGAACGCAGCGGGTTGCCTCCTTCGCTATGCGCCCGAAAAGGCAACTCAGATGATTCTTTCCGAAGTGAGAAGTTTTCTGAAAAGTTCGGAAATCGTTAATAAAAAGTGATACAGACTCATACAGTGACGTGTAAGACCCGTTGCTTTTGTGTCCATGCACAAACAAAAAGAATGCCATGCTGAATATAACGGTAACAAAAAGTTCGCTCAAAAATCTTAAAAGTGATCTGCTCGTTATGCCCTTTACGGTAAAAGAGCTCAGGAGAGATGCTGAAAAGGCGTTTGAAGCTTTTGGGCTGGACAAAGGGGCCTTGAAGGATTTCAAGGGTAAGTCTGGTGATTCGCTTGTATTGTATTCAGGCGGTTCAAAGCTGAAAGCACCCAGGGTTCTGCTGTTGGGTCTCGGAGAGATGGGCGAAGCTGAGGATCTGCGTAAATCGGCTACAGCTGTCGCTCGTCATATAAAGTCACTGCGAGTGAAAAACCTCGTACTGGACTGTTCCTCGGTTAGTTCCTGGGCACATTCCATCAAGGAATCAACCAGCATGATGGCAGAACTTTTTGTCGACTCGATTCTTTACGGTTTGTACAGTTTCGATCGTTTGAAGAGCGGTAAACTCGAAAAGAAGAAAGGAAAAGAGAAAGAAGAAAAAGCTCGAATTGGAGAACTGAAGATCCGTGTCAATGCAGGAAATGTGAAAGATGTGGAGGACGGTGTCCGTTCTGGTCGGATTATCGCTGACGCAAGATGTTTGGCTCGTGACCTTGTCAATCTGCCGGGCAACCTGCTGAATGCTGAAGATATCGCTGAGGCTGCCAGGAATTCGGCTGAGAAATCCGGTTGTAAAGTTACGGTTTTTCATAAAGAGGAAATTGAAGAGCTTGGCATGGGTGGGCTTCAGGCCGTCAATAAGGGGAGTTATGCTCCTCCGACATTTACGGTTTTGGAGTATGAACCGGCCGATCAGCCGGTCGCAACCGTTGCCCTTGTCGGCAAAGGAGTTACCTTTGATTCGGGAGGCATATCTCTTAAGCCTTCGAGCGCAATGGATGAGATGAAGTGTGATATGGCAGGCGCGGCATCAGTTATCGGGACTGTTGAGGCGGTTGCTCTGCTGGGTCTGCCTTTACGTGTCATAGGTTTTATTCCGGCTACGGACAACATGCCGGGGGGAGCGGCACAGACCCCTGGTGATGTTATTACTACATATTCAGGCATTACGGTCGAGGTAGGCAATACAGATGCCGAAGGCCGGCTTATACTTGCTGATGCGCTCTCCTATGCGGTTCAAAAGTATGAACCTGATGCTGTTATCGATCTTGCGACGCTGACCGGTGCGTGTATTGTGTCTCTGGGATATTCAGTGGCAGGGCTTTTCAGCAATAACGACAAATTTGCAGGGAAGATATACGAAGCGGGCAGGAAATCAGGTGAAAAGGTATGGCGTATGCCCACCTGGGTAGAGTATGACGAGCTGATTAAATCGGAAGTGGCGGATGTTCACAATGCAGGGGCAAAAGGCGCTGGATCGATCACGGCTGCAAAGTTTCTTGAAAAATTCATCAACGGTCACAAGACTTGGGCACATCTTGATATTGCGGGTCCTGCTTTTTCTGCCAAGAAAGGGAAGACAATCCCGGGGGGGACAGGATTTGGTGTTCGGTTGCTTGTAGATCTTCTCAGAGACTGGGAGTAGTTATAGAGAATGAGCCAAACATCTCAAAATCCGGTTGTGATTCTCCCTGGCGTTCTTTTCTGGGACAACCTTTACGCAGGGATGAAAAAGGCACTTGCTGCCTATGTTCCCGAAGAAAAAATTGCTGTTGTGCCGGTCAATATTCTTGACTGGATAGGGTTTCCGCCCTCTCCCGAACAATCAACCAATCGTGTGATGGCTGCTCTTGACCGGACAGTTGCCTCGGTACAGCAGCGTTATCCTGATGAAAAAATAACGATTGTGGCGCATAGCGGTGGGGGAACGGTTGCTTTGGTTTACCTTCTTGAGCGTCCCTTTCAGGGAGATGTTTACAAGCGTAGCTCTTCAGTTGGGAAACTGATTACATTGGGAACACCCTTTCAGACAACAGAGTATTATGCAAGGATAAAAACCGATTTTATACGCAAACATCTTTCTCCGGGCTTCTTTGACAGATGCAAGATTGTATCCGTTGTCAGCGACCGCTACACCGGTTCACTGGAGAAAGGCATTGTAGAAAGGATGTGCTACATGTTTTATAAAAATGTTTCGGAGCAGGGGAACATTGCCGGTGACGGTATCGTGCCGGTAAAAAGCTGTTTTTTGAAAGGAGCGAAAAATGTCACAATTTCGGGGATAGAGCATCTTCCTACACCCCATACAACCTGGTATGGCACTAAAGAGGGGATCGAACAATGGGTACAATGGTTGTAAGAAAAAATACCGGCCATTTCTTTTTCATCGTATTCCTGCTGTTCATTCAGCTGTTTACGGGGTGTGGCAGATCCGAAGAAGAGACGCAGTCCCAGCAGCAGCATATTGACTCCATGATGACCATTCTGACGCAGGTTCAGAAAAATCTCGGCAGGATTCAGCAAAAAGAGGCGGTTGTCGAAAAGCTTTCGTCAAACATCGAAAAACAGGAGGGCAGCAGTGTCGATCAACTCGGCAAGGATATTTATGCCAGTATTCGTTTTATCGATTCTACCCTTGCAGCCAGCAGAAATCTGATTCAGAAGCTCGAAGAAGAAAACATGAGTTCGGCTTACCGCATAGAATCTCTCGATAATCTGGTTGCCGAGATGCGTAACACGCTCGAGGATAAAGACAGAGAGATCCGTGAACTCAAGGTAGAAGTTCAACAACTCGATGCAAGAGTGTCTGAACTGTTGGAGACAGTCGATGTCCTCGATGAGTTCATTCTCGAACAGGAAGATATTCTTTCCTACGCATACTATATATCGGGGAGTTATGATGAGCTGACAGAAAAAGGGATTTTGTCGAAACCGGGTAGTCCTTTATCGACAATTTTCGATACCGACTACTATCTTGCGCAGGATTTTGACGTTTCGCTTTTCAAAAGGATCGATATCACGGAGACAAGAGACCTTTATTTTAACAAGTCGGTAAAGAATCTAAGGATCATAACACCCCATACAAAAGGTTCTTATGAACTTGTCGGGGGCAGAACTTCTTCGTTGCTTCTTATCACGGATGAATCTGAATTCTGGAAAAAATCCCGCTGTCTTGTCATCGTGACGGATGATTAGATCGTAAAACGTATCTGTCGATAACCTTTGCCCCGATGCTGTCACCCCATACATTGATCGTTGTTCTGCAGCGGTCGAGGAACCAGTCGATAGCAAGGATAAGCGATATCCCTTCAATAGGTAGGTTGACGGCTTTCAGCACGAGCACCATCGTTACCAGTCCCGCCTCGGGAATTCCCGCTGCACCAACCGCTGCGAGTGTTGCAGTAAGAAAAATGATGGTGAGTTCAGGCGGTCCAAGAGTGATTCCGTTCATCTGCGCTATGAAAATAACCGCAACGGCTTCATAAAGTGCTGTTCCATCCATATTGATCGTTGCTCCGAGAGGAAGAACAAATCCTGCAGTACGTGGAGAAACCCCGTTTTTCTCTTCTGCACATTCCACGGTTAATGGCAGGGTCGCTGAACTCGAGGCTGTTGAAAATGCAGTCAGGAGTGCCGGGGTGGTGTTGTAAGCAAAGCGTCCCACGTCGGTTTTGCCGAAAAGTTTAAGAATAAGTGGTAAAATGATCATACTGTGGATCATCAATCCCGTAATAACGGTAAGAGCATATTTTCCAAGCTGGAGTAATTCAGGCAGGAAACCGGTAAAACCTCCTGCCTCACCAAGTCTACCGGCAATAAGGGCTCCAATGCCGACAGGTGCTGCATACATGGCGAGGTGAATGATTTTCATGATCGCTTCGTTAAGACCATTGAAAAAATCGATCACCGGTTTGCCTTGTTCACCAAGTGTCGATAGCACCGCACCAAGAAGAAGTGAAAAGGTTATAACAGGAAGAATGTCATTTTCCGACATGGCTTTAAAGAGGTTTGCCGGGATCAAGCCGGTCAGTACTTCCTTCAAAATATCTGTTATGCCTCTTTGTTCTTGCATAAACCTCTCTGCCGGAAGCTTGTCGATGGCGATGCCTTTCCCCTTTCCCGTTAATGAAACAGGGTTGTTTTTGTTCTTTCTCCACGTTGAAACCTCGATGATGTTCCCTTCATGCTGTGAGGTGATTTTGCCCGAGATATCGCGGTCGAGCAGGATTATGGAATAGGATGAAGAGTATTCTTTCGATAAAGAAACACCGTCAATGACGACGGTGTTCCCTGTAACGGTGTACGGAGCATCCTGTACGACGACGCCTCCGCGTGTTTCAATTTGCTGGGTTGTCGAAGCAAATTGTCCCGGATGAATGATTATAACCAGCAAGATACCCGTCAGAACGGAAAGTGCGGTCGTCCCCAGGTAGTAGAAGATTGTTCTGAAACCAAGAGGGCCGAGCTTTCTTACATCTCCGAACCTGCATATGCCGCTTATCATTGCTGCAATAATGAGCGGCATGACGATCATCATCAGGAATTTGATGAACAGGTGGCCGATAAAATGAACCTTCAAACCCGCTTCCGGATAGATTCCGCCAAGGAGAGAGCCTGCGACAATTCCGGCGACTATACCTGCAAGTAGTTTATTATTGTTTCGCAACCTCTTGTATTATTATGACTTTTTTGTGGTAACCCTGTATAATGAAAGTACCGTTTTTCTTATAATTTTTATATAATATGCCGGCGTTGGTAGATTACCGGGGTCGCGTCGTACACGTGTTGTAAAGAAAATGGACTTGGGAAATAGGCGATAGATCGATGAAACGAAAAGACTTATCTTTGTCTATCAGCGGTTTCCGTTTAACTAATCACTACTTGTAAACTATGAAGATAACCATATTCGGATCGGGCTACGTTGGATTGGTAACCGGCGCATGTTTTGCAGAAGTTGGAAACGATGTGCTGTGTGTCGACATCGACGAAGAAAAAATCAGTCGTTTGAAGCAAGGGGAGATACCGATTTATGAACCTGGTCTTGAGGATATGGCTGTTGACAATGCACGTGAGGGTCGTCTGCGGTTCACTTCCGATCCAGCTGAAGGTGTGGCTTTCGGGTTGTTTCAGTTTATCGCTGTGGGGACTCCGCCGGATGAAGATGGCTCAGCCGATCTTCGCCATGTACTCAGTGTTGCCAAAACCATCGGCAGCAATATGGAAGATTACCGAATCATTGTCGATAAATCAACAGTACCGGTGGGAACGGCCGATTTGGTCAGTGAGCAGGTGAAATCAGCGATGGAGGAGCGGGGTGTTTCGATCGATTATGATGTCGTATCGAATCCCGAGTTTCTCAAGGAAGGTGACGCCATCAGCGATTTCATGAAGCCCGAGAGAATTATCGTCGGTGTGGATAATCCACGAACTAAAGAGCTGTTACGGAATCTCTATGCGCCGTTCAACCGGAGCCATGAACGGTTCATCGCTATGGATGTGCGTTCAGCAGAGCTCACGAAGTATGCGGCAAATGCTATGCTGGCGACGAAAATCAGCTTCATGAATGAAATCGCTAATATTGCCGAGCGTGTCGGGGCTGATGTCGAAGCTGTCCGTCACGGAATCGGATCGGATTCGAGAATTGGATTTTCGTTTATTTATCCCGGCGTCGGTTACGGTGGTTCCTGTTTTCCGAAAGATGTGCAGGCGCTGGAAAAAACAGCGGTGAAATACGGCTATGATGCCAGGATACTGCAGGCCGTCGAGGCAGTCAACCATGACCAGAAAGTTTCGCTGGTGGATAAGATGAAGGGGCATTTCGGGAATGAGTTAAAGGGCAAGACCATTGCCTTGTGGGGGCTGGCATTCAAGCCGAACACCGATGATATGCGTGAGGCTCCCAGCCGTAGAGTTATCGAGGAGCTATGGGCGGCCGGCGCATCGGTGCGGGCCTATGATCCGGTTGCAATGGATGAGGCTCGCAGGATCTACGGAGAGCGCGCAGATCTTAAGTTGGTTGAAACGTCGGAAGATGCTCTCAAGGGTGCAGATGCACTCGCAGTGGTCACAGAGTGGAGGGTGTTCCGGAGCCCGGATTTCGAGGTTATCAAGCAGGAGTTGAGCAGCCCGGTGATCTTTGACGGACGGAATATTTACAATCCGGACCTGATGGAGCAGCTCGGGATTACCTACTATTCGATTGGGCGTATCCCGCGAGGTGAGGGATTGTCCCAGCAGCCATAAAGGTGATGAAGAGGTCCTGCGCCATTACCCAGGATAAAGCTGGCTCCTGCTTGTAATGCTTCCTGGGTAAACTGCTTGCCTTTCCTGACGGCTTCGGAAAGGTCACAGCCTTTTGCGGTATATGCTGCTATGGCGGAAGAGAGAGTGCAGCCGGTTCCATGGTTATTTATTGACGAGACCCTTGGTGCAGAGAACCATTCACCTCCTTTTGCCGTCAGCAGGTAGTCTTTGCAGATATCACCGGTCATATGTCCTCCTTTTACAAGAACTGCAGAAGTTCCTTTGTTCTTCAATGTTTCTGCAGTTTTTTCAATGTCGCTTCTTGTCGATGGGATATTTTCAGAGCCTGACAGCGTTGCAGCTTCAGCAAGATTGGGTGTGATAAGTTTTGCCAAGGGAAAGAGCTCTTCGATCATCGCGCTTTTCGCTTCGTCTGAAACAAGTCCGGTTCCGTCGGAAGATTTCAGTACCGTATCGACAATCACCGGTATCGAGGGAAGGCGCCGGAGGGTATCGGCAACGGTCCGGACCGTCGATGCTGATGAAATCATGCCTATTTTAATTGCATTGATTGCTATGTCATCCGTGAGTACCTCGATCTGTTCCTTCACAAAAGATGCTGAAAGTGCTACCGAGTTAAATACACCACGTGTATTCTGAGCGGTGACATCGGTTATGACGCTCAGACCGTAGCAGCCGAGAGCGGCAAAGGTTTTGAGATCCGCCTGTATCCCTGCTCCACCGCTGCCGTCAGAACCCGCAATGGAAAGGACCGTGGTATAGTTTGTCTTTGTTATTGGAGGCATGACTGCATGTTTTGTATGAGTTCCGAGGTCGCTTTTCTGGGATCCGGTGCTTCAGCCACAGCGGAGATAACCGCAATTCCTGTCGCTCCAGCCCTGATTACTTCACCGGCATTTGAAGCTGTAATCCCTCCGATGGCTATAACAGGGATGGATATATGTCGGGAAACCTCGGTAATGCAGCTTGTCCCAAGCGGTTTGCCGGTTTTTTGTTTCGAGGAAGTTGGATAGATGTGCCCTAACCCTACATAGTTGCATCCAGCCCGGACTGCTTCTTCAGCCTCTGCGAGTGATGATATCGACATTCCAAGGATTTTGTTTTTGCCAAGAAGCTTTCTCGCCGGAGCAACTGGGAGATCTCGCTGGCCAAGATGAACACCGTCGGCATTGGCGGTAAGAGCAATATCGACCCGGTCATTGACGATAAATATGGCGTCGTAGACGCGGCAAAGTTTTTGTATGTCTACAGCCCAGTCGTAAAGAGCTGAGCCTGGCGCTGTTTTATTGCGGAGCTGAATCATGCGTGCACCGCCTTCAAGCGCTTTTTCAGACTGTTCTACAGGGCATGATGAGTTTGTTGCAGTTATATAGCAGAGGGTAGGGCGTTCTATTTGCATTTATTGATCGAGCACATTTTTAAAGTTTTCGAGCGTGACGGAAAGATTTTCCGAGATATGAAAAATCGACAGAGCGGCAATGCCATATGCACCGTGATCCAGACATTGCCGGGTGTTTGCCGGAGTGATACCTCCGATAGCGTAAACCGGAATAGAGACGTTTCGAGATACTTTTTCGAGTTTTTCAAGTCCCATGGGGGAGCCGTAACGCTTTTTCAGAGGAGTATCGAATACCGGGCCAAAGATGAGATAATCCGCTCCTTCCGCTTCTGCAGAAAGAGCACTTTGAAGGGAGTGGGTGCTCTTACCCAAAAGCATGTCGGGTGCAGCGGCATGGACCTTTCCAAGGGGA
Organism: Prosthecochloris marina; assembly: GCF_003182595.1. NCBI lineage: Bacteria > Pseudomonadati > Chlorobiota > Chlorobiia > Chlorobiales > Chlorobiaceae > Prosthecochloris > Prosthecochloris marina. The sequence goes on from NZ_PDNZ01000001.1 coordinate 25,132, forward strand.
GTGCTGTTTTCGGGAAAATGTGTTCCGTCTGCACCTGTTGCAAGGGTTATGTCGAATCGCTCATTGAGGAAAAGCAGGGAGTTACTGTCATGCATGAGGCTTTTCACCAGCAAGGTCATCTCATAAAGAGTTTTCGCATCGAGATGTTTTTCTCTGATTTGAACGATAGCTGGCAGCTGTGCTGTCAGCTGCCGGACAAGTGCCGGAAGTTCTTGTGCAGGGTAAGGACGCTCAGGGCTGTTGCTTACCATGTAAAGCCGGGGAAGAGTTCTTTTTACCATGCCCGGTTATTCTGTTGCATGTATTACGTTCTCACAATAATGATTTTTCGCTTATTTAAAAAAAGCCTTTGAAAATACATTACATTAATGGATGAAAAGGTTCATCAAATACTGTAAATCATGTCAGAAACCGAAGAAAGACTTTGCAACGCAGGGCTTGCATTGCCTGATATAGCCAATCCGGCAGGAATTTATGTACCGGCTTTGCGATTAGACAACCTTGTCTTCACTTCCGGGCAACTTCCTTTTGTAGAGGGGGTGCTGATGGAGCAGGGAGGAAGGGGAAAAGTAAATGAGATCAATCAGGCTCAGGCTGCAATTGCCGCTCGTGTGGCTGCGCTCAATGCTCTTGCTGCGGTAAAAAGTGTGGTACAGGATCTCGATAATGTTGAAAAGGTCTTGAAACTGACTGTATTTGTGGCAAGCGAGTCATTTTTTACCAATCAACACATTGTGGCAAACGGTGCTTCTGCCGTATTGTATGAGGCTTTTGGTGAGAATGGAAAGCATACTCGAAGCGCTATCGGTGTTTCTGAGCTTCCGCTTGGTGCAAGTCTCGAGCTCGAGCTGGTTGTTGGTTGTTCTTTTTGATACTTTCATTTCCGTTTGGGATGGCTGAATAAAACAGTATCACCAAGGCTGATGCCATGCTCTTCAAACCAGCCGCTGTTAACCTCAAGAACGTACTTTACGGGTACATATGAACTATAAAAGGTAGTCGAGTCATTCACGGTTTTGGCGGTATGGATGGTTCGTATAACCTTATTGCTGTCAATGAATGCCATGTCAAGTGCAATAAAAGTGTTTTTCATCCAAAAACACCGTGTTGCACTATCGTTATAGATGAACAGCATCCCTTCATTTTTACCGAGTTGATTTCTCCACATCAGCCCTTTTTCTCTTGTCTTTTCTGTATCCGAAATCTCAGCAGTAATGTTGTGTCCCTGAATCGTTATCAGTGATTTTATTTTGGCAATTTCTTGTGAATAAGACGAAATAAAATTCATGATAATTGTGATTAATATTGACATAATTAATGTTATTACCATTTTGTTTTTGGTTTTATTTTGTTTTGCTTTTTTCATTTTAAAATGTCAGTTTTTTGAGTAAATAAATGTTGGTGATTATTTATTTATTTTCTTTTATTAAAAGTTATTAGTTTAGTTTACTTCTGTTTTAGTTTATTTTGTTTTTATTCTTTTTAATCTGTTTTAAAAGTAATTTTTTTGTCATGTTTATTTGTTTTATTTGATGTTTTTATTGTTGTTTTTTCTTTTTTTTGTGCTGTGTTTTTTTGTTGTTTTATTTGATTTTTGTGTTTTGTTTTTGTGTATTTTTTTGTTGTTTTGTGTTCCTGAAAGAGAAGTGAATATTCAGTCGGGGGAGAGCAGTCCGGTGAGTTTGATGTTCTTTTTTTGGGTTTTTGCTTGTCTATAGGTAAAATAATGAAGAATGAGGTTGCCTGCTTTTTATTTCTCTTCACAATAGACGGTATACAACTTATTATGCCCCGGGTTTTACAGGTTATATTGATATTGGCAATACTGCTTTTCTGCGTTCTGATCGGCGGATTCTTCGGTATTCAGTTCAGCCAGAGGCATCACGGGGGAGCCTCTGATGCAATTTTCGGTCAGCAGCAGAAGAAAATTCATGAAGTTTTCAGCATAATTTCTGCTCTTTATGTCGATGAAGTCGATGGAGGGGAGTTGGTTGATTCGGGAATTGAAGGGATGACGCAAGCTCTTGATCCGCATACGACATATTTGAAGGCAGACCAAGTCAGTGTTTCAAATTCGGAGTTTCAGGGTAACTTCGAGGGGATAGGTATCGAATTTGATATTGTACACGACACTCTCCTTGTTGTAACTCCGCTCGCAGGTGGTCCGAGTGAAACCGCGGGAATAAAAGCAGGGGACAGGATCGTTGCCATAGACACTCTTTCTGCGATAGGCCTTTCTCCCATGGATGTGCTGAACAGGCTGCGGGGAAAAAAGGGCTCGGTTGTCACGCTTAAGATTTACAGGCCTTATACCTCTCGAAACTTTACGGTCGATATTGTACGCGACAAGATACCGACCTACAGTGTTGACGCGTTTTTTATGCTCGACGATATAACCGGATATATACGGATGAGCAGATTTGTGGCAACTACAGCTCATGAGTTCAGGGCTGCAATGGAAAAGCTGCTGGAACAGGGGATGCAAAAACTCATTGTCGATGTACGGGGAAATCCTGGCGGCTATCTGGACCAGGCGGTCGAGGTTGCCGACGAATTTCTTGGTGAAGGACAGCTGATAGTGTATACGAAAAGCCGTAACGGAGGGCCTGATGAAATGCGCTATTCAGCAACCTCAGGTGGGCTTTTCGAGGGGCGTGAAGTCATGGTTCTTGCGGATAGAGGGAGCGCCTCTGCCGCTGAAATCCTTGCAGGCGCTCTTCAGGATAACGAACGGGCTATGATTGTCGGCGAGTTGACTTTCGGCAAGGGTCTGGTTCAGCGTCAGTTCGACCTGGATGATGGTTCTGCTGTACGTTTGACAATTGCACGGTACTTTACCCCTTCCGGTAGAAGAATACAGCGCGATTTCAGTCCCGGTAGTGAAGGCAGGGAGCAATATTATCTCGAAAGCCATGAAAGCAGGGATGGGGAGAAACTCTTTAGTGAAGCAGGAAGTTTAGAGGTTGATAGTGATATAGAAGGCATAACTGTTTTCAGACCCTCACAGGAGCTGTTCAAATCTTCGGGAGGTATCGTTCCGAATTTTTGGGTTGTAGAGCCTTCAATAAATGAATTCTACAGTACGTTACTGACTATGGGGGTTCTGGATGAGACGGCATTGATGATTATCGATGATCCGTCAAGTTCTGTGCGAGGATTTGATGAAGACGTTGATGGTTTTATCGATACCTATGCCGAGAATGAAAGAGCGGAAAGGTACCTCCGTGAAATTTGCAGTGAAAAGGAGATTGTTTTCAACGAGAAACAGTTCGCTGACGAGAAAGAAAGCATTCTCAGCTCGATAAAGTCTCGAATCGCCCGTCAGTTGTTCGGTATCAATGCTCAGATCAGGGTGCTTGCCGAGGAGTCAGATAAAATGCTGCATTTTGCCCATGATTATATTCGTCGTGATGCTGCATAAAAAGGATTATAAGTGAATTGCCAGGTATACGTTTGAGAAAAATCAAAAACTTTTGCCTATGTCTTTACTTGAGAAAATCCAGAGCAATACCTGCTCGATGCGCTTGCAGAAAGACTGGCTAAAAATCTACACTTGTCCCGTGCCTACATCCGAGTTTCTTTCGTTTGTCGGTATTGCCGTGATGGATGTGCCGCAGCATAGTGTTCTGCATCTGCTCTACGATGTCGATGCCGCTACAGAATGGGTATGGAAAACCGATGAGATGAAGATTCTCAAGGAACTGCCCGACAATCAGGGGAGAATCGTCTACCAAAGGGTGACGGCTCCATGGCCGATATCCGATCGTGAAATCATCAGCCGTTCTCAGGGGTACAAGGATGCCAAGACCTCCGAAATTTTTATTAAAATGACTGCTGAGCCGGATATTCTTCCTGAAAATGCAAATTACGTCCGTGTTCGCCAGCTTGAAGGGGCCTGGAATATTATGCCCATCTCGGAAAACCGGTGCAGGGTTGTTTTTAGGCTGCATATCGAGCCCGGGGGAGAAATTCCATCCTGGTTGGCCAATATAGCCGTGATCGATACCCCTTACAACACCTTGAACAATATGCGTGAAATGGTCAAGCGCGAAAAGTACAAAACGCCGATCGAGGCACCGTTTTTGGATTCGCCTGAAAATATCGACCAGAACTATAAAGATTTTATTGTTGAATAGGTTTTTTATTATGCTATTCTACAAGGGTTGTGTCGGGAGTAAAGGTTTGTCAATTTTACAAGAGTTGAAGTGCCATGGATATTGAGGGGGCAAGGGAGAGCAACTGGGAGTTTCGAGTTGAGCACAAGGATATTTTTGTGTATTCCGCCAAAATAAGGGACTCTCATATCCTTGGTTTCAAGGGGGTGGTGGAATTTCCTGTATCGCTGAGGAGGCTCATAAGCCTTTTTCATGATACCGGCAATTATATACGATGGGTTCATCAGCTTTCAAGTATAGAGGTGCTTGAAAAGGGAGAGAATCTCGAATATGTCATTTATCAGGCTATAAACACGCCATGGCCCTTTCCGAAGCGGGAAATGGTCGTGCGCACCGGACTTGATACCGAAGGGGATAATGGCATAGCGGTAACGATGAAGTCCGATCCTGATTATATACCTGTCAGATCCGGAAATTACAGAATCAGGGAAACCTATGGTCGTTGGGTTTTCGAGCCAAAGGAAGATGACGTCGTTCGGATAACGTTCATTATGTATGTTGATCCGGGTAATGATATACCCCCGCCAATGAGTAATACAGCAATGTTCGAGGTGCCGTTTTATACGTTGCAAGGTCTCAGAAATCTTGCTTGTGACAGGGCTTATAATCCTCCATATCCTGAAGAGGTTGATGAGTATATCTCCATAGGGGAAGGCTGAGTGAGGAAAAGTAGCACGTTGTAGTAGTCTGCAGGGGTTTCAGTTTGCGGTTAACTGCCCAGTCCAAGAGTGCAAAGGACGGACAGGCGTTTTTTTTATGCAATTCATGCCTTGAAATACTCGCGGCAGGCTTTGAGGAGTTTTTCCGGACTGACAGGAACCGCACCTACCTCCTGGCAAACTGTTCCAGCTGCAATGTTTGCAATCTCTGCGCTTGTCTCGATATCAAGTCCGGCAGCAAAGCTCAGGGAGAGGATGGCGATAACGGTATCACCGGCCCCCGATACATCAGCGACATCGAGTGACGAGGCAGGGATATGGGTAAAACGGTCGTTGCATATCGTTAAACCTTTTTCACTTCTGGTTACAACAAGATGCTGGCAACGCATTTTTGTCATCAGTTGTTTGCAGGCCTGCTCAATGTCATGGTCGGTATTCTGCAACGTGATACTAAGGGAAGATGCGACTTCCGATAGATTGGGTTTGAAAACAGTGCTGCCGCTATAGTTGAAAAAACCCTTTAGTTTGGGATCTACGAAGACCGGTACTGAACGTGAAGATGCTAACGTTATGATTTTGTTGATGAGTGAAGGGGTGAGCACTCCTTTGTTGTAATCCTGAAGTACTATGGCGTCGAGTGAATCAATGGATGCTTTGAAGTGCCGATCGATGAACTCTTCAGCGGCAGCAGTGGCCTCGTCACGGCTTTCGTAATCGACTCGGGCAATATGGTGGTTCTGGGAGAGAATCCTTGTCTTGCATGTTGTCGGCCTTTCGGGGTCATGAAAAAGATGTTCCGGGGATACCCCGTGGTTTTGCATTAACTTTTTCAAAGTTCTTGCATTGTCATCATTGCCGACTATGCCAAACAAAATGGTTTTTGCGCCCATTGCATGGATATTCACGGCAACGTTGGCAGCTCCTCCCAGTCTCAGCGTTTCGTGAGAAACATCAACGACGGGGACTGGATATTCGGGAGAAATTCTCGAGACATGACCGAAAATGTACCTATCGAGCATGATGTCTCCGACAACAGCTATCTTCTTTTTATTGAACGAATTAAATATTTTTTCGATATCCATGGGATGCAGGGCGGGATGTTTGCGGCAATAAAGGTTTATTACGACTCCTTATGGTGTAGTGTCGATGCAAAGCTTTCACTGTAGGGAAATATATAAAAGCAGTCGGGATATAAAAGTATGAGGGCTTCGGGGGATGGTTATAAACTTTGAATTTTTACTTTTTTTTACTATAATTAAAGCTATCCATTTTTGGGTTGCAAAAGAGAAAAAAGTCATCTGCAATGTTTGATAATTTAAGCGACAAGTTAGAGGCTACTTTTAAAAAGCTTGCCGGTCAGGCAACGATCAATGAAGTGAATATCGGCATAGCCATGCGCGATATCAAGCGGGCTTTGCTGAGCGCCGATGTAAATTACAAGGTTGCCAAAAAATTTGTTGAAGAGGTTCGGGAAAAGGCTCTGGGCCAGGATGTTGTAAAAAGCGTTTCTCCTGCTCAGATGATCGTGAAAATAGTCAGCGACGAGTTGACCGAGATCATGGGAGGGGAAAACAAGCCTCTCGACCTGAATACGAAAAAACTTCCGGCCATTGTCATGGTTGCAGGTTTGCAGGGTTCTGGTAAAACCACTTTTTGTGCCAAGCTGGCAAAGCGCCTGAAGAAAAACGGCAAACATCCATTGCTTGTAGCTGCTGATGTGTATCGTCCTGCTGCTGTCGATCAACTTAAAACACTCGGAGAGCAGATCGATGTTCCGGTTTTTGCTTTGAGTGAGCAGGATGCATTGAAGACAGCACATCAAGGCGTTGATTCGGCAAGAAAGAACGGTAATGATGTCGTGATTGTCGATACCGCCGGGCGTTTGCAGGTTGACGAAGACATGATGGTCGAGGCTGAAGCACTCAAGGATCAGTTGAAACCGGAAGAATTGTTGTTCGTTGTCGATGCGATGATCGGGCAGGAAGCGGTCAATACTGCCAAAGTTTTCAATGATCGGCTCGATTTCGATGGTGTTGTGCTGACAAAGCTTGATGGTGATGCCAGAGGGGGATCGGCGCTTTCAATCAAACAGGTCGTCGACAAGCCGATCAAATTCATGAGTGTCGGTGAAAAAGTTGATGATCTGGATGTGTTTTATCCTGACCGTATGGCCCAGCGTATTCTTGGTATGGGTGATATTGTCAGTTTTGTAGAAAAGGCGCAGGAGACGCTAGACCTTGAAAAAACGCGGAAAATGCAGTCGCGTCTCTTGAAAAATGAATTTGATCTCGATGACTTTTTTGATCAGCTTCAGCAGCTTAAAAAAATGGGATCCATACAGGGCCTTGTTGAAATGGTCCCGGGGCTCAATAAAATGATTCCGAAACAGGACCTTGACGGTTTGGACTTCAAACCTATTGAAGCTATTATCTCTTCCATGACGAAGCAGGAGAGGGCGACACCTGAAATTATCAACGGCAGCCGTCGTCAGAGGATCGCAAATGGCAGCGGCACACGTGTTCAGGATGTCAATATGCTGCTCAAGCAGTTCAAAGAGATGAAGAAGATGATGGGTTCCGTAACCAAGATGACAAATTCAGGCCGTAAGATATTGCCGCAGAACTTGCCACTCGAAAAGCTTTTAAAACGTTAACTTTTTGTTTCGTATACAATTATAACTTAAATCCATATTAGCATTGGTTAAAATCAGACTTAGAAGAGCAGGAAGAAAGAAGTTGCCTTATTATCAGATCGTTGCTGCTGATGCACGTGCCCCGAGAGACGGTAAATTTCTTGAAGTGATCGGTAACTACCAGCCGACAGCGAAGCCTCATGCAATTACAATAGATAAGGAGCGAGCAGCTTATTGGCTTGGTGTTGGTGCTCAGCCGACAACAACCGTCCGCAGTCTGATTCGTGCAACCGGTTTGCTCCATGAGTTGAATATGAAACGAAGAGGGCAGAGCGACGAAGAAATCGCTGCTGAAATGGAGAATTGGCAGGCTCGTGAAACTGAAAGGAAACAAAAAAGACTTGCTGTAAAGACCCGTCGCCGTCAAGCAAAGAAAACTGCGGAAGCAGAAGCGCAGGCACAGGCAACAGAAGGGGAATAATAAAAAACTCTTCTCAACGGCTTGAAGAACATTCTGAAAGCATCTTGAAAGATGAATATTGTTTTGGCAAAAATCATTTTTGAGGTGCTGACATAATGAAAGAACTTTACCTTGTCGGCAAGATTCTCAAGGCAAAAGGTTTGAAAGGTGAGATGAAGGTCTTGCCAATTACAGATTATCCTGAAAGTTTTCTTGACCGAAAGGTTTTTTATATAGGGAAAAATGAGAGCGATGCGGTTCGTCAGGTTGTTCGTCAGGGAACATTGCGAAAAGGTTTCGCCTATCTTTTGTTCTTTGGTATCGATACGAGGGAGAAAGCTGAAGCGGTAGCCGGGGAAAAAGTCTATGTGTCTGTTGATGACTTGATTCCTCTTCCTCACGACAGGGCGTACCTGCATGAACTGAAGGGGTTGAAGGTACTCAACGAGTCTTTTGAAGAGGTTGGGGTTGTTCTCGATGTGCTGAAAATGCCGGCTCATGAGGTATATGAGGTTCAATGTGGTGAACAGGTTGTTCTTGTTCCGGCTGTCGAAGAGTTTGTTGAAGAGATTGTCATTGAAAAAGGATACATGGTGTTGAAACGGCTTGAAGAGTTTCTGTAGAGTCTCGAGCAGTTCCCGTGCAATTTGTTGAAAGCCTGGAAGAGCCGGAGCGAGCAGAGGTTCAATTCAGGAAAAGTCTCTTTACATGGTGTCATTGCGGATAGATGTCATTTCCGTTATTCCCGGTTTTTTTGAGTCATCCCTTGAAAAAGGGTTGCTTGGTATAGCTCGAAAAAAGGAACATGTCCAGGTGTATGTTCATAATCTTCATGATTACGGGTTGGGAAAGTACAAGCAAGTCGATGATACTCCTTTTGGGGGTGGAGCTGGAATGGTAATCAGGCCCGAGCCGGTTTTTGCGTGTATTGAAGCGTTGATGACTGAACGATCGTATGATGCTGTTATTTTCATGACTCCGGATGGAGACCGTATTGATCAGTCAACAGCTAACCGGCTTTCAAGACTGAAAAATCTGATTATATTGTGCGGTCATTACAAAGCCGTCGATGAAAGGATCAGGAAAAAGCTCGTTACCATGGAGATCTCGGTCGGTGATGTTGTTCTTTCGGGTGGGGAGATTCCGGCATTATTGTTGATGGATGCCGTTGCAAGGCTTATTCCTGGAGTTTTAGGGGACAGTGAGTCGGCCTTGACCGATTCTTTTCAGACGGGTATGCTCGATTGCGAGTACTATACGAGGCCGGCAGAGTTCAGGGGGATGCGCGTTCCTGAAGTTCTCTTGTCCGGACATCACAAAAAAATTGAGGAATGGCGAAGTGAAAACGCTTTGAAACGAACGCAGGAAAGGCGACCGGATCTTCTCGACGGTGACAGTATTGAAGAGTTAAGGAAAAAATAACGTTAATATATTTATCATGGATCAGTTAATTCAGTTGGTTGAAACAGCACAGCAGAGAAACGACCTGCCGGAGATTCATCCGGGAGATACAGTGAGAATGCAGCTAAAGGTTATTGAGGGTGAAAAAGAGCGTTTGCAGGCTTTTGAAGGCGTTGTGATCAGTGAAAGAGGGGCTGGAGCATCCAAAACCGTCACTGTTCGTAAGATTTCCAGCGGTATAGGTGTTGAGCGCATTATTCCTTTGAATTCACCGAATATCGAGAGCATCAAGGTATTGAAAAACGGCAAAACGCGTCGCGCAAAACTGTTCTACCTCAGAAAACGTACCGGTAAGGCTGCTCTGAAAGTCAAAGAACGCAAAATGGTTACATCATAGATCGCTTTTCAGTTGGTAGACCCTTTCTTGTTGCCGGACATCGGTAATTTTATTAGTATGAAAAGGCCTGACGTTTGTCGGGCTTTTCATGTTTATCAAGGTTGGTGGGGCAGTGCTTTTTTTAATTTTGCCTTCTTTCTGCTCTATGCTTTCAGTCGGTGATTATACATTGCAGACACTCAATGTGCAGGAGTTCAGCCTTGACGGCGGTTCTGTTTTTGGCGTAGTCCCAAGAGTGCTTTGGGAGAAAGTCATTCCCCCTGACCATCTCAACCGGGTACGATTGTCGATGCGGATTTTGCTGATCAGAGGGAAGGGTAGGAACATCCTCGTCGATGCGGCGATGGGGACGGCCTGGAGTAGCAAGATGAGGTCCATTTACGATCTTTCCGAATGGCGTCTCGATGAAGAGCTGCAAAAGGCCGGTTTGAACCGAGAAAAGATCACAGACGTTATTTTCACACACTTGCATTTCGACCATGTAGGGGGGGCTTTCGAAGAGAAGGACGGAGAGCTTGCAGCGGTTTTCCCCAACGCCCGTTACTACGTTCAAAAGGAAAATTATGAAACAGCATTTCATCCGAACATGAAGGAGAAACCCAGCTACCCCTCTTCGTTTATAAGGGCATTGGGGCAGTCGGGATCAATGGAACTTGTTGATGGAATCGTTCAGTTGTCACCCGGAATAGAAATGGTGCCCATGGGCCATGGGCACACAGCAGGACATCAGCTGGTGAAAATCAGCGGAGAGGAAAAAACCGTTGTTCATGGTGGTGATTTGATTCCTTCGTCCGCACACCTGGGTGTGATACGGGGACTTGCTTATGATATTGCCCCTCTCGAGGTAATCCGTGAAAAAATTGCCTTGCTGGACAACCTGATTTCTGGCAACTGGATATTATACTTTGCTCATGATCCGTTTATTACAGCCGCTACACTTCGCGAAGGCGAGAAACATGTTGTTGTCGATAGAGAAGTAGCGGTGTAAAGGCATCAGCTTATTTGTTGAAAAAGGAGATGGTTCGTGGAGCTCGAGCAGGAAAAAATAGGCGGTTTGCAGGAAAAAGTTTTTTCTTTTTACAAAAGCAATAAAAGAACGTTCCCCTGGCGTGAGACAACTGACCGTTATGCTGTTCTTGTCAGTGAGGTTATGCTTCAGCAGACCCAAGCGGAGCGGGTTGTTGAGAAATATCTTACATGGCTTGAACGTTTTCCCGATATCCCTTCCTTGGCTGGAGCATCGCTGAAAGAGGTATTGTCTTACTGGAGTGGACTTGGCTACAATGCAAGGGGGCAGCGTCTGCATCGTTGTGCAAAGGTTATCGTCAGTCAATATGCCGGTGTTGTACCATCGGAACCCGAAAAGCTGATCGACCTTCCAGGAATAGGGATTTACACCTCTCGGTCCATTCCGATTTTTGCTGATAACCTCGATATTGCAACTGTCGATACCAACATACGAAGGATATTGATCCATGAGCTTGGATTGTCTGAATCTTCAGGGGCGGCTGAGTTTCTCTCGGTTGCTGAAGCAGTTTTGCCACAAGGGAGAAGCCGTGACTGGCATAATGCACTTATGGACTACGGGGCGCTCTATCTGACAGGGAAAAAAACAGGGATACGGCCGTTAACCAGGCAATCGAAATTCAAGGGATCGACACGCTGGTACAGGGGAAGAATTGTCAAGGACCTTGTCGGGGTTAAAGCAATGCAGCTGGAGGAGTTGATCGAACGGTACGGTAAAAAGGTTGTCGGTGTTCTCGAACAGCTCGAAGCGGAAGGTCTTGTCGAGCGTTCTTTAGTCGGGGAGTCAGGTGCTTGTTACAGAATTCCGGAATGATGTGAGTCAGCTTTCAAAAGCTTTTGAGCGATTGGGCCATGGTGAGCAGCTTCATCGTTTATCTTGATTTCAGTCCGAATTTGAGGTTTTTCCTCAAAGAAGGAAAAAACGGGAAAACAATACGCAAACGCTTGCGTCATGCCACGACCGTGAAAGATGTCGTCGAATCATGCGGCGTTCCTCATACGGAGATTGGTCTGATACTGGTGAACGGCAGAGCGGTTGATTTCAATTATCATATGTTTCCGGAAGACAGGGTGACTGTTGGCGATGTCGATCCGGAAGCGGCTGAAGGTTTCGGATTGCAGCCGATGCCTGGCAAACGTGCGGCGTTTATCGCTGATGAGCATCTTTCCAAACTGGTACGGAGACTCAGGGTGCTCGGCATTGATACGCTTCTTTTTTCAGGGGGCCAGGATCAGGAGCTGCTTTTTGCGATGCAGCGTTTCGACCGTATTTTGCTGACAAGGGACAGGCGTCTGCTCATGCATCGTATTGTTCGTTCGGGTTACTGTATTCGTTCTGACAATGCTGTTCAACAGGTGTATGAAGTTATCGGGCGGTTTGCCTTGGCGGGGAGCATTAATCCATTTTCCAGATGTCCTTCTTGCAACGGCTTGCTTGAAAAAGTGGACAAACAGCTGCTTATGAATCAGCTCGAGCCAAAAACACAACGTTATTACTGTGATTTTCTTCGCTGTGTTTCATGCAGGAAAATATACTGGCATGGTTCTCATGCCGAAAAACTGGGAGCCTTTGTTGCTGATGTTGTAAAAAGGTTTGGCTAATCGGAGTTATAGAGGGTATTCATCGTACTGTACAGAGAATCGATCTCTTTCTGGAAGGTCTTGTTTATTGATTTCCGTTTCAGTTTCAGTGTTGGAGTCATATAGCCATTTTCAATGGTGAAAGGATCCTGCATTAACAGGAATTTTCTTACCTTTTCGTGGGCTGCAAGCTGTCTTGAGATGTTTCGGAGAAGAGATTCGTAAATTTGACGGACCTGTTTGAGCTCGACAAGATCATTCTTTGTTGTCCAGTTCAATTGTCTTTCTTCAGCAAACGATTCCAGTTCGGAAAAATTGGGAACGATCAGGGCGATAAGGAACGGTTTTTTTTCTCCGGCCACCATGACTTGGTCAACATAGTTGTTTTCGGCAATCAACTGCTCGATAGGGAGTGGTGCAATGTTCTTGCCCCCGGAGGTTACGATGATATGTTTCTTGCGGTCGGTTATTTTCAAGTATCCGTCTTCATCGAGTTCACCTATATCACCAGTGTGGAACCAGCCGTCATAAATGACTTCTTTGGTTGCTTCCTCGTCGTTCCAATAACCTTTCATAATGTTCGGTCCCTTGAAGAGTATTTCTCCGTCGGTGCCGATTGCAATGTCTACATTGTCGACTGCCGGTCCCACCGTGCCGAATTTTACCTTTTCAGGACGGTTTACATTGGTTACGGGTGAAGTTTCTGTCAATCCGTACCCTTCAAGAATGACAATGCCGAGAGCCTGAAAGAATTCACCGACTTTTATTGGTAGAGCGGCTCCGCCTGAAACAAAGTAACGCAGATGCCCTCCAAATTTTTCCTTGATCTTGGTGTAAACAAGTTTGTTTGCAAGGCTGTGTTGCACGGAAAGCAGTGTCCCGGGTTTGCTGGTTCGGTCCTGCTTGTGGTATGTTATTCCGGTATCGAAGGCCCATTTGAATATTTTTTGTTTGACAGGGCTTTGATTTTCTATTTGTTTCAAAATATTGGCCTTGATCCGGTCGAAGAGCCGTGGGACCGTAAAAATAATCGTGGGTTTTGCTTCTGCAATGTTCAACGAGACGGTTTCAATACTTTCGGCGAGATAAATTTGGGCACCGCATGCAAAAAGCAGATAGTAGCCACCGGTTCTTTCATAAGAATGGGAGAGTGGAAGAAAAGAAAGACTCCGATCAGACTCGTCGAGTCGAATAATGGAAGAACAGGACTTGACATTTTCACAGATATTCCCATGGGTCAGCATAACACCTTTTGGAAGGCCTGTTGTTCCTGAGGTATAAATGATCGTTGCTATATCATCCGGCTTAAGCATTGTATAGCTTACGTAGTCCGGTGTGCTGTCAAGGATGGCATGACCGGTTTTTTTCGCTTCAGAAAGTTCCGTAACGCTATCGACCTTTTCGTCAAGCCGGTTCATGACGATAATAAATTCGAGATCAGGAAGGTTTTGCCAGATAGAAAGGACTTTTCCAAGCTGAAGCATGTTGGAGACAATTATAGCCTTGGAGCCGGAGTCCTTGAGAATGTATTCTATCTGATTGGGGGGAAGAGAAGGATAAAGAGGGACATCGGCCGCCCCGATGCCAAGGATCGCCATGTCTGCAAGATACCAGCCAGGACGATTTTCCGATAGAATGGCGACACGATCTTTTGCTTCTATACCCTTATGTTTCAAAAACGCGGCAAGTGCAGAAACGTCTTCACTGAAGGAGTCATAAGAGATCGGTTCATAGGTATCGTTTACCTTTCTGGCGATGGGGAATTTTTTCTTTTGTCCTTTGTAATGGCGGAAAACCTGTGTGAAAAGTTCTGGGAGTGTCTGGAAATCAGGATAAATGAGACCCATAAAGTAACCTGGTTTTGATATGTCGAGTTTACTGCTTCAGCGTGACCAACCGCATTTCCCGAAAAAACGGGACATCAGGCGGGGAAAACCAGGTGCGGTAGAGTGCCACTAAGGTGGACAAGCTATGTGCCCGAAAAAATATTTAACATTAGTTTATAACCTTTGCAAATTGCAAACTTCGATTTGTGATTTTCCTTACATTTTTTCCGTGCAACGTGCTTCGGGCCTTAAGATGTCTGACGGAAAAGAGGCTGGTGTCTGTCTCGTGTCTGTAAATGCGGTGGCATGACAATAGATATTTCTCTACTTTTTCATTAGATATGGTGAGATTCTCAGATGATAATCAAGCGATTTTGCCGTCAAATAGTAAACACTCAAAAAAAGAAAATGAAAAATGTAAAAGCTGGTGCTGTACTTGCTGTTGTCGCCTTTGTTCTTCTGCTGGGGTATATGTTCGCTACACCCTATATCACTGTCAACCAGATGAAGGCAGCTGTCAAGAATCATGATGCTGATGCGTTGTCTGTGCATGTCGATTTTCCTGCATTACGGCAGAATTTGAAAGATCAGCTCAATGCGAACATTTTGGATAACATATCTTCGGAAAATGCAGATGAAGAAAATCAGTTCGCTGCTTTTGGGGCAGCTTTGGGAGGAATGATGGCGGAAAGAATGATTGACGCCATTGTTACTCCGGCCGGTATGACACGGATGATGGAGAATCAACAATTCGGGGTCGAGGGTACTGGCGATACTTCTGCAGATCGGATTGAAAAGGAGCCCTTCGCCGATGCTGTTATGTCTTATGAGTCGTTCAATAAATTTGTGGTTACTCTTCCAGAGAGTGAGTCGGGAAAGGAGGTGAAATATATTTTCAGCCGCAGGGGGATGGGCTGGAAGCTTTCAGACATAATGCTTCCGCTGTAACAAAAGAGTGGAGGCTGCAAATGTAGGCTTTGAAAACGAATGTCCGCTTAAAATACAAGAGGCTGCCCTTTTTAGACAGCTTCTCTCTTGTTTGAGGCGAAGAGCGGATTCGAACCGCTGTAAAAGGTTTTGCAGACCTCTGCCTAGCCACTCGGCCACTTCGCCTTGTTACATAGGGAAGTTAATGTATAGAAAAAGATCAATGATTACAAATGACGGAAGGTTCTGTTATTATGTTCTGATCCATCATTACCGCTCGATCTCGTTCGATAACTCTTCCCATAACTCTTCGTAGGCTATTGCCGCCGACGCGTGCGGCCTGACAGCATTGAGGGGAGCACGGTAGATGCCCATTTTCTCAACTTCCGAGTTGTATGGAATGATCTGGTTGAGGAAACGTTTTTTTCCTCTGTATTCCTCGACAATCTCCCGGTGCATAGCCTTACGGCGCTCGAACATGGTGAAAAAACCTTTGATTTTCGATGTATCGAGTTTATTTGCTTTAAAGAAATCAAGCAACTGTTCGAAGGTTCGCAAGGAAAGGGTTGTCGGGATGAGTGGAACGAGGATGATGTCCGAAGCTGTAAAAACGCTTTCGGACAAGAGGGTGAGATTCGGTGGGCAATCGAAAAAGATGTAAGGGTATTCGGTGTTGAGTTCCCGAATGTTGTTTTTCAGTTTCTTTTGGGGATTTTTTTCTTCCTGCAGTTCTATATCCAGATTCCGGTATGAGAAATCGGCCGGCAAAAGGTCGAGATTATCGAAATCCGTACCTTTGATATTGTCATAGATTTTTTTGTTTCCCTTGAGGAATTTTTTGCTGGAGTATTTTTTGTTCGGAACGATTCGGAAATAAAAGGAACTCGCCCCTTGCGGATCAAGATCGCATATAAGCGTTGGCGGTTCGGCAAGAGAGGAAAGGTACGCCAGATTAACTGCAGAAGCGGTTTTGCCTACACCACCCTTGATGCTGTAGAGTGCGATGGTTTTCATATCAGCGATATTTGTTGAACAACTCGTTGAAAAGGGCTTCGGTTTCAGATTTGTCAAAAGCGTCGAAAGCACTATGGAAATGTGAACGAACTTTTTCTCGTTCATGATACAATGCAGTTACCAGGCCGCCGAGCGAAGCGGCAAAAGGAATGTTTTTGGCTGTGGATTCGAGGTGTGAAAGATAGTCATCGAGATAATTCTGCTGTACGGAAAGGTCGACAAATGTTCCGAGATTGTCCTGTAGTGTTTTTAACTGGCGAACGACACTCTGAAGCGTTTTGGCCGGGAAAAGGGAGGCATAAAATTCCAGTAAGTAACGCAGCTTTTTACAGTCGAGACGTAGGGCATGAAGTTCTGTATCGGTTGCGATCCGACTGATGTTCCTGCCGTGACGGATAACTTTCTTCCATGCTTTCTGAATCGTCAGTACAGCAACATCGGATGTTTTCTTTTCGGCATCAGGGGTGGTTTTCAAGTCCGGTGATGTTTCGTTTTTTAGAAACGATTCCCATTCCTGCATCAAAAGCCTGTACTTTTCCGAGCCAAGATATCGTGAAAAGGTTCTCAGCTCTTTTTTATGACGGTTCCGAAGGTCGGTGAAAAAGGGATCGAGCGAATCACGCATGCTGATTGGGAGAAGGTCTTTGAACTTTTTTGCCTGAATCAGATAAACGTCCTGATCTCGAAGGTTGTTTGTCCTTTTGCCGAGCTCCCGGAATGCTTGTTTGTAATGATACAGTTCTTCAGGGGGGAAGATTCCTTTTAATTGGGCAAGGATCGAACGGGTTCTGCGAGTAGCTACACGGTAATCGTGTAAAAACTCTGTATCGATGTTCTTGGGGATCCACTGCTCATTGGTGTGAATGACCTCGAGCGTTGAAAGCAGTAATTCCCTTGCCGACTTATCAATGGTATTACCTGGTTTTAGCCTGAAAGAGGGTTTCGGCGAATAGTTTGCCGGGACGGTTGCCGTTGCAGCAAGTATCGTTGTGTAAAAATCGAGAAAAGAGGATTTTTCAAGATAATCCGGACTCTGTTTCAAGTGCTCGGCGACAGTTTCAAGTTCTTTTCCATAACCTCTTATCGGGGAAAGCTTCACAGTTATTTTTCCAGGTCCTTGGAAGTTCGACTGTATAGAACGCAGTTCGATAGATGCGATGGTTTTCTGGTTTTCATCAAGAACCCGCCATCTCTTGACTTCGGTTTCAACGGTTGCGAAGCAGATAAAAGCTCTGAGTTTTGAAAGGTTGAGAAGTCTCGTTGCAATTGTTTTTTCACCGATAGCTCCTGCAAAAAAACTGTGCGGGATTTTTCTTAGTGACGCAGAACCTAATTCCCTGCCATTTTTCATTTCTACGACACTCAGTCGGTAACCGCAGTGCACGATTGCTTTTTTTTGGTTCCAGCCTTTCCAGTCAAATGTGTCGTAAAAACGAAGCGTTTCGCTTTTTGGCGGTTCTGCCTGAAAGGAGAAAGAGTCAGGTCTGCCTTTGAAGAACGCAGGGATGTCAAAGGTATCTGAAACGAAGAAAAAAAGAGGGTAAAGGCTTGTTTTCATGAGAATGGAGTAATGAGTATCAACCAATACGTTCCAATATACTAATTACTTCATTGAATACTTGGGTATAGTGCTTCCATAATGTGAACTGTTATGGTGTTTATCTTTTCGTATTGCAAGGCTCCTTTGTCTCTGGATAGTAATCGTTTCAACTTGTGCAATCGCTTTTAAAAAGGCCAAGTTTTTCTTATGTTAAGCCTCTGTAATTTCTACCTGAACCGAGCATCGAATGTTTCAAATTGACCTGGCTTTTTGGGTGTTCGGGCAGTCTCTCGGTTTAGGTTATACCTTTATCTGTTTGTATTCAAGCAAGCATTAAACATTGCCTCATGAAATATTCGTTCACGCTACTCGGCATAGTGATAATGCTTCTGGTCGGGTGCTCGTCGCAAACCCCTTCAGATGATATTTCCGGCAACATGACCGTCGGTATGGTTTTTGACGTTGGCGGCAGAGGCGATAAATCTTTTAACGATGCAGCTTATAAAGGGCTTGAAATGTCAAGGGATTCACTCGGAGTGGATATTGTTTACATAGAACCGTCTGGAGAAGGGGCTGACAGAGAAGCTGCATTGAGACAGCTTGCAGCCGATCCGGCGATCGAAGTTATCTTTGGCGTGGGGCTTCTTTTCAGTGAAGATATCTCTACAATGGCTGAAGAGTTTCCGGAAAAATATTTTGTGTGTATCGATTATCAGCCGAAAGCAGGGGCGATGATTCCCCGGAATCTTTCCGGCATTGCATTTGAAGACAAGCGAGGATCTTTTCTTGCAGGAGCACTTGCCGGTTTGTCGACAAAATCCGGGACTATAGGATTTATCGGGGGGATGGAGTCGAATATTATCAAAAGGTTTGAAAATGGCTTTTCAGCAGGAGCAAAATATGTGAATCCTGATGTTAAAGTCATTTCAGGGTATATCGGTATGACAGGGAGTGCCTTTGCAAACCCGGCCAAAGGAAAGGAGTTGGCGCTTGGGCAGTATGCCAGGGGAGTCGATATCATTTACCAGGCTGCAGGTTTGAGCGGCGTCGGGGTTGTTGAAGCTGCTCGTGAGACAGGTAATCTGGTTATCGGGACAGACCGTGATCAGGGAGAGCTCGCACCGGGGTATGTGCTGACCAGTATCACGAAAGCGATCGATCGAACTGTTTTTACAACCGTTGAGCAGGTTCAGTCGGGAACGTTTCAGGGCGGACGGATGAACGTTTTTGGATTGGATGGCCGCTATACCGATTATGTTTACAATACAAACAATGCGTCATTGATCGGTGATGACGTACACGTCAGGGTTGAGGGAATTCGCCAGCAGATCATTGATGGTGAGCTGAGTGCCGATTGACCTTGTTTAGAATGCAAGTTACTTCGTAATAATCATGGGTGCGGAACAGCTTGTGCATGTACCCTTAACATAAAAACACAGGTGAAACATGAAGCAGTCTATTACATTTCTAAAACAGCTATGCGTTCTTCTTCTGTTTGTCAGTCTTACAGCCTGCGGAGGTGCGGAAAAAGAAGGGTTAAGGAGTGAAATTGAACAGACTCTGGCAGAAATAAGCGATGAGCTTACAGCTCTGAAAGCTGTTACAATGGAGCAGCAAGGAGTTCTTGACGGATTGAAAGAAGATCTTAAATGGGAGTACAGCGAGGAACTCGATAAGCTGGTAAGTCAATATGGAAGCGAATTCTCGATGCTGAAAGAAAATATTGACGAAATGAATGGCATATATGATGTTGTTGCCGGTTATCAGGATAAACTCGGTGGTGCTCCCCTTGAGTACAGCATGAGCCTTATGAAAGAAATGCTGGAAGAAAATCGTGAACGTTTCGAAGAACTTGCAGGGGAAAACGAGGCTATTCAGGAGAAATTTTACGATCTTGCCGATCAGCTTGACGAGTTAGGAGCTGAAGAGACCCCGGAAGTTTCCACTCAGGCTGAAGAGGATACTGTTTCTCAAACAACCGATGTATCTGAAGAGACGGTGCTTTCTGAAACATCGGAGTCTGCCGAGTAAGTGTCACGAAAAGTATTAGTGACCGGTTCTACCGGTTTTATTGGTTCACGTCTTGTACGAAAGCTTCTTGCCTGCGGCCAGGAAGTATATGCCCTTGTCCGGAAGAGTTCAAACCTTGAACTCTTTTCGGACGTGGCGGATGATGTTCATATTGTCAATGGCGATATTACGGATGCGGATTCTCTTCGAGAGGCGTTTGATGGTATGGACCAGGTGTATCACTCGGCGGGGTATACCTATATGGGTGGGTCAAACGGCAAAGTTGGCCTGCTCCGCTCCATTAATATCGATGGAACCCGCAATGTCATGCAGGCCGCTCTCGACAAGCAGGTCGGAAGAGTTGTTCATGTCAGTTCCATAACTGCTGTCGGGATTGCTTCAAAGAGCGGTCCCCCGTGCAATGAATCGTCGCAGTGGAATTTCGATAAGGTTGGCTTGTACTATGCTGAAACAAAAAGACAAGCGGAAATCGAGGTCAAAAAAGCTGTCGAAAAAGGTCTCGACTGTGTTATCGTCAACCCGGCTTATGTATTCGGTGCGGGCGATGTCAATTTCAATGCAGGGCGCCTCATAAAAGACGCCTATCATAAAAAAATGCCGTTTTACCCTCTTGGTGGCGTTTGTGTTGTCGATGTTGAGATTGTTGTCGAAGCTGTTGTTCGTGCTATGGAGGTGGGCCGTACCGGAGAGCGTTACATCCTTGGCGGGGATAATGTTACATACAAGGAGCTGGCGGATACAATCTCTCGCGTTACCGGTAGACCGATGTTCATGATGCCCCTTCCGTTTTTCGTTACAAAATTCCTGCATGCTTTGCTGGTAACGCTGCACTTCAAAAGCCGAGTTTCCAAGCTTTTTAACCCCACGATGTTCAGAGTGGCTTCAGAGTTCTTATATTTCTCTTCAGAGAAGGCCATTCGTGAGCTCGATATGAGAACCGAGCCTATCGAGCATAGTATACGGCGTGCCTTCAATTGGTATAAAGAGGAAGGGTTGCTTTAAACATACCGGTATATGCCTTCAAATACCATAGTTGAAAGGGTCGTTGCGGATCTGCAAAAATATCCTCCTTTTGACGAACTCGCTTCTGATATTTTGCAGGAGCTAGCCGAGTCGGTTTCCCTTACCTACCATGAAGAAGGGGAAATTCTTTTTAGAAAGGGTGATACATTAAAAAAACATGCCTTCATGGTGATGAAGGGTGCCGTGCGCCTGTTCGACAATGTTGACGGCAAGGAGGTGCTGGTTGATCTTTGCGACGAGGGGGATATTTTCGGTGTAAGAGCCATCTTCGCCCATCAGGACTATGTGTTGACAGCGCAAGTCGCGGAAGAAAGTCTGCTGTTCGAGCTTCCGGTTGATAAAATCAGGCATCTTTTAGAGACAAATCCCAGGGTATCCCTTTTCTTTGCCGGCGCTTTTGCGAAAAGTGTCGAGGAGATCGAACACACGCTGACCGAAGCTTTAGGTATCGGGCAGCGTCTTTGCAGAGAACAGTCATATAACAATTTTCTGCAGAACGAGACTCTCGAGGTAAAGCCGGTTACGGATGTAATCACTTGTTTACCGGATATTACCATCCGTGATGCAGCAAAGATCATGTCTGAACGGAATATCGGTTCTATTATCATTGTTTCTCCTCAAAAGTGCCCTCTTGGAATCATTACCGATACCGATCTCACCAAAAAAGTTGTTTCCAGGCCCGGCTCAATCAAGGAAGAGCCGGTAAGCAGTATCATGAGCAGTCCAGTCTATACGATTAGCGGCGGCAAAACCATTGCCGATATGGTGATGCTCATGGTGAAAACAAAGCTGCGCCATTTCTGTATAACTGAGGACGGTTCACCTGACAGCCCTGTTATGGGGATTATCTCAGAGCATGATATCATCACCTCTGAAGGTAACAATCCCGCCGTTATCATGAAGGCAATCATGCAGGCTTCGGATCGTGACCAACTCAAGGAGCAGAGAGACAAAACGGAAAATCTTCTCCAGGTTTACATGGAGCAAGAGGTGGCCGTGCATTTTATTTCCAATATCGTGACGGAAATCAATGATGCAATCATCACCAGAGCGATTGACTTTTCCTTGAAAGAGTTAGAAACGGAAAAGGAGTTCATGCGCCCGAATATCGAGTTCTGCTGGTTGTCACTTGGCAGTGAAGGCCGCAAGGAACAGCTCTTGCGTACCGATCAGGATAATGCAATTCTTTATGCTGAACCGTCTGCAGGAGAAAAAGAAGCGGCTCATGAGTATTTTCTTGCTCTTGGCAGAAAGGTAACCGGTATCCTTCAGCATTGCGGTTTTGTGGTGTGCCCGGCAGACATCATGGCAAGTAACCCGGTTTGGTGTCAGCCTTTATCCGTATGGAAAGGTTATTTTTCCAGATGGATCGTTACGCCTGAACCGAAAGCGGTCATGCACTCGACAATTTTCTTTGATTTCAGGCCTGTTTATGGCCAGGCAAAACTCGCTGCTGAACTGAAGCAGGAAATTTTCAGCCTTATAGCAAAAAACCGGGGATTCCTTGGTTTTTTTGCTAAAAACGCCTTGCAAAATCCACCTCCTCTCGGGTTTTTTCGCAATTTTCTTGTTGAAAAAAGCCGTGATCATGCAAATGAGTTCGATATCAAGGCTCGTGCTATGATGCCTCTTTCCGATGCTGCCAGGGTTCTGGCCTACGAACAGAAAATCCCTGAATATTTCAGCACTGTCGAACGTTTCAAGCGTCTTCAGGTTCTTGTGCCGGGTATGAAGGAGCTTGGAGCTGAAGCTGCGGCAGGATATGAATTTCTGATGCGTTTGCGAGCCGTAAACGGTCTCGCCAACGTTTCATCAGGCCGGTACATCAAACCGGAAACCCTTAACAAAATTGAGCGGCAGAATCTCAGAAACGTTTTTTCAACCATAGAAAAGGTACAAAAAGCGCTGAACCTGAGGTTCCAGCTTGATTATATTCGTGATTAACTTTCTTGCAAAAAGAATTGCATTGCGCCGTTGCCGGTGTGGTGAACTTCCTGCAATCATTTGCGGCTATGTTAACAGCTTTGCAGGATCTTCAAGTTTTGATCTGCCCCTGGAAAAGGCTCGATTTGTTGTTTTCGATACCGAAACAACCGGATTCGATAGTGCAACGGACCTGGTTATCTCGATCGGAGCGATTGCTCTCAACGGTGTCCAGATCAACGTAGAGGATTCATTTGAAGTGCTTATCCGTAGAGACAGTGTGGGTGACTGTGAGGCAGTGACCACTCATGGACTTCTTTTGCGGGATCTCCATGAGGGCAGTGATGAAAATGAAGCGATAAACGGCTTTCTTGAATATGCAAGAGACAGTGTTCTTGTTGCCCAACATGCCGATTTCGATGTTGCCATGATAAACCGCATATTGAAGCAGCGATACCGATTCGAGTTGTTCAATCAGGTTATCGACACGGCAAGTCTTGCCAAAAGGCTTGAGAAAGGACCATACTACAATCTTGCACACAAAGGAGGGGAGTACAGGCTGGATGTTCTGCTGGAACGCTATAATATTCGCCTCTATGACAGGCATACCGCAGCAGGTGATGCTTTTCTTACTGCACAGCTTTTTCAGATGCTGCTTATGAAAGCCAGGCGTGCCGGGATCAAAACGCTGCGGGAACTGCTTTTGAAGTAAGGGTCAGGGAGAGATAACCGTGGTATTTTCTACAAAACTCTCAATACCGAGTTCTTGTTTCCGAATGTTTTCGGTTACAGTAGCAAGCAGGGACAAAGAAAGCTTTTGGGATCCTTTTTCTTTTTGAATTCAACTTCTTTTCAATTCCTCTTTCTTTGCGAAAATCATCATTCTCGGTGACGTTTCCGTATTGTACGCCGCCCCTTTATAATTCCCAATAATACCATCAATTATAAAGCCGGTCGATTCGAGCATGTCTTCCATGGTTTTCAATGAGTAGAGCCTGACCGATTCTTCGAAAGAGATCGACTCGTCAGAAGAGCGTATCGTTATTTGCTTGATAACGCGATTGGATTTAATGCTGCGTTGTTCGGAAACGTTCAGGCCTTCAATGTTTCGGGAAGAAGTGGGGATGAGGTTTTTTTTCAGGTAGACGGGGTTCATCAGATCGAGGATGTACCAGCCATCGTTTTTCAGCGACCTGTAAACATTTTGCAAAACCTGAAGGTCTTCCTCTTTCGTTTTGAAATAACCAAAACTCGCGAACAGTTGCACAACGAGATCGTAACGGTTTTCCGCGGTAATATGCCGCATGTCCTCTCTGGTGCACTCGATCGAGATGTTTTCCTGCTCGGCTTGTGAACGTGTACATTCAAGCAGAAACGGGGAGAGATCGTTTGCCGTTGTTCTGAAGCCTTGCCTGGCAAGTTCCAACGCATGGCGTCCTGCACCGCACGCGATGTCCATGACTGCGATACCTGACGGTTCAAAGCTTTCCAGTCCGGTTTTGCTGATAATGGTTTCCAGGCAGGTTCTTGCCTCGTCGTCGTTTCTGTGGCTGTATACTTTCAGGTACAAGGGATGATTGAACCACTCGGCAAACCATTCTTTTTCAGGTTTATCGATCATAAATATCGATGTTTAACGTCTCTTCCGGATTCCCCCGGTGCGATGTGGATAGAGCGAAAAAAGCGAGGTTTTATCTTATTCCAGCATCCGTTTCCGCCAGAGCCGTGACGACCCGTGAAATGACAGGTTCGGGTTTCACATGGATGTTGTATCCATAGAGAAAAACGGAGATACTAATGGGTCCTCGGGTTAAGTATAATTAACCATGAGCGGATATCGCATACTCAAAATACGAGAGGCTGCCCTTTTTTGACAGCCTCTTCATCGCAAAAAAGCTATGCTCACTTGGTTGCTTTACTGATAAAGTCAGTAAGGACTTTCTGGTCGTTCTCGCCGTTTGGGATGCGAACGTTTTTTTCCATGAATTTCCAGGCGTTTGTTTTCTCAGACTTTACCGAGTAAACAAGTTTCGCAACCTTGAAATCATTTCCTCCTTTCTTTGCTGTCTTGTCGCCGAACGTTTGTTTCTTGGCCATAACTCAGGAATCGGTTACATGTGATCGTACAGCAGGATAAACCCTGCAAAAAATTGAGAGGTAATGTAACAAAAAAACTGTTGAAGGACAAGTGCCTGGTAAAAGCTGAAAAGTGGGAATTCAGATATGCGTTCTCTTTTGTCAGGAGGTGCATCGGTCTCTATGATTGATCTGTATTTACGAACGATTTGTAATGATTTTCTTCTCTTTTTTGCTGTTTATACGTCTTAAATACTTGTAGAATGCTCTATTATTTCATATATAATTTCATAGTTATATGGTTTTCCCTGACTTTTCCTGGTTGAAATTTCGGCAATCGGTAAATAACTGGAGTGGAGTTGAAAGTATCGTGTAGCGTTGATGCGATAACGATTACTTCACATGCCATGAAGAATTCTGCGGGCATTAACAGTGGGGGATTGTATAGTATCATTTTTAACTGTTTTTGCCATGAAGAATTTTTTCATGCTGCTTGTCTTTTTTTCAGTTGCCGGCTCGGTGATCGATGCTTTGGCAGTGGACTGGAACTGGAAAGGTGATGTCATGTATCGTTACCAGATTGACAATCCGGAAACGAAAGATAATAATCGTGACAGCCATCGCCTGCGTGTTCGTATAGGAGGCTTTCCTGCAATAAGCGACGTATTGAGTGCCGGCATAGAGCTTTCGACGGGAGGGAGCAACCCTGTTTCGCGAATGCAGGTTCTTGGTGAAGGTTTCACTGCAAAGTCGTTCAAGCTCAACCAGGCCTATATTGATTTTCACCCTATGGCATATGGTCTTGACGGGCATGTGGATATCATCTTCGGGAAGCGTGCTGTAAACGAGTCCATTATTCGAGTCAATGATCTTTTGTGGGATGCCGATCTTACCATGGAAGGTATATCTCTGCACTACGGTAAGGACGGCAGGAAACATCCTGCAGGTCTGAGCGCGGTTCTGGGTTACTATTTGATCGATGAGTCAGGCGATATCGAAAACGATCCTGCTTTCTGGGTATCACAATTGGCCTGGAATGGAAACGTCGACAATAACAATTTTATGATTGGTGCGGGCTTTTACAACTACCTCAATATTGCAGGTACCAATGTTTCTGGCTGGGCATATAAAGACAAGTTATTCAATAATAGCGGTACAGGTAGCGGCACCCCTGCGGCTACGCTGAAGTACGATTATGATGTGCTCGAAATCTTCATGCATTTCGATGCCGGGTTGACTGGGAAGGTTCCTTTGAAAGTTTACGGTCAATGTGCCATCAATGTAGCCGAGGACGTCGATGAGGAAAACAAGGCTTACTTGTTTGGAGCAAAACTTGGTAAGGCAACAAAGCCGGGGCGGTGGGAAATCGACGCCAATTATTGTTACATCGAGAAAGATGCCTTGCTCGGGGCGTTCACCGACGGTACTCGTTTTGGAGGAGGGACTGACGGTAAAGGTTTCGAGTTAGGTGGTAAATATCTGCTCGTAAAAAACTTGATGGTAAGTCTCAAGTACTATAACCATGATCAGGGCGTTGGTTCAGAAGAAGCAGGAGAAGGGCTTGATATCTGGCAGGCTGACCTTGTGGTCAAGTTTTAGGGAAAAATACTTGTAAGTTTCACTATTTATTACTATATAATTACATAGTTGTATAATTTTGGGGGCTCGGTTTTACGCCTGGTAGAAAAATAGAAATGATTATGAAGGCGATGATTACGCGCAGAGATTTTAACAGACTCTTTTTTGCCGGTCTTGCCGGGACGGTAATGGGACCTCTTGGTATACCGAAAAGGGTTTATGCCTCGACAAAGAACGTTGTCGTTATTGGTGGTGGGTTCGGAGGTGCAGCCGCCGCAAGACATATCAGGGAAATCGACCCTTCTGTTGCGGTAACGCTCGTCGAGCCAAAATCGGTGTATTACACTTGTCCCTTAAGCAACTGGGTTTTCTGCGGGCTGCAAAGTATCCAAGAGTTAGCACAAACATACAAGTTATTGAAGGAGCGTTATGGGGTCGATGTCATTGCAGACAGGGCATATGCAATCGATCCGGTTAAATACAAAGTCAGACTCGAGAAAGGCAAGGTTCTGGAATACGATCGTCTTATCGTTTCGCCTGGAGTGAGTTTCGACTGGAACGCCATTGACGGTTACAGCGAGAAGG
This sequence comes from Prosthecochloris marina, assembly GCF_003182595.1. Classification (NCBI taxonomy): domain Bacteria; kingdom Pseudomonadati; phylum Chlorobiota; class Chlorobiia; order Chlorobiales; family Chlorobiaceae; genus Prosthecochloris; species Prosthecochloris marina. The sequence continues at coordinate 51,986 of NZ_PDNZ01000001.1, forward strand.
TTGCCGAGAGCAAAATGCCTCATGCCTATGAGGCTGGTCAGCAAACGCTGTTGTTGCAAAAACAACTCACGTCAATGAAGGACGGAGGAACCGTGATCATCTGTCCGCCCGGTGGAGAGTACCGATGTCCTGTGGCTCCATATGAACGGGCAAGTTTGATTGCCCATTATCTCAAAAAGCACAAGGCGAAATCGCGTATTCTCGTGCTGGATGGCAAGGATGGATTTTCCGACCAAGATCAGTTTATGAAAGGATGGGAGCGCTTTTATCCGGGAATGATCGAATGGCGCGGGGCTTTTGCCGGTGGGAAGGTGGAGAGCGTCAATCCAGAGCAAATGAGTGTTGTTACCGAATTCGGCGATGAGTTCGCCGATGTGGTCAATGTCATTCCTCCACAAAAAGCGGGGGAAATCGCCCTCGATACCGGGCTTGCCGATGCTACCGGATGGTGCCCGGTAAACCCGCTGACGCTCGAGTCAACCATTCATCCCGGGATTCACGTGATAGGTGATGCATGCGGCGCTGCACCTATGCCGAAATCAGGATTTGCCGCAGGCAGTCAGGGAAAAGTTGCTGCATCGGCAGTGATACGTCTTTTCAACGGAGAACTGCCACAGTCACCTTCATTCGGCAGCATCTGTTACAGTCTTGTCACTCAGGGATACGGCTTTTCGGCGAAAGGTAACTTTTCGGTCGATTCAGGCCGGATAACGGTTGTACAGGGAGAGAGTGGGATGACGCCGATCGATGCTTCTGATGCACGTTATCGTGAAGAGGCTGACCAGGCTGTGACATGGTATCGGGACATTACAAAAAGTACCTGGGGGTGAATTGTGCCATGAGCGGTGGTGCTGTTGTCGTGAGATGTTTTTCTGTAATCAAACGTAAGATGACTATGACGCATATCTGCATGATTGCTGCAGCTGTTTTTTTCCTGTTCCCCATGTCTCTCGTGGCCGATGAGCCTGGTGAAGAACAGATCGAGCTTGGCCGGAAGGTGTCCTTCGACAGCATGAAAGGGAACTGTCTTGCCTGTCACATGATGTCGGGAGGAGAACAGCCGGGTAATTTCGGTCCTCCTCTGATCCAGATGAAAGCGAGGTTTCCGGAAAGGTCCGTCCTTCATCGTCAGATCTGGGATGCTACGGAAAAAAATCCCAAAAGCATCATGCCCCCATTCGGCAAACATGGTATTCTTAGCGAGGAAGAGATGGATGCCGTAGTTGATTACATGTACGCTCTATGATTTTTCTTTTTTCAAAAACCATTTTTCCGATAACAGGAGGTAAACATGACCATTTCGCGACGTCGTTTTTTAAGGACAGTCGGAGGATCTCTGGCCTGTGTGGCACTTGCCGCCACGATTCCCGTTCAGGTTTTAGCAAAAAGGAGTGACGAGGCTTTCCAGTCGGGGAGTCTTGAGGAAGCAATCAAAGCGAAATACGGCTCTTTGCCGATAGAGGATTCAAGCCAGATACAGATCAAGGCGCCGGAAATTGCTGAAAACGGTGCGTTTGTTCCTGTTACGATATCCACAGGTATACCGGGTGCTACCAGCATCAGCATTTTTGCCGAAGCTAATTTTTCACCGCTTGTTGCATCGTTTGACGTTTTGCCGCGTATGCATCCTGATGTCTCCTTGAGGATTCGTATGGCAAAAACATCGGATATCACCGTTCTCGTAAAGGCAGGAGATAAGCTCTACAGGGCTACCCGTGAGGTCAAGGTTACCATCGGCGGCTGTGGCGGATAAAAATTTAAAAAACATACAATGGGGGTTACGATGAAAGTAAAAGCTGTTGCCAAAGGAGATGCAGTGTCTGTAAAAATGCTTATCAAGCATCCAATGGAAATGGGACGTCGCAAGGATGCGGAAGGAAATCTGATTCCGGCGCACTATATCACCGAGGTGACTGTGAAATTCAAAGGGGAGGTCGTTTTCCATTCCGAACTTGGTCCGGGTGTTTCGATGGATCCTTATCTGGCCTTTACTTTTGACGGTGCAAAAGCAGGAGATTCGATATCACTAAGCTGGGTTGACAACAAGGGGCAAGGTGAGAGTGTCGATGCGGTCATCGGCGGTACCTAATCAAATATCATTTATCGGAACAGTTATGAAGAAAATATCACAGAGTCGCGTGTTCCTGCTGTTGCTTCTGCCGGTTATTATGCTATGGTCATGTCAGACAAAAGATTACAATGCCCTTGTCAACAAAGATATCGAGGAGTTCAGGGCGTACTTTTCCGAAAGGTTTCCTGATGTTGAGCTCGATGATTTCGCGGACGGTGTCTATGCCATAAACGAGAATGCACGGGAGCAATGGCTGGCAATGGAGGATTTCCCGCCATACTCCATCGCAGTTGAGGAGGGCCAGGCTTTGTTCGAGAAATCGTTCTCGAACGGGAAAACCTATAAAGACTGTTTTCCTGAAGGAGGTGCCGTTCGTCACAATTATCCCTATTTCGACGAACAACGCAACATGGTCGTTACCCTCGAGATGGCCATCAACGAATGCCGTGAGGCAAACGGTGAAAAAAAACTCGAGTACAAAAAAGGGGATATTGCCAAAATTTCAAGCTACATGGCTTATATCAGCAGAGGCGAACCCGTTGAGGTGAAGGTCGCGAGTGAAGGTGCTTATGAGGCATATCTCAAAGGTAAGGAGTTTTTCTATGCGAAACGAGGACAGCTCAACATGTCGTGTGCCGGCTGTCATATGCGTTACTCCGGCAGGCGTCTGCGGTCCGAGGTCATAAGCCCCGCGCTGGGCCACCCGGTCCACTTTCCTGTTTTTCGGTTGAAATGGGGAGAGATCGGAACACTTCACAGGCGTTACGCGGGATGCAACAGGAATATCGGGGCAAAACCTCTGGCTATACAGGGTGAGGAATACCGTAACCTGGAATTTTTCCAAACCGTGATGTCGAATGGCATGCATTTCAATGGTCCGGCTTCACGCAAATAAGGAGAAAAGAGTGATGAAGAAACTGATGCCATGGTGCTGCTTTCTGATATTGTTGCTGTCAGGTCCTGCGCTTTATGCTGCTCCTTCTGCAGAGCAACTTATCCTGCAGGCAGAGGAGGCCAGGAAAGGAGCGGCAGATCTGGGCTTTGAATGGAGGGATACAGCCTCCCTTATAGCCGAGGCCCGCGAGGCACTGGAAAAAGGTCTGGAGGAGCAGGCTGCTGTGCTTGCAGGAGAGGCATTGCGCCAGGGAGAGTTGGCTATCGAGCAAGGGACTTTCATGCACAACCATTGGCAGGAATTTATTCCGGAACACTGAGCTGTTGCTTTTTCTGGCAGAGTAAAGACTTTCATTCAAAAAGAAAGAACTATGCAAATTTCACGCCGTGAATTTCTTCGTATTCTTGGTATGGCCGGTGTCGCCGGCATGTTGCCGGCAGGTATTCAAGGTTGTAATTCGGCTGCTGATATGTACAGTTTTCCGGGGTTCGGAGATATCCGTCTGCTGCATATTACCGATACCCATGCACAACTGATGCCGGTTTATTACCGTGAACCAAGCCTGAATCTGGGTTTCGGAGAGGCTTTCGGACGGCCTCCTCATCTGGTTGGTCAGGCTTTTCTTGAATATTACAAAATCTCCGCCGGCAGTCCTTTTGCTTATGCGTATACTTCTCTCGATTATGTCGATGCCGCTCAGCGGTTCGGAAAGCTTGGAGGGTTTGCGCATCTGAAGACCTTGGTCGACAAAATGAGGGGTGAGTTCGGCAGGGAAAAAACACTTCTGTTCGACACCGGTGATACATGGCAGGGTTCGGGGACGGCATTGTGGACAAAAGGAACCGATATGGTCGATGTCTGTAACCTTCTCGGTGTTGATGTGATGACGGGTCACTGGGAGTTCACCCATGGAACCGAGGTTGTTCGCAGCAACCTCGAAAGGTTCAAGGGAGATTTTGTCGCCCAGAACGTAAAGGTCAAGGAAGAAGCGCTTTTCGACGGGGTAGAGGCATTCGATGAAATGACAGGGCATGCATTCCGGCCATACGTTATGAAAGAACTCGGCGGGCACAGAATAGCCGTGATCGGTCAGGCTTTTCCCTACACTCCAATTGCCAACCCGCAAAGATTCATTCCCGACTGGACGTTTGGTATCAACAGCATGGAGCTTCAGGAGTTGGTCGACAAGATCCGTCGAGATGAACGGCCCGATGCTGTTATACTTATCTCTCATAACGGTATGGATGTCGATGTCAAACTGGCAGGAGAGGTCAACGGTATCGATGTGATTTTCGGTGGCCACACCCATGATGCAGTTCCACGCCCATTTGAAGTTCGTAATGCCAGTGGCCGTACTCTTGTAACCAATGCAGGGTCGAACGGCAAGTTTCTGGGGGTGATGGATCTCGAGCTCGGAAACGGAACGGTACGGGATTATCGTTACCGGCTTTTACCCGTCTTTTCGAACGAACTCGGAGAAGACCGGAATATGAAAGCGATGATCGACGATATTCGCAAGCCTTACCTCGACAAGCTTCATCAACCGCTTGCAACAACAGATTCGTTGCTTTACCGAAGAGGTAATTTCGACGGCCCGTTCGACAAGGTTATCTGTGATGCGCTTATTGCCCGCAACGACGCCCAGATAGCCCTTTCACCCGGGTTTCGCTGGGGAACGACGCTTCTGCCCGGTCAAACCGTCACTATGGAGCATGTGCTCGATCAAACCTGTATGACCTATCCGGAAACGTATGTGCGTGATATGACCGGTGCCCAGATCGGGGCTATTCTGGAAGATGTCGCAGACAACCTTTTCAATGCCGATCCCTACTACCAGCAGGGGGGGGATATGGTACGTGTTGGGGGTATGCAGTACACTATCAATCCCTCAGCGGTATTTGGAAAACGCATTGAGAATATGCGGCTTTCCGATGGTAAACCCATCGATGCTTCGGCCAAGTACCGGGTAGCGGGCTGGGCTACGGTTGGAGCTCAGTCTCCCGGGGAACCGGTTTGGGAGAGCGTTGCCGAATATTTAAAGGATGTCAAGACCGTTGAAGTAAACAGGTCAGGGTCACCGGTTGTAAAACATGCTGAATCCAATCCGGGTGCGGATTTTTCCTGATGAATTTTTTCGATGAAGTCAATGAAAAGATACTGATAAACGACGATATGAATATGCACAAGTTGAGCACAGCATTTTCAGGACTTGGAATCTCCATGTTGCTTTTGGCGGTTATGATGGTAAGTCCGCAAACTTCGGTTTCCGGCCCTGTAATAAACGCCAAAGCCCTTGACGGAACGGAAATATCGAGCCGGAACCTGGCGGGTAAAGCCTACATTGTTAATTTTTTCGCTTCATGGTGCCCCCCATGCCGTCAGGAAGTTCCGGATATGGTTGAACTGCAGGAGAAGTACAGTAAGAATGGTTTCACCTTTATCGGCGTCGGGTTCAGGGATGAAGAACAGAGTATCAGCGACTTTATCTGGGAGTATGGCATTAATTATCCCGTTATGATCGGAGATCAGGCGATGATTTCTACCTTTGGTGATTACATCCCCGGCGGACTACAGGCGATTCCCGTGTCATTTGTCATTGGCCGGGATGGCTCTCTAATCACGGTCGCTCAAGGGTTCCAGAACAGGGAAGCCCTGGAGCAACTGATTTTGCAGGCTCTTGAAACAGGCGAAGAGAAAGAGGCCGCGATTCAGTAATAAAATTACGATTGTCGATTCATATCAATCTTATTTTGCAAAACGGTGATTGCCTTTATTGTTTCTCGTTTCATGCGCACGGCTTTTCTCGCCTGGATGGTTTTGTTATCGCTTCCTGCTCTTTGGAAGGTCGATGCTTCGGAATTTCCTGACCCGAACGAAGCATTCAGACTCGAGGCGGAGCTGCGTGATTCGGGTTCGATTACATTGCATTGGACAATAGCCGAAGGCTGCAAGCTGTATCGTGAACAGGTTGATGTATCGGTTGAAGATGGTGCTCTTGTGCTTGGGGAACTTGTTTTCCCGAAAGGAACGATGTTTGCCGACCCCCTGACAGGCGGGAAGTCGGAAATATATCACGATACTCTTTTCCTTACCCTTCCGCTTGTTTCGGTGTCGGAACCTTTTACTTTGAACGTCACCTATCAGGGGTGTGCTGAAGGGGGGCTCTGTTATCCTCCGGTAACGGAAAAATTCCTGGTCGATCCTCAACAGCCCGGCCCTCTTGTGACGGAAAACACCGACGGCGTTTTGTCAAAAGCCGTATCTCTGAATACAGCAACGGAGTCTTCCCGCGGCATTTCTTCCCCTGAACAGGGGAGCTTTTTCAGTACTGCGCTCGAGGAGGGGAGCTTATGGAAAATTTCTCTGATGTTCCTTTTTTTCGGACTTTTGCTGTCGTTCACACCTTGTATCCTTCCGATGGTTCCTATCCTGTCATCGATCATTGTCGGCGAGGGATCGGTTACTCGTTTGCGAGGTTTTCTCCTTGCGCTTGTCTACAGTCTCGGAATGGCTACCGTCTACACTCTTTTAGGAGTGCTGGCCGGTCTTGCCGGAGAGGGACTTGCCGGTTTCCTGCAGCGTCCTGAAGTGTTGGGAATCTTTTCTGTACTGCTTGTTGTGCTTGCGTTTTCGATGTTCGATGTCTACCAAATCCAGATGCCCTCGACGCTGCAGACAAGACTGACCGGGACATCGAGGATCATGAAAGGAGGGCGTTTTCCTGCAGTTTTTTTCATGGGGGCCATTTCGGCACTCGTCGTCGGTCCGTGCGTCGCTGCTCCTTTGGCGGGAACTCTGGTTTATATCAGTCAGACAAAAAATGTCGTTACAGGAGGACTTGCACTATTTTCCATGGCATCGGGTATGAGTGTTCCGCTGCTTCTTGTAGGGCTATCGGCAGGGTATCTCCTGCCGCGTGCAGGAGCATGGATGACGGGGGTGAAATATTTTTTCGGCTTTCTTCTGATAGCTGTTGCTATCTGGATCGTTACACCTGTGCTGCCCATGTGGGCGGTGTTACTGGCATGGGGATTCTTTGCTTTACTCTGTTCGGTGTTTCTTGGGGTTTTTGAAAACACTGCCGGGCAGCCGACGGCAGGCGCACGTTTCAGAAAAGCTTTAGGAGTTCTTTTTCTCATAGTCGGTGTTCTGGAACTCGCTGGTGCCGCTTCCGGAGGCCGCAGTGTGTTCGAACCTTTGTCCGGTATTTCACGAGGTCCAAAGATGCATACCGAGGCAGAAAATCCGCTTCGATTTACCATGATTCATTCGGTTGAAGAACTGGACAGGGCTTTAGAATCTTCTCAACGTCCCGTCATGCTTGATTTTTATGCCGATTGGTGTGTCTCTTGCAAAGAGCTCGAGCATCTCACGTTCAGTGATCCGCGTGTGGTTGAAAAACTCGAGAATATCTCACTTCTCAAGGCCGATGTTACTGCAAATACCGAGGAGGAGCGTGCACTCATGAAACGTTTCTCCATTTTCGGGCCACCCGGTATCGTTTTTTTCGACAGTTCCGGCAGGGAAATCCCCGAAAGCCGGATAGCCGGATTTATTAATACTGCCAATTTTATCGAACATATCGAGCGTTTTATAGGTCAATAGACCATGTAAAAAGCTTGATTTTACGGTATCTCTTTACTTACAAACGGTTCGGCATTTCACGAAGAAGCAACCCCTGCTTATTGAAAATGAATGGACATGTTCACTCTTTTCTTGACTGTTTCGAAAGGAATAGCGAAATTATAGGTAAGCTTTTCTCGTTTTACCCCCTTATTTTAAATCACAGATAGTCATGGATCGATTGAGAAATGTGGTTTTAAAAAAGGTGTTTTTCTCCGATCAACACAAAATTGAAATCCATGCCAGGGCGACTGCACAGTATACCCAAGCTAAAAAAGTATCCATCAGGTAAACTTGGCTCAAAGATAGTTCATAGCGTTGACGAAAACCCTTTTCCTCTCATCTATGTCGATCTGACGCACCGCTGCAACTACAACTGCAATTACTGCTATAATCCCGTCAGATCATTACCGGACATGTCTTTGGATTATTTTCGAGAGGTCTGTCGGCGATTGCCGAACCGTGTGGCTTTCAGGTTTATGGGTGGTGAGCCAACCCTGCACCCGCAATTTTTGGAATTCATTGTAACGGCAAACGAATATAATCATATGGTTTCATTTGTTTCGAATGGGACCATGCTGGCCGATTCTTCCTTCGTCCGGTCTATAAAGAACACAGGTGTTCCTGTTATCGCAACGTTATCGATGAATGGAGGAAAAAACAATGAATGGTACCGGTTTATAGATAATGACGATGTGGCTGAAGAAAAACTGACGGCTCTGAAAAACCTCGATGAGGAATGTATTGGTCGTATAGCGATTACAGCTATCATTGTCCGTGATGTCAACGAGGGGGTTGTCACGCAATTGATGGATTTATCAAGGCTTTATAAAAACGTCAGATATGTTCATTACCGGTCCGTCGGCAAGGTTGGCAGATTCATCGATTCAGAACCGTATTCATTGCAAGAGCTCAAACGTGTCGTCGATGAGCAGATTCCGAAAGATGAAAACTATGAGCGTAAGGTGAAATTCGATGGTCTGGATGCTACACCGGGTAATCGTTGTTTCGGATGTATGGGTTGTTATGAATACCACCATAGTCAAAAAATCGAAATATGTTTGATCGATTTTGCCAAGCCGGACACGTTCAGCTGCTGGAAGCGTGGAAAACTTATCGAAGAGACGTTTCAGATCGAGACATTTTTTGAAAACATGGTTCAATTTTCAACTTTTCTGGATAACAGCTTTCCGGAACATAACCTGAAGTTGGAAGCAGGAAGTTTTTAAGCGTTCAGGTCAACCGAGCAGTTGTTCGAGAAACACGCCGGCCGATTCAAGGTATTGTTCGTCAGCCTCATGACCGCCGGGAAAACAGCAATGTTCAAAAGGAACCCCTGATTCATTCAATCTTTTTTTGTCCCGCTCAAATTCATTTTGTGTATAAAGCCGATCGGCGTTACCCCTTGCGATATGCGCTTTTTTCATTTTTCCGAGTTTCTCGTGCTCAGGTGGAATATTGCCGCCAAGGAACATGACGGCAGTCGGTTCATGGTTGCCAAGAAGTGCTGAACGGGCTGCCATTGCTGCCCCCATCGAAAAGCCGTGATAGACGAGAGTGCCACTTAAAGAATACCTTTTTTCCAGTTCGGTTATCACGGCGGTGACGTAGCTGATGTTTTCTTGTATCATCAATTCACGATTACGGCTCGTCATCCAATTTGCACCAACCATTCCTTTCTGTTTGTAAAATGGATGAAGCGCTTCGACAGCACAGCAGAGCCAAGCTGAATTTCCGGTCATACCTTTCAGAAGAGCAAGTTCATCTTCGGCAAGCTGACCATATCCGTGAAAGCCAACAATGAGGTGAAAGGGATCTTCACCCGAAGGTTTTTGAATAACGTAGCGGCCCGAGATCTCGGTTTTTATAAAGTAGTGTTCAGGCATCGAGGGAGATTGACGATCATTGCATGTTGGGCAAGGAAGCCTTGTGTACATTTCTTGCTGGTTAATATATCCCAGAAAATCAGTGAGTCAAAACTATCGGTTTTTTTATGGCTGTTTCTGGGAAAGGGATGGAGTTCAGCACAAGCAGTGAGCTTTTGTAAATTCTTTTTGGTTCTTGGACAATACTGTACAATTACTCAAATTGAATGAGGGTTTGAAATAATCTGCCAGGCAAGTCAAGCAGAAAAACATGTTCAGGAGAGTCAATATATGGGAAAAAATGAAATTACGATCGCGCCATCGCCAAATGGTCCGTTGATTGTGGAAAACATCGAAAGCCTTACAGAATCGAACGGAGATATTTTTCCTCTGCGTACTCCGGTCATTGCTCTTTGCCGTTGCGGTGGATCGGAGCACAAGCCTTTTTGTGACGGTACGCATGCGAAGGTCGGGTGGACAGATGAGAAGCAGGAAGGAAGGCCGCCGAGGCGAAGTGATAGCTACAAAGGAAAGGATATCATCATTCACGATGATCGTGGAATCTGTTCTCACGCAGGGTTTTGCACAGATGATTTGCCAGAAGTGTTTTTAAAGAAAGATGAACCCTGGATCGATCCCGATGGGGAAGGCTTCGAGAAAATCATCGAGACAATAGAAAAGTGCCCTTCTGGTGCGTTAAGCTATTCTATTGAAGGGAGGTTGCACGATAACTTTTCCGGAAACCCTCAAATACGTATTGCTGAAAACGGGCCGTATTACATAAAGGGCAGCATTCCTCTTCATGATGCAGACAAGCCTGAATCCGATGAACACTACGCATTATGCCGGTGCGGCCGATCCAGAAACAAGCCTTTTTGTGACGGTCAACACTGGTTCAAACGTTTCAGGGATGATGGCAAGGTAAAGCCGATTGAATAAGGTGCCGCTGAATGAAAAGGTACCGGTAGTAGGCATTTATTGAGAAAATAACCGATCAGCTGCAACAATCGAATTCAAAAAATACCATGCCCGAATCAGAAGAAATGAGAACAGAAGCATTACAGGAGCTTCTGGATAATAACGATGTAACAATCATCGACGTGCGTTCAATAGATGCCTATAACGGTTGGCGGATGCAGAATGAGGCGCGAGGAGGACATATTAAAGGGGCAAAAACAGTACCCGAAAAATGGTTTCACTTCTCTGAATGGCTCAGGATTTTGCAGTTCAAGAACATCTTGCCGGATCATGCCATTGTGGTATACGGGTATACTCCGAAACAAAGTCATAGAACGGCTGAACAGTTCAGGGAAAATGGATACAAAAAGGTTTCTGTGTATAACCAGTTTGTATCGGAATGGTCGGGGAACGATGCATTGCCGATGCAGAAGCTTGCGAACTATCGACAACTTGTTTCGCCTGAATGGGTGAATACGCTGATTGCCGGGAAAACACCTGAAGGGTATGGTAACGATAGATTTGTTGTTTGTCATGCTCATTACCGGAACCGAGATGCGTATTTAAGCGGGCACATTCCGGGAGCTGTCGATATGGATACACTGTCGCTCGAGTCGCCTGAAACATGGAACCGGCGGAGTCCGGAGGAGTTGAAAGCTGCTCTCGAACAGCATGGGATTACCGCCGATACAACGGTTGTTCTTTACGGCAAGTTCATGCAACCTGATAATGCCGATGATTTTCCAGGCAGCGCAGCAGGGCATATCGGAGCCATCCGGCTTGCCTTCATCATGATGTATGCCGGCGTGAAAGATGTGCGTGTGTTGAATGGCGGCTATCGTTCCTGGGCGGATGCCGGTTATGAGATCAGTATGGACGATGTGCCGAAGCAACCGGTCGAATCGTTCGGTTCCGTGATACCGGTCAGGCCTGAACTCGCGGTCGATACGCCTGAAGCCAAAGAGATGCTTCGGTCAAAAGATGCCGATCTGGTTTGCGTTAGAAGCTACCCTGAGTATATAGGTGAGGTAAGCGGATACAACTATATCAAAAAGAAAGGACGCATCCCTGGGGCGGTGTTCGCCAATTGTGGTAGTGATGCTTATCACATGGAAAATTATCGTAATCTCGATCACACCACGCGTGAGTACCATGAGATTGACGCCGTCTGGAAACAGTCCGGGATTGTTCCCGAAAAGCACCTTGCATTTTACTGTGGAACCGGTTGGCGGGGAAGTGAGGCATGGTTCAATGCATTGTTGATGGGATGGCCGAGAGTGTCGGTATACGACGGCGGATGGTTTGAGTGGAGCAACAATCCTGACAATCCCTATGAAACAGGTGATCCGAAATGACGTTGATACTGATCGGTTACCCTGAATTAACAACTACCCCCCATGGATTATTCGACCAGAAATGTTTTCGAATGCGGTTCAGCGACCATCGTCAACTATCTTCCGGAAATTGGTCTCGAGGCGGCAATTGAAGAAATAATCACTGGTTTGCATGCCCGGCCGAAACGGATAGCAAGCAAATACTTTTACGATAAAAAAGGATCGGAACTCTTCGAAAACATAACCGTTCTCGATGAATATTACCCTTCACGGACAGAAAAGAGCATTCTTCGGGTGTTGCCGCTTGGTGCGATTACCGATTGTTCCGAGGTCGATATAGTAGAGCTTGGCAGTGGCGACCACAGTAAAATCACTCTTTTCCTGGAAAAGATCCCGGCAAAGCAAATGCAGGGAGTTCGATACTTTCCGGTCGATATCAGTCGGCCGGCACTCGAAGCGTCCATAAAAGAACTGATCTGCATGTTTCCTGGGCTTGCAGTTCAGGGGATCGTCGCCGACTATATTCATCAGATGCATATTGTCTCCGGAGAGAGAAAGAAGCTCTACTGTTTTCTCGGGAGCACCATCGGCAATCTCGACAGGGAAGAGGCTGTGCAGTTTGTTCGGGATGTCAGCGAAACGATGAATTCCGGGGACAGCTTTCTGATAGGCTTCGACCGGGTAAAGGAGGTGCAGATTCTTGAAAACGCGTACAACGATGCTCAAGGCCTGACGGCACAATTCAACAAGAATATTCTCAACGTCATAAACGGTTTGATCAAATCGGATTTTGACACCGAAGATTTCGAGCACAGAGCATTTTACAACGAGGATAAAAGGCGTATCGAAATGTATCTTGAAGCGAAGAAAACGTTACATGTCAAAAGTCCGTTTTCAAAAAAGGATATTGTGATCAAAAAGGAAGAAACCATCCACACCGAGAACTCGCACAAATTCGAGGAAAAGGACATTCAGCTTATAGGGGAACATGCAGAGCTTGCGGTCAACAGGATCTTTCCTGACGAAAACCAGTGGTTCAGTCTGGTGAATTACAGGAAAATCTGATAGAAGAGTTCTAAAATTCAGTTTTTATTGAAGATTTTCAAATTAGGCAGGTGGTTAACGGTGTAAGCGATAAACATTATTCTTGGGTAACTTCATCTTATTGCCGAAAAAAGTGTGAACACATGATCTCGGACAACACATATTCGGACAAGCTCATAACGATAGCCGATAAGGAAATCATCTTCCGTAACTATTATTTCCCGACCGGGAGAAAAAAGGTAGTGCAGTTTGATGACATCGAGAGGATAACTGTCGGAGAACCGTCACTTCGGCGGGGAAAGTGGCGATTGCACGGAACAGGGGGTTTCAAGACGTGGTTTCCGATGGATGTAAATCGTCCCAAGCGTAACAGAATTTTCATCATGTCGCTGAAGAACCAGAGGATGGATATCGGTTTTACGGTTGAGAACGGTGAAAAAGTCGAAGAGATATTACTTTCGAAAGGGTTGATAGAAAAGTGATCGGTGTGTTTTGAAACCTTTTTTCCTTCGTGTGCATAGAACAAAGGAACAGTGTTTCTGGAACCTGTCGGAAGAGAAAGGGTTATGAAGTATGGTAGAATGTTATCGGTATTGTTGTTGCTGGTTTTTTTGCTTCCTTTGGAATCTTGCGTAGTGACAAGACCGCAACGGCCTGGTCCGGATTTCGTGTGGGTAGAGCGTTACACCACACCTGCAGGTGTGGTTGTTTATGGACACTGGAAGTATGTCGGGCCTCCCCAGCGTCATCGGGTCTGGGTTCCTGGGCATTACAACCCACACGGGCGCTGGGTTTCAGGTCACTGGAGATCGCGCTGAGCTATACGTCCAATTCATCGGGAGAATCTATTTGGGAATATCTTCGCAAGGGAGATGGAGCTCTTGCACCCTCTCCCTTGCGCTTTTTGATCGTTGATTTGAATAATCAGAGCAGAACTTCGTATTTCAGAGTATAACTGGCTCCGTCACCTTTGAGCTTGCGCTCTTTGACGCCCAGATTCGCGTCGGCTTTGGAAATGATCTCTTTGTCGATATGGTCGTCTTCATCGAACCAGCTGCCGGTATCTTCGTCATAGAGATCAATCCGGATTGTGTCGCGGAAGCTGATCGGTTCAACACCGGTAAGGTCTCTGGTTTGGCCGTTATTGATCGCCCTCGGCCCCCATTTCAGGATGTTGTTGACGTGCAGATACGCATGGTCGCTTCCGGTGACATCTTCCGTTTCATGGCATTTGAGAGAAATCAGCCTCAAACGGCACTCACTATTGATCGGATCTTCCGTTGAACGTTGCCCGACATGGTATTTCAGGAGATAATGAGCGCCATCGCCTTTGAATCTGTGCCCTTGTGTTCCGAGCCCGTTGGCTGATGGTGTGATCAGCACATGTCCGAGGTGATCATCGTCATCAGAAGGTATACTGCCGTCCTGATCGTAGAGGTCTAGTCGAACGCTTCCGTGGAACTCGATGGCTCCGATTTCTGAAAGATCTTTCGTGTCGCCGTCATTCATCGATTTCGGCCCCCACTTCAACATATTGTTTGCTAGCAGGTAGGTTTCATCAGCTCCGGTGAAGTCTTCCGTTTCGAAGCAGGTAAGCGATTCAAGGAAGAGTTCATAGCTTGTCGCGGGAACGGGAGTACCTGTATTGACATCGTATTCGACGACTTTGCAAATCAATGTATAATTCGCCCCGTCCTTATTGAAGACGTAAGATTTTTCCCCTGCGCCTGAAAGAGCTGAAGATATCGTTGCGACACCCAACTCGTCGTCTTCATCAAGAGGCTGGTTCCCGACATAGTAATCAATCGACGCTCCTGAATCCTTGTCGAACAACGCGACTTTTGCGTTTCCGCTAAATTCAATCGGTGGGACATCGGTAAGGGTTTTGGCGTCGCCGTTGTTCATCCGTACAGGCCCCCAGACTCGTATGCCGTTTACACGTAAATAGGCACTGTCGGCCCCTGTGAAGTCTTCGGTTTCTTTACAGGCGAGTCCGATCAGGTGAAGTTTGAAGATTTTTTGCGGATGTTGCAGTGTATCGGTATCGAACTCTTTCAGGCAGTACGCACAGCCGTTATATCCGTTGTTCATTGCACCGACGATCGATGTAAAGTCTTCTTTGTTTTCGGAATGCATCCGTGCTACATACTCACATCCTGAAGAGTGTAGTTCAAGAGATTTTTTGTTGCCGACATAGTTCATCCTGTAGAGTGAGGCTGGAATGATATCCTCTTCGCCCCAGTCTATTCCACTGAACTCTCCAACAGCTGTTCTGTAGGGTTCAGGATAACCGAGCGAAGCAAGAACCGAGTTGACACCGGCCGCACAGTTTTCATCTCGAAGCGTGTAAGGTACTGTGTTGCCGATTTCACGCTGTTCCTTGAAGTTGAAGATTTTTTCAAGGATAGCGTCCATAAGGGCTTCATACGAAGCGAAATGTGTCGTTGATGCCTGGTGTGAAATACGATGAGCCTGTAAATCCCAGTCGACACTTCCGGGGTCTGTATTGCCTTCTTTTGCGATTTCGTTAATCGACCAGAGATCGGATTCGGGATTGAATTTGTAAACGATGTTTTTGTTCGAGTCCTGGTCAACCCCGACTGTCGTGAAGAATATAACCAGGCCGGAATCGTTGACTTCCTGATGGTAACGAACGTTCCAGCCTTTCCAGCGGCCGGTTACCCGCCGAGCTTGCTCTTCATCGGTATACACAAAAGTGAAGAAATGATGGTTTCCCAACGGTCCGGGGCCCATGTCGCGGCTTGACCAGTAAACACCTGCAATGTGATTTCGGGATGTAGCGTTCATGAGTTCATCTTGCAGTTTGAACGGCATAAAGGTACTCCTTTTATTTAGAGGGTAATGAAGTATGAATCGACGAAAAACAAAGAACACAAAGCCCTGTTATTTATGGGCAGGGAAAACAAAGGCGAAAAATTTGATATGTGCAAGAGGCTCGCTTCTTTTGTTGTGAGCTCAAACCGGTTTTTCACCAGGGGAAAAACCGGCAAATCGATCAAGATGCAAGTTCAGGAGGTTCGGCTTTTCTTACTCCAAACCATGCAGCATCCCCTTATGGTAGATGCCTAAAGCTCGCCCTTTCATGGTTCGGTTGAGAAACGGGGTGTTTCTTGATTTGGAGTGAATGAGATCTTCAGTGTAGGTCCAAGTTTCTTCGGGATCGATGAAGGTGAAATTTGCCGGACTGCCGGGTTCGAAGAGGATGGGTGTGAGTCCCATGATCTTTCTCGGGTTGGAAGAGAGGAGTTCGATAGCCCTGTAGAGCGTTATTTTTCCGGTATGCACCAGTTCTGAAAGCGTCAGACTGACCGATGTTTCAAGGCCGATGATGCCGAACGCCGCCTGATCTGCAGGACACTCTTTTTCGTGGCGTGCATGTGGCGCATGGTCGCAGGCTATCGCATCGATCGTGCCGTCAGAGAGCCCTTCGAGAATGGCTTGATGATTTTCCTTGCTGCACAGAGGCGGTTTCATAATGAAGTTGCCCTTGTCTTCGGCATCGAAAAGGTCCTGTTCGGTGAGTGTGAAATGATGAGGGGTTACCTCGCAGGTAACCTGCATGCCTTTGGCTTTCGCCTGACGGACAAGATCGAGAGTTCCTGCAGTGCTGATATGGGCTACATGGTACTTCGGTGATGCTATCGGTGGATTGAGCTTGTGCTTCTGAAGATATTCCATCAGGTTGATATCCCTTGCCAATGTGATGATTTCAGCAACATCCGGAATTCCTTTCAGCCCGAGAAGTGCAGAGTAGCTCCCTTCGTTCATGATGCCTTCCGAAGAGAGAGAGGTATCTTCGCAGTGCTGAATCACAAGCAGACCGAAACTTGCGGCATATTCGAAAACCAGCCTCATCATCCGGCTGGTCTGAACAGCGGTACCGTCATCCGATATCGCCCGGATGCCATAAGAACAAAGTTTTCCATAGGGTGAAAGCATTTCCCCCTCGCTTCCTTCGGTCATCGCTGCAATGATTTCGATATCGATTGGCAGATCTTTTGCATTGTGTTTGATGAATGCTGCGCCGAGGGGACTATCGATTACCGGTTTTGTGTTGGGCATGACGGCCACCCCTGTAAACCCTCCTGCAACTGCAGATCTGGAACCTGTTTCGAGGGTTTCTTTGTATTCCTGTCCGGGTTCTCTGAAATGGCAGTGCATGTCGAACAGTCCTGATGCGATAACCTTACCGCCCATATTGATGACGCGGTCATTCGGGTCAGAAGGGATGGATTCATCGCCAAAGGTAATCGTTTCGATCATCCCTGTTTCTGAAACCTTTATCGACCCTTGCATGTCGAGGTTCTGTGCTGGGTTTATAAGTCTCGCGTTCTGGAAAATTACGTTCATGTTTTCTTTAGCCTGGATGGTTGGTTGTTAAACTGCTTCTACGACTGCATCGAGCGAGGTCAGAAGGGTGAAATCCCTGCAGCAGTTGTTCTGCAAGAGTTCAGCGTGCAGCATATCGCCGTTGTTTACTTTTCCTACTCCTTCAGGGGTTCCTGTGAACAGAAGGTCTCCTGCCTGCAATCCGTAAATATACGATAAATAAGAGATCAGCTCAGGGATATTGAACAGCATCGTTTCAGCCTTACCTTTCTGGACAATTGCGTCGTTGAGAGAAAGTGAGAATACAAGCGTTTCAGGAGAGAGAATGTGGGTTGCCGGAACCATATCCGATAACAGAGCACTGCTTTTAAACCCTTTGCATTTCAACCAAGGTTCTCCTTTTTCCTTTGCGTCCATCTGAACATCACGTAATGTCATGTCGAGCCCGATGCCATATCCGCCAATAAAGGACATGGTGTTTTCTGTAGGGATGTTTTCAGCATCCTTGCCGATGAGTACTACTAACTCTGCTTCGTAATGCAGGTTTTTCGATATCGGTTTTCCATGAAAATGCGGAACCCGTACTTTGCCGTTGCGGGACAGAGCTGTGGCCGGTTTGAGGAATATGATCGGTTCTTCAGGTTTTTTCGTGCTTCTTTTGACGTTCTCGTCGTTCGATTCCCATTGCAACATTTCTTCTGCATGTCGCAAGTAGTTCTTGCCGACACAATAAATTGAAGAGGGATTGAGAGAGGATGCCGGTATGAGGTTCATGTGAATGACAGTAAGAATAATGCATATAAAGGTGCTTCTTGCGGTTTCTGCAAATAGGGGAAATGTATGAATTATTCCAACAGTCGGAGTTTGGTTTTCGGGTAACCCCTGCCTGTTTGCTCAATATCGGTTTGACCGGATGGGTTATGTTTCGGCGAGCGTGAGAGTGATAATTCGATAATTTAATCGTTTCGGGGCACTACAAATGTCACGCCTTTGTTACAGTGGCGTGAACAAAAAAGTAAATTAGTATCTTACAAGTTTATGCTATAAAGCACTGAATCCTGAAAGGATGTTTACTGTATGGTGAGTCGTAAGGATGCTATCAGAAATGAGTTGAGGAATGTTCGGGCGTCAATGAACGTTAATGATTGGAGATCAGGAAGTCTTCTTATTGCTGAAAAAGCTTTTCAGGTTCCGGAACTTCGTCATGCTGATAGCGTTATGTTCTACCTTTCGATGAACGACCGGCGTGAAGTTGATACAGCTCCTCTCATAAATCTTGTCACCGCTAAGGATACTGTCAGCACATTTGTACCGGTATCCTGTGACAGGACTCTTTGTGCTGTGCCTTTCAGCAAAAGTGACCCGGTTGTTGCTGGTAGATTCGGTCAACCTGAACCTCTTCATGCAAGAACCGGTATCGAAGAAGTGCCGGAGGTGGTTATTGTTCCGGCTGTTGCCGTTGATCGGGAAGGAAGGCGTCTCGGATATGGAATGGGGTATTACGATCGTTTCATTTCAGGGCTTCGGAAAAAGGGCGGGAATCCTTTTATCATCGCTCTTGTCTTTTCATTTCAACTTCTCGATTCTTTGCTGCCTGATGATCCCTGGGATGAGGGACTTGATTGTATTGTTACTGAAACAGATGTGGTAAGAATTTATAAACCGTGAAAACAGTTTTCACAATGGACCAGAACGCAGAGTCGGTAAAGACTTCAGTAAAGCTGCATGATTTTGAGGACATCGCTTATTATGTAAACCGTGAATTGAGTTGGGTATCCTTTAATCAGAGGGTGCTTGAAGAAGCATTGTCTCCGGACGCACATCCCTTGTTTGAAAGAGTGAAATTTATTTCGATTTTCAGTTCGAACCTTGATGAGTTTTTTATGATAAGGGTCGCTGGGCTTCAAGATCAGTACGAGGCCGGTATACAGGATCGTTCGGTCGACGGACTTACGCCCCAGGAACAAATCGAAAAAATCCGTGAGAGAGTCATCGAACAGTTTCGCCAGAGAAACGACTGTTTTTATAATGATATTTGTCCGAAGCTGAACAAGAACGGTATCGAGTTTGTCGAATACAAGGCGCTCGATGAAAACAAAAAAAAGGGGCTGCAAAAATATTTCCGCAACGAGATTTTTCCGGTTCTTACTCCACTTGCGGTTGACCCGGGCCATCCGTTTCCTTTTGTGTCGAATCTTTCCCTTAATCTCGCTGTTGAGCTGGAGGACCTTGAAACCCGGGTTCTGAAGTTCGCAAGAGTGAAGGTCCCGAGTATTTTGCCGAGGATACTTCGCCTTGATACAATCGAAGGGCTTGATTTCAAGGATGAAAAAATACGTTTACTCTGGCTGGAGGATCTTATCCAGAACAATCTCGAACAACTGTTTCCCCATATGCGGGTTGTACAGAGCCATCCGTTCAGGGTTATTCGCGATGCCGATATCGAGATTGAAGAAGACGAGGCTGGAGACCTGCTCGAAACCATAGAAAAAGGTATACGCTCGAGAAGATACGGTAAAGTCGTTCGTTTGGACGTGACACCGACGATGCCGCAATCGGTGAGGAAAATTCTGATAAAAAATCTCGAAGTCAATTCCCAAAGCCTCTATGAGATTTCCGGTGTTCTGGGTATGAGCGACCTGATGGAGATGATGAAGATTGAAAAGCCAGAGCTCAAAGATGAGCCTTTTGCTCCTCATAATCCTATCGAGGAGAAAGTAGGAGGGGATGTTTTCTGTGCGATACGTCAGGGGGATCACCTGCTCTATCATCCGTACGATTCATTCCAGCCGGTTGTCGATCTTATCAATCAGGCGGCAAATGATCCGCAAGTGCTTTCCATCAAGCAAACCCTTTACAGGGTCGGAAACAATTCACCGGTGGTCAAAGCACTGATGAGCGCGGTCGAACAGCGTAAGCAGGTGGCGGTTCTTGTTGAACTGAAAGCGCGTTTTGATGAAGAGAACAATATCGGTTGGGCAAGAGCGCTCGAGGATGTCGGGGCTCATGTCGTCTATGGCCTCGTGGGGCTTAAAACGCATGCAAAGCTGACGCTTATCGTCCGCAAGGAGCATGATAAGCTGAAGCGTTATCTTCATCTCGGTACCGGAAACTATAACCCGTTTACGGCCAAGATTTATACCGATTACAGTTACCTGACTGCAAACGATGTACTTGCAAACGACGTGTCCGAGCTTTTCAATGCTTTGACAGGTTACTCCAAGCATACAACGTACAGGAAACTGATCGTTTCTCCGGTCAATACCCGTCAGAGAATTATCGAAATGATCGAACGTGAAATTGAATGGCATGAAAAAGAAGGTAATGGCAGGATAATCATGAAAATGAACGCTCTTGTTGACAGAAAAACCATCAAGTCACTTTACAGAGCTTCATGTGCGGGGGTTTCGATTGATTTGATCATCAGGGGGATATGCTGCCTCATTCCAGGAATAAAAGGGGTTAGTGAGCATATTCGTGTTATAAGTGTTATAGGAAGATTTTTAGAACACAGCAGAGCTTATTATTTTCGGAACGGCGGTATGGATGAGCTGTATCTCGGAAGTGCCGATGTCATGCCGAGAAATCTTGACCATAGAGTGGAGGCATTGTTTCCTATTATGGACAAGGAGCTGATAGACGTTGCAAAATCGGAGCTTGAACTTATCCTTGGTGATAATGTCAAGGCTTGGGAAATGAATGCTCAAGGAGCCTATATCAGAGTGACGAATAATGAGCCAGAGATAAACAGCCAGAAAATTTTTCTCAACCAGGCGTCGAAGAGAAAATCAATCAGTAAATTTAAAGTCAACGGATTATGAAAATAGCTATTGGAAGCGACCATGCAGGTTATGAATTAAAGAAAACCGTTTATTCCTGGCTCGAAAGGAACGGTTACAAGGTAAACGATATGGGAACATATTCAGATGATTCTGTCGATTATCCGGATTATGCCCGTAAGGTTGCAGAAGCTGTGGCAAACGGTGAATACGATCAGGGGGTATTGCTTTGCGGAAGTGGGGTTGGTGTATCGATTGTAGCCAACAAGGTAAAGGGAATTCGTGCAGCGCTGGCTTTTAACCCCGAAATAGCAAGCCTTGCGAGGCAGCATAACAATGCGAACGTTTTGTGTTTTCCCGCCCGTTACAGCGATTCGGAGACTATAGAGAAAAGTCTCGAAAACTGGTTTGCAGCTGAGTTTGAGGGGGGGCGGCATCAACGTCGAGTGGCAAAAATAGAGCCGTAGGAATTTTACCGGATGAGAGATTGTTTGTAGTGCTGGGTAGAAAACGGTAATGGTAAATGGACTTGGGAGGCACGGATTTGTTCCCGGTCGAAGTGTTAGGGAAGGGAAGCATGATTTCGTTGAATACTAAGTAAACCGTAAATTATTCGACAGGATCTACGCTTTTTAAAATTTTAAGTTAAGTTTTTTACTTTTGACTTTTTTCGATGAGCGTTATACAGCGACATATAGATGACCGTTACCCGGTACTTCAGGCATCGGAAAAGGTTGATAATGCTCTTGTACAGCTCCAGGAGCATGGGCTGCATGAGGCGCCGGTTCTGAAAGACGGTAAGCTTGTTGCTCTTGTTTCTGTAGATGATTTGCATGAGGCTGCAAGGGCTCATGAAGGGGATGGAAACGTGCAGAGGATTGAAGACCTTTCGTTCGAGGAGCCTGAAACAGTGCATGGCGATCAACACTTGCTTGACGTTTTCGAGCAAGTGAGCAATAACCGTTTATTCGATATTCTTCCGGTTAAAGGAGAGGATGGCGAGTATGAAGGGATTGTCACGAAATCCGGACTTCTTCGGGACATCGCACTGTTGTTTCATTTTTCAGAAAAAGGGTCTACTCTTGAGATTGAAGCACCTGCACTGGGCGTAAAAATTTCTGAGGTCATCAGCGTGATCGAAAAAAACGATGCTATGGTGCTGAGTTTCGGTGTTGCCGAGCCGGAACCCGGAGCCCAGACGATGGTTATGACTTTCAGAATTCAGTGTCAGGATATCTACCGTCTCGTTACCAATCTTGAAAAGTACGGTTACCTTATCCGTTACGCAAAGCCTTCAACTGGCGCAGGAGCCGATGCGCTCCGTGAAAAAGCCCTTGAATTCATGCGCTATATCGACATGTAGCGGTGTTTCTCTTCAATCCTTCCTACTTCTTGATGTATGTTTGATAATTCTTTGTTCATTGTTGAAAAAATCAGGAAAAGGGTTGACGAGCTTTATCCCGAGATTGTCGGGATTCGGCGTGAGATTCACCGTCATCCCGAACTTTCGTTTCAGGAGTTTCGCACAACGGCTTTGATTCGTGACTATCTCCTGAAGCTCGGTCTCAAGGTAGAGCATGATTTTCTCGATACCGGTGTTGTCGCTCTTCTTGAAGGTGGGGGAAGCGATAAGGCAAGCTCACTTGTTGCACTTCGGGCAGATATCGACGCTCTTCCGCTGCAGGAAGAAAATACCCATGATTTTTGTTCTCGAGAACAAGGCCGGATGCATGCCTGCGGGCATGACATGCACACAGCTATTTTGCTCGGTACTGCTGCGGTACTGTCGGAAATACGGGAAAAACTTCCAGGTAATGTGCTTTTCATTTTTCAGCCAGCCGAGGAAAAAGCGCCGGGGGGTGCGAAATTGCTGATCGATGCCGGTCTTTTCCAAGAGTACGATCCTTCTGCGGTTTTCGCTCTTCATTGCTTTCCGGATATTCCTGCGGGGAAAGTGGCTCTGCATGAGGGTGGGGTCATGGCAGCTGCAGATGAGCTCTACATTACCGTTTACGGTGAAGGCGGTCATGCATCGGCCCCTCACAAGGCAGCGGATCCCATTCTTGCTGCAGCACATATTATCACTGCCGTTCAGCATCTTGTCAGCAGGGTGACATCGCCTTATGAGCCGGTTGTTGTTTCTCTCTGCTCTATCAAGGGAGGAAACGCCACCAATGTCATTCCCGGCAAAGTAGCTATATCGGGTACCCTACGTGCGATGAACGAGGGGGTGCGGGCACAGATCCAGGAACGTCTCAGAGAAACGGTTGAACATGTCGCAAAAGGTTTGGGATGCAGGGCGGAGCTTGAAATTGTCAAGGGTTATCCGGTCGTTGTCAATGATCCCGAGACAACCCGTGCACTTCGAGAGTCTTTGGTTGATTATTTCGGAATGAAAGATGTTGTAGAATGTGAGCCGTCAATGACCGCTGAAGATTTTTCGAACTATCTTCAGTATTGTCCTGGGGTTTTCATGAAACTCGGTACAGGGCGAAATGTTGCGGGAAAAAAAGACATGTTTTTGCATTCTCCCTTTTTCGACCCCGATGAGTCTTCGATCGCAACGGGCATGGGAGCGATGAGCTATGCTGCTTTCAGTTGGCTGACGTCAATCAATAATGCTCAACAATGAATCCTTGGCCTGCTGAGCATTATTTTAGAAAGTAAAAAACAGGAAAGAGGCTGCCTCCTCAAAAGGACAGCCTCTTCAAGATGCGTGTGTGTTACGCCTTGCCATCCGAGCCAAGAACGTTGATGATTTTGTGCTTGTAGAGTTCTTTCAGCGAATCTCTTGCAGGGCCGAGGTATTTTCTCGGGTCGAATTCTTCAGGTTTTTCGTCGAGTACTTTTCGAACTGCCGCAGTCATGGCGAGACGGCCGTCGGAATCGATGTTGATTTTGCATACGGCTGATTTCGATGCCTCTCTGAGCTGGTCTTCACTGATACCTATCGCATCTTTCAATTTGCCACCATGTTCATTGATCGTTGCAACCAGGTCCTGAGGCACGGAGGATGAGCCGTGCAAAACGATTGGAAAGCCGGGGATGCGTTTTTCTATTTCTTCGAGGATATCGAGGCGTATTTTCGGATCCTCCCCGGGCTTGAACTTATAAGCCCCATGTGATGTTCCTATAGCGATTGCAAGACTGTCGACTCCGGTTTTGGTGACGAAATCTTCTACTTCTTCAGGTTGTGTGTATGTATGTGTTTCAGAAGCAACTTCATCCTCAACACCTGCAAGAACACCAAGTTCTCCTTCAACGGTGACATCGTGTTGGTGGGCGTATTCAACAACTTTGCAGGTCAAGGCTACGTTGTCTTCGTAGCTGAGGTGAGAACCGTCGATCATTACGGATGAAAAACCGGTTTCAATGCAGTCTTTGCAAAGCTCGAAGCTATCTCCGTGGTCGAGGTGGAGTACAATGGGAATCGGGGTTCCCAGTTCTTCGGCGTATTCAACAGCGCCCCGGGCGAGGTTTCGAAGGAGTGTCTGGTTGGCGTAGTTGCGTGCGCCTTTTGAGACCTGGAGAATTACCGGCGATTTTGTCTCAACGCAAGCCATGATAATCGCCTGTAGCTGTTCAAGGTTGTTGAAGTTGTAAGCAGGGATAGCATAACCGCCTTTCACGGCTTTGGCGAACAGATCTCTGCTGTTAACGAGGCCTAGCTCTTTATAGCTGGTGGGTTGCTTTTGCATCAAAAGGTCTCCATTGATTAATGTGGTGCCAACGATTGCTGAAAAATAGAGCTCTTTATTGACTGGTCGTATATATATTATATTTTCAAAGATGACAAATAAAGAGCTTGTGAAAGTGTTTAAGTGCTTGTTATTAGGTTTCTTGATCCATTTATGCTAAACTGTGCAAATATAAAAAACTGCAATTCTTCTTCAATTTTTGTACCTTATTTTGTACCTAAAACACCTCAATCGGTACAAAATGAGTGTCAGCATTCGACTTAAAAATATATCTAAGGGCCGTCAGAGTATCTATCTGGACTTCTGGCCTCCTGTTCTCAATTCTCAAGGCAGACAATCCCGTCGTGAATTTCTCAAACTCTACGTTTATCAAAAGCCTACTACACCTCAGCAACGCAAGCATAACCGGAGTACATTGAAGCTCGCAGAAAAGGTTCGTGCTGAGCGTGAGATCGAAATTCAGGAAGAAAGATACAACGGGAGGCGGGATGATACAACAGTGATCGACTATTTGTGTGCTGAAGCTCAAAGGAGAAAGCAACAGACTGCAAAGATCTGGAACAATATGATCTTTCATGCTCAACAGCACTTTCCTGAACATGTTCAGATACGGTCTTTGAAGGTTACTGATTGCATAGGGTTTAGAGACTATTTTACTGGTCTTGTCAGGGAAGGGACTTTAATGCAAAACACTGCCGCAAATTACTTTGCGATGTTTCGAGCTGCACTGCGACAGGCATATAGAACCAAGCTGTTAACTGAAAATCTTAATGTTTTTTTCGATCCCTTACGTTTTGCAAAAACTGAACGTGATTTTCTGACGATCGATGAAATCAACTTGCTTGCAAATACAGATATCGGAAAACCTGAGCATCGGGCAGCGGTACTTTTTGCTGCTTTAACTGGCATGCGAAGTTCGGATGTTATACGCTTGACTTGGGAGCGGGTTATTGAGAGTGACCTCTCTGGCCCAGCGTTGAATCTCTTTGTCAAGAAAACCGAAAGTTTCGATCGTAAACCAATTACTGTACAGGCTAGGCAGTTAATGGGGATGCGGGGCTGTGACAATGAGAGAGTGTTTTCAATTTCCTATAGAACATTTCGCACTTTTCTGAAGGAATGGGCAAAGGTTGCCGGTATCGAAAGGCGTGTACATCCTCACATGCTCCGCCATGCATTTGCAGTGCAGTTACTCAGTCAGGGTGAGGATATTTACACAGTATCTAAGATGTTGAATCATACCGATGTAAAAACCACTGAGACATATCTTACTTTGGTCGATGAGAGCAAACGAAAGGCTGCCGAAAAAATGAAGATTAAATTGCCAAAAAAATAAGGTGGTAAGATCCTTTTGTAACTATAATAACCAAACAGGATTGCATACAAATCCAAGCTTGACCTGATAGGGCAGGGGTCACTTCTTTATATAGTTATAGGACGGTTTACTTATAGTCATTTAAACAATTTCCTGCTTTTTTTTGAGGCTATTCTTTGTAAATAAATTGTTGAACCAATAGTTTTCTTTGCTATTATCAAGGTATACGAATTGTTGCATAAGAGGTAATAAATGTCTGGATTATAATTATATTTATTACTATATAAGCTATCATTTTGGCTTATTAGATGTTTTTCTGAGGATTAGGCGTTTTTGTTTCTTGCTTATGTTAGGGGTATAGCAAGAAAATGTTATAGATAAATAATGGTAATAAGGTTTTGATTTTTATATTGTTTTTCGAAGCACCCAGATTACGACTCCTTGTATATCAAATTTCATTTCCTTTGTGATTTCAATGGGTTTGTAATGGCGATTTTTTGGTATCA
Organism: Prosthecochloris marina; assembly: GCF_003182595.1. Classification (NCBI taxonomy): domain Bacteria; kingdom Pseudomonadati; phylum Chlorobiota; class Chlorobiia; order Chlorobiales; family Chlorobiaceae; genus Prosthecochloris; species Prosthecochloris marina. The sequence goes on from NZ_PDNZ01000001.1 coordinate 78,423, forward strand.
ATTTTATTTTTCTGTTTTCAATCCATAGCTGCTTAACGGTTTGTTCACCGTTTACTGATGCTATGACAATATTTTTATGTTGTGGTTCCAAGCGCCTGTCTACTATCAGAATATCACCTTCCTTAATACCAGCCCCTATCATACTGTTGCCATATGCTTTTGCTGCGTAAGTTTCTGCAGGGTGCGCTATCATATGTAGTGGAAGATTCAGATAGTCATCTACCGGACTTGTGGTGTCTACAGGAAGGCCGGCTGCTACGGTATGAAGAAAAAAGGGGAGTTTGACTGTTTCGGATTCTTGGTTGCACTGATGGCTTTTTTCTATAATGCTGCCTTTTATTGTTGTTTGCTCTGATAAAAGGCGGATAGCCTCAGCAAGAAGTTGTCCTGCCTTTGCCTCGCGCTCTTTTTCTCTTGTCTCGATATCAAATCCGTGTTCACTTGACAGAAATTTTAAAGTTTCTCGACCGAATTTTTCTAATAACAAGTCATAGTCGAGACTTCCTTTCTCTGAACGCCAATACGATATTTTTTGTTTTTTTATGCCTAGAATTTTAGCTAGTTCACTATCAGATGAGCTATTGGAGGCTTTTAGTAGCGCATCTACTAGCTTTGCTCGAGACGATTTCTTCATCTTTTTTTTCTTTTGTTGTCAAAATTTTTTTGACTATCGCGTGATTTTTTCGTACTATTCTTTTGAACGGTGTTTAACTAAAGTTAACAAAAGCTAAAACATGATCAGTGAAAGGGTATTGCATCGAGGGATTTTCGATGAGATTCAGTATGAATTAGAAAAAAAAGGCGTAAGTCTTAAGAAAGGTGCTATTATTATGCGTGTTCGACGTAAAAATGATCCTTTAGTGCTTGGCATATACTCAGACTTGCGTGAGCGTAGGGCAAGGGATTTCGAAAAGGCTGTGATGAAATACAACCGCTCCTTAGAGGTTACTGAACAGCTTGAAAAAAAAATGCAGGGTAAAAAAACAGCATGAAGAGATTTCTTTGAGGAATTTTGAGTGTTATGCAATGAAAGTTTAAAAGGGGGCATGATAATGTTACTTGCAAAAATTATGGAAGAGAACCGAATGCTTCGAGAGGTCAACGATCGATATGAAGAAATGCTTGATCTTGAGAGAGAGCAAGTTTTAAGGCTCAGAGAGGACAATGCTACAATAATGGCTAGGTATATTCAGGTATCAGGACTGTTAGAAGACAAAACCAGTGCTATTCGGTGCGAAAGTGACGATATGGAATGTATGGCAACATGATTGGATTAGTATTGATAGCTTTTGCTAAAGCCAAATATTTTTCATTTAAAGTGTGAATAAAAATTTTTCTGGTTTACCTGTATGGTAAAGACTGTAAATGCAAAAATGTTTATGATCGATTATGAATGAAGTAACGAAAGAATACACATTTAATGATATTCCGACAGCTCTTGCTGAGCTAATCATAGAGGTTCAATGGCTTAGAGAGGAGGTTAAGAGTCGTGATGATGTGCTTGAAGAAATTAAAACTGTTCTGGTTTCAGAACGGCTCAATGGAAAACAAGCGGCAAAGTTTTTAGGTATACATGTTTCGACATTGATTCGTAAAGTAGATGAAGGAATTGTGCCAGTGCACGATGATGGTTCAGGTTCGCGGTATTACCTCAGAAAAGAACTTGAAAAATATTTGCAAGATAACAAGATAAGTACAGGTATTGATAAAAGATGAGCACAAGAAATCGTAGTCTAAATGTGCGGTCGAAAGGAATTTAATAATATTTTATGCCAGTTTTAAGTTGGTTATTAGATCAACTGTTTGACATATAGTCTACAAAAAGAGAAGTTTAAAGTTGTTTTTTTTCTGAGCTTCATAGATGTGCCAGCCTTCATTATTAAATCCTGTTAATGCAAACTTCTTTGTATAGTACATATAGAGTGTGATCTGCAAAGTGATGCTTTCTGGTTAATATTTTTTTAGGATTACTGGAGATCCTTCCTGGTATTACTCAATAAATTTTATCTGATTGTGGTAATAGAAATCCACTTATGAATTGCCTTTATGAAGATGGGCTGATTGTGACGTAGTAATTAAAATAATGTAAGAGATACGATAAAATAAATTCATAATTCAATTGATCAAGAATATTAAGGGATATGTGATAAAATATATATTGGAAAGATGAGTTATATGATTGATTAGAAGATGAAGGTGTTGGAAATAAAAGATATATTTAATCATGTTATTTCCGTAATTCCGCTTATGGAAGATTGTTTTATAATATTGCTAAGAGGAATAAAAATAAGAGTTAAAGGTGGGTCGTTTGAGTTTTTGTTTCAAGGATTAATATTGTCAGGGAAATCAAACAAACATTAATTACTTGTTTTTATGGTATAATAAAACTCAAAAGAAATAATGGTGCATATGTCATAGAATGCTTTTCCGAAAATGATTTTACCCCATGTGTTATGGCTCGACCGATGAAAACAGGACTTGATTACTTCCCGTTGGATTGTGTTCCGGATGGTAAGCTCGAACTGTTCATTGCTGAAAATGGCGCTGAAGGCTTTGGGATATTGGTGATTCTCTGGAGACTGATTTACAAGGATGAAGGATACTATATAAAGTTTGATAACGACCTTGTGTTAAGGATAAGAAGAGCATCATTATCGCATGCAGAAACTATTGAAAATGTTATCAATAATGCTCTTAAGCGTGGAATTTTCGATAAAAGCATGTACGGCAGCTATGGGATTTTGACTTCAGCGGGTATTCAAAAACGATATTTAACGATCACTGAGCGTAGAAAGGAGGTTAGAGTAATACTGGAATTTCTGCTTATTGATGTTTGTGAATACAAAAACCTCTTTATTGTGAACAATAATCCGGAAAATACCGGATTAAGTACACAAAGTAAAGTAAAGGAATGTAAAAGAAAGAATGTTTCTTTCCCCTCTGTTAGCACGTTAGAAGGTGAGAATCGAGTAAAATTTCTTTCAAGTTCTTTTCTGAAGTCACCTTTTCGAAAAGAGGCTTATGATTTTGCGGATTGGTTCCGTACTCTTGCTCCGGAATCAGTCACGTTTGATCGAGATGCATGGGCTCAGGTCTGGGAGCAATTGCGAAGGATTGATGACAGGAAGAATCCCGATGAGATGAAACTGGCAATTCAGTGGGCACGTGCCGATCCTTTCTGGTCAACCAATTTTTTCAGTCCGCTCAAGTTGCGGAAACGTAATGAGGATAAGGTAATGTACATAGACATTTTCTTGGCGAAGATGAAACAAGCAAAATACACGGAAAATGGAACCCAGAATGGCAGACTTGGCAATCAAAAACCTCTTGACAAAGCAGGGGCAGAAGAAGTTGCGGCGAGTGTCGCAAGCGATCCTCGCCTTAGAAGGTGATGGGACGATTGCAGTATATCGTGACGAGCTTACTGCAGAGGGTCTTATTCGGGCTCTTGGGCGGGCATCACAGGCTTTTCCGTTGTTGAGCAAAGAGCAGCTTGAACTTCTGAAGGACCGCATGATCGAGAACGGTTTTACGGATCAACGAGCAATTGATGCTGTGAACCATGTTATCGACAACTATGAAGGATGGAACAAAACTCCCAATATTGCAAATTTCATCGGCTTTGACCGACGTGTTAACACGTTGACGTACCGTGAATTAAATCTCAAGCACGATAAGGGGGAAATTGCATGGGATGATTACGTGGCCGTTGATGTTGGACTGGAGAAGCCCAGGTGGGTGAAACGTGAAGATTCGACAAGATTTGGACTGAAAAGATGGGTGGTTTCGGGGATTGAAAAAGAAAGCTAAACATGAATAATGACTATAACAACTACATCAAACGCGATGATGCAATGGCTCTTGATGTTGAGGAAGCAAGGATGCGTGTTGTCACTTTGCAGTCTCAACTGGTAAGACTGAAAAAAGAAAGAGCAAAGCTTCTCCGTCAGCTTAGCGAAAAGCAGGTTACAATAAAAAACCTGTGGAGTCTGTTAGGAAAGATGAAAGGAGATAGTTCTGAGGATATTTCCTGAAGATATGATTAAAGAATTTTCACTTCCTTTGCTAACTCCTGTTAGCAAAGGCTCAGAAAGAATGTGAAGTTATATAACCCCAATATATTTTTCTACTCTTGTGAGATAGTTTTCTATTTCAGAATTTTGGATAGACAATATCAAAAATTGCTGAAAATCCTTTTGCATATCGTCTGAAAAGAAAGCTTTTGGTGCTGTATTACTTCAAGAGAGCAGATGTAATGAACGCTATTTTCAGTATCGGATTGGATGAAACCGGAATTACAATCCATATTATGGAGGTTTAAGAGTGGCGCATGTAAGAACACAGATTAGAGACAGGGTAATGACGATCCTTACCGGACTCACGACAACGGGGAATCGTGTATACCAATCCCGTGTCCATCCCATGACTGAGATCACAATGCCTGGTATCTGTGTTTATTGTCCTGAAGAAGAGACAAAGGAAGAAACCACCAATTTATTGACAAAAGAATTGTCCATTTCAATTGATGGTTATGTATCAGGATCAGATTTTGATGCTGATATAGATAAAATCCAGGCTGAAGTTGAAGAAGCGTTGTACGGGGATTATAGCAGTTCAACAGAAAGGTTTTTCAATGGTCTTGCTCTTGATTTGAATTACACAAGCTCGGAATCTGAGTACAACGAAGATGCTCAAATTGAGCACGGAACTATCAAGATGGTCTATACAGTGCTCTACACAATAACAAGAGGCGAGCCTGAAATTGCTTTATAAAACTAAATATAAATAATCATGGCAGAACAATTAGGAAGGAATCTTGTACTCGTCAAAGGTAGCTCCGGGGGGACCGGAGGTACTGCTATTGCCGGTGTGCGTACAAAAGGTATCGCCGTCAACAATACTCCTGTAGATGTATCCAGTGATGATTCAAGCGGTTGGAGAAAGTTGCTTGATACGCCTGGAGAGAAAACTATCGATTTTTCTGTTTCTGGCGTTGCAACGGACAGAACAGCCCTTGCTGCAGCAGTTAGTGCAAGCGATGTTGTCGATGAATGGAAACTGACCTGGGAAGATGGTGCTGACGTCTACGGCGACTGCTTTATCGCAAGCTATTCCGAAACAGGTGAATATAATGGCACAGTAACATTTGAAATGTCTTTGCAGTCGGCTGGGGCTATAACGTATCAGGCAGGTTCATAATGGCAGAAGTATTCAAGGAACTGTCGATTGCGTACAAAGGCGAAAAGCACAACATCAAGCTCAAGTTTGAGACCATCAATAAGATTGAGATGCCTGTAGTCGCTGGTGGGCTTGGAATAAGTTTGCCTGGCCTTATCACACGAGCGAATCATGGAGACGTACCGATAACGGAGATTGCTCGCATTCTTGCCTATTTGCTTCAGACAAAGGACGTTGTTGTCTCGGGTGAAGAGATGTATGTCGAGCTGTTTACGAGTGAAGATGCCTCAATACGGGAATATGTCAATGCGATTGCAGCGGCAAGTTTCCCTTTATCGAAAAATGAGGTAACTGAAGAAAGTGATAAAAAAAAATAGTTCTTGATGTTGAATGGGGGAATCTGTACGACATTGCTGTTGATGATTTAGGAATACAGCCTTCAGAGTTTTGGCAAATGTGTCCACAAGAATTTTGGAGGTTGTACGACAAACGTATAGAAAAAAACAGGATGCTGGAAAATCCCGGTAGGTTAACTGAAAAAGAAAGAGAATCTCTGCTGGAAACATTGGATAACTATAAGAAAAAACATGGCTGCTCAAAATGAAACCAATGTCATAGGCATCAATAATACTTTTGATGGAGCAGATACAGAGTATCTCAAAAGTCGCATTGACACTCTTCGCAGAAGCTTGATGGACGAAAAAGCTCTACATGAGGCATGGTATGCTGAAAATAATGCTCTAATAGACAAGTATTATAAAGACCGTGCTGATAAAGTTACGGCAGGTGAACAATTAAGAATAGATCTTGCAAAAGAGTACAAAGAAAAGCTCGATGCGATAAATGGCGTGCCTGCGATGGAAAGGGAATTACAGGCGTTACAAGATTACTTTAAATCAAAAGAGGATCTTGAGAAGGAGAGATATGAAAAGCAACTGGAGGATTTGGAAAAGTGGAAAGAGGCAAAAATTGGTAAAGATGTTGATTATAACGAGCTGAAGGAGAAGATTGAAGGGGAGCATGAGAAAAAACTGGTTGCTATAAAAAAAGAGGCGGCTGAAGAACAGGCTAAGATCGAGGAGGCAAAAAGAAAGGCGATAACGAAAGGCGCGAGCGATTTTTTAACTGCTTTTTCTAAAATGAACCTTGATGAGTCAAAAAAGATGTTCAACATCCAGAAGGCTGCGGCTCTGGCAGCAGCATATATCTCTGCTGCTGAATCAATAGTTCATTCATACAAAGAAGGCGCTAAACATGGTGGTCCTGTTTTGGGTGCTGTCTATGCTGCGGCGGCTGGTATGGCTCAAATGGCCAATATACAATCCATTGCAAGCCAAAGCTACAGTGGGGGCAGCAAAGGTGGTGCTACTTCTGCAGCGGGTTCAATGGGAGCAACTTCGGTTTCGGATGTATCTCAAACACCAGTTCAAACTAATGCAATTACAGTCTACGGTATAGATAAAAACAGCTTGTACTCTGGCGATCAGATTGAGGCAATTGCAGAAGGGTTGAATGAATACATGGCGGACGGCGGAAAAATCTATATAAAGTAATGTCGATACAGCAATACATAGGGTATAATAATGCCGTAACTATCGGCAATGTTGTTGCGGATAGCGAACAGGCAAACTATCCCGCAACGAATCTTGCAAACCCGGCCACTAATTTGTTGTGGAAATCTGACAGCACTTCTGCTCAATATGTAACGATCGATATTGATGCAGAACAAAGCTGCGATTACATAGGAATCGCAAGACACAATCTTGGAACAGCCCAATGTGATATAGAAATCCAGGGCCAAACCGTAGATGGGGGTGCGTGGTCAACAATTGTTCCGGATTTTGGTCCATCTAGCTGGAATTTTAATCATAGTGAGTATACAACCCATAAAGCTACCACCGAACAAACATCTAACAAATCTACAAGGCATGGTGATTTTTGGAAATTAGTTGATAATGCAGTTAGTGGCCTTCATGGTCTTTCAAGGAGTTATTCCGGTGCAGCGACAAGAACGGTTTCATTAGTTGTAAAAGCCGGTACACTGACAAAGTGTAGACTTAAATTTTATAATCCAACGGATGGATCAAGAGAAGTAACAAAATTTGACTTGTCTTCTGGTAACGTACTATCAGGAAGTGGTAATATTCAAAATTTAGGTAATGGCGAATATCTGATAAGTATTACAGCTACATCGACAGTGGATGATGAAATACACATCAATTGCATAAATGCCAATGGTGATGTTAGCTATACAGGCACAGGGACAGATTTTTTTTATATGGCTGATTTACAAGTCGATATAGGGTCTTCAATAAAAGGGTATGCACCTTTAACATCTGATAATAAGCCGATTTTAAAAACATTTACATCTGGCGATTATTACGGTGTTCGCATAAAGATAACCCCAGGTGGAAGCATCAGGCCACAAATGGCTGTTGTCTATACCGGCGAGATTATGCAAATGCAAAGGAATATCTATGTTGGGCACACTCCAATTCCATATGCGCGTAGTATAAATGCGGTAAACAGGCTCAGTGAGTCAGGTCAGTTTTTAGGCCGTATAATTAAAGGTACTACGTACAAAAGTCAGGTTAAGATACAGCATATGACAAAGGATTGGTACCGATCAACGTTTGACACATTTGTTAAGGTCAGTAAAACCAAGCCGTTTTTCTATGCATGGAGGTTGACAGATTATGCTACAGAGATTGGGTATTGCTGGGTTATCGGAGGTGTTCCAGTGCCAGATAACACTGGGCCAAATGGTATGATGAGTGTTAGTTTCAACATTAGCGGATTAGCATGACCAAGGTTGTTACATTTGTCGAGATCGATGTGCCGATGTGCGGCTTGCAGTTCAGTGCAAGCCCTTGCGCTGCAGAGTATTCTACTTCAGATATCAATGATAGTATCCCCGGCTACAACGATGAGGGTTCCTCGTTTACAGGATTGACGTATAATGATGAGGGGACTACTTTTGCAAACTTGAGTTACAACGATGAGGGGCTACTGCCAGGTGGGGGTGAGTGTTTCAATTCGCTTAATACGTGCCAGGATGCTGGCCATTACAGCGAGATAACAAACACCGTCAGGTTTGGTTATGAAGACGCTGATGACCAAGGTAGCATAGATTATATACCATCTTTACAATCTGTGTCATACAGGCCACAACAGATAAGCCTTGAAGGTGATATGGGCGTTCGTGCAAGCATTACCTGTACGTTTCGTGACCATCGTGATTCAGACACACATGAGGCTGGGGATCCGTATTGGGCGCAAAGAGGGTATAATCCGTTTGAGCAAGGTACATTTTGGGGTAAATGGCTGGCTCGTCACTATCCGAAAATGCAGGGTGCCATTATCCGTTATATCGTTGGTAAAGAAGGGCAGAACATAGAAAATATGGAGTGCCGGACGTTTATCATTGAAAAGATAACTGGCCCTAATAAAAATGGGATGGTTTCAATAACGGCAAAAGACATTCTCAAGCTTGCTGATGACAAAAAGGCACAATGTCCGGTATTGAGTACTGGTAGGTTGAGTGCTGATTTAGCTGAGTCTGTAACATCAGCAACGCTTTCACCTTCAGGCGTTGGTGATGATGAATACCCTGCTACCGGGCATGTTGCGATAGGTGGGAAAGAGATTTGCAGTTTCACACGATCAGGTGATGTATTGACTTTAACACGGGCACAATTTAACACCGAAGCTTCAGCACATGATCGAAATGACATAGTGCAGTTGTGTAAAGAGTTTTTTGATGGTCCAAATGGTCTTGATCCGGCGGATATTATCTATGATTTGCTTGTCAATTATACAACAACACCAGCAAGTTGGATTAACTTAGCAGATTGGCAGCAAAAAACAAATGTCTATCTCAATGGGAGGCGTTACTACACTTTAGTAGCGGAGCCGACAAGCGTTAAAGATCTTATCAATGAATTGCTCGAGCAGGGAGGTTTAATTCTATATACAGATGATTTAAACCAAAAAATACGATTAGACGTTGTTAGGGAACTGACTACCCAAACTGAGCTATATGATGAAGACAATATTATATCAAACAGTTTTGACTGTAAAAAGCAGTTGGATAAACGGTTGTCGCAAGTGTGGGTTTGGTATGGGTTACGCAATCCATTAGAGCAGCTTGATGAAGGGATAAACTACAGAGCAGCAGTATCTCATGTTGATACGTTAGCTGAGACTCTGTATGGTGGACAACCGGCGATCAAAAAAATATACAGTAGATGGATAACTACTCGGCCTACAGGAACGGATTTGTGTTATAAGATGCTTTCGAGATTCCGAGATCCACCGTCATTAGTGCAATGGTCAGCTTGGCGGTTTGGCAAGAGCGTACCGGCTCTTGCCGGGCGGTATAATGTGTCGATGTGGGCGTTTCAGTCAGGGACCGGAGAACAGGTACCAGTGCCTGCTCAGGTCGTTAAAGCCACGCCGGGTGATGAATCTGTAAAGGTAGAAGCGCAAGAAATCAGCTGGCATACATATGACGATCAACCGGATCAGGGTTTGATGGTTGTCGTTACAAACGACGAGACTGATTATAATTTCCGGACCGAATACGATAAAGCATATGCAGCTCCTAAAAGCGGTGACATAGTTACCTGTTTGATCGAGTCAGGCGTAAAAATCGGTACAAGCACAAATACAGGTTTTGCATTCACTGTCGGCACATGGAGCGAGCCGGGGGTTATTCTTAAGATCATTAACAACGGCTACATAGTAGGTAAGGGTGGTGACGGAGGTAATTATCCCGGCTCAAAAGACGGCGAAGATGGAGCTGACGCTCTATATACTCGTCAACCGGTAACTATCATCAACAATGGCACTATCGCCGGAGGAGGTGGTGGTGGTGGTGTTGGTGTTGTAACCCTGTTGGGAGCAATGTATTCTTCGGGTGGCGGCGGTGGAGCAGGTTATCTCTTCGGTATCGGCGGGTCTGGGTACATGCATGATCAAGATGATAATTTAGGATCGGACGGGACAATTACAGAAGGGGGTTCGGCAGGATATGCTATACTCGGTGTACAAGGTGGTTCTGGCGGTGATCTTGGTCAAGATGGCTTCGACGGCTCGGGATTACTTTTTAATGGCGATGGCGGTCTAGCTGGTGTTGCTGTTGATGGCAACAGCTACGTCACATGGGAGGTAACAGGAACAATAGCAGGGTCACAAATAAATTAATATGGCAAGTGTAAATCCACAAAAGAAGCTTAGAGGAACGGCAAGCCAAAATGCTGCAGTAACGCTTGAAGAAGGGACAATCGTTTATTTAACAGATACCAAGCAGATTGCGGTGCATGATGGCAGTACAGCGGGGGGGACTGTATTTGATATTTTGCCTGTTCAGGTGTCAAGTGCAGAGAAAACTGCGGGGAATGAAACCGTGGTTAGAGGGTTCAGTCCTTTCGATATAAAAGATATGTCTGAAATGCATAGTAAATCTGCGTTTATATCGTATGCATTGCTGGCTGATCAAAAATCACAAGGAACAGACGGGGGAACGTTCACAAGTGGATCGGATCAAACAAGAGATTTAAATACTAAAAAAGCAGATCCTGACAATATTGTATCTCTGAGTAGTAATCAGTTTTCGCTTGCGGCTGGGTCTTATTTAATTAAATGGTCAACCCCTGTTTACGACGTTAATGCGCATCGTTCGAAATTATATGATGTAACAGGAGATAATACATACGTAGGTAGTTCAGAGTATGCGCCAAGTGGACAGAATGGTGCAAACAGAAGCTTTGGAATTGCACGTATAACAATATCAACAAGTACAACGTTTGAAATCCGACATAGGTGTGATGGGACAAAATCAAATATAGGGTTTGGTTTGTCATGTGATTATTCTGGGGAAGTGGAAGAATACACACAGGTAGAGATATATAAAGAGAAATAACGGTTAACAAATATGCAGGCACTGATAACGATAGTGATTCGTCAAGGCAAGTGCCACTTGTTACTGACTCTGCGTAACATGTAGGCCTGAGAGTTGGAAATGGGACATTTTTTGCAGGTTGCATATGTAGTCTGGTTTTTGTCTTTGTCAACACACCGGACTATATCATCACAATAATAGAATGCGGAATAAACTGAAAAAACCACGCGTGAACAATGCTTCTTAGGCACTCCAGTATACAACATTTCCATACTTGATGAGCATTGGCAAAACACCTCCAACAGTAAAGAAGCGCTCCAAACCAGGCTGTCTGCAAGTGGAGAAGAACCCGCAACACAATATTTCTCGGAATGCACGTTGTCGGTACCAAGAATAGCATCATGTTTTCTCCCGCAATACTTAGAAACTAGTGACAAATCGTTGCTGGAAAAGGTACCCCAGGAAGATTCAACAGGCACCCCGTGCACAGTATAAAAAATTTGGTGATGTTCTCGAGCTATAGATGATGTAAAGAAATAGCCAATGACCGTTACTATATGGACATTAGTCCTTCTATAGGTGTGCCAAAGCTGATAAATGAGAGTGCGGAATGGAAAAACCTGAATTATTCGGACTAATCATAAGTGGGATCGCGGGAATCATTACGAGTCTGCTTCACGCGCTTAAAAAGGGCGTGCAACATAACTGGAAAAAAGTGCTACTGCATTTCGGTCTTGGATTCTGTTCACTCTATATTGCGTATTTAGTCGGTGAAACTATGATGCTCGACAGTAAAGCGGTTTTAGTTGTTGGTTTTTTGTCCGGTCTGCTGAGTGACCGTCTCATCAACGAGATGTACAGACGCGAAGAAGAGATATACCGGCATTTTTTCACTCGAAAAAGACTGGACGAGAAAGAGGAAAAATAAGCATGGCGGAATTTCAGAAAGCCTATCTCGAGACAATCGGTGACGAAGGAGGGTTTACGCTACACAACGTTAGCGGTGATGCAGGTGGAGACACCTTTGCCGGCATAGCGAAAAACTACCATCCGGAATGGTCGGGATGGCCCCTCGTCCATGCAGGGAAAGGGCAAACCGAAGAATGCAGGGAACAGGTCAGAGCGTTTTACAAATCGAAGTACTGGGACGCCATGCGGGGTGACGAAATCGAGCATCAGGCCGTGGCAGAAACCATCTACAATTTTGGCATGAATAGTAGCATAAAAAAAAGCCTCATGTATTCACAATACTGCCTGGACTGTGAGCCGGATGGTGAAATCGGTCCAATAACATTAGGAGCGATAAACAAGATGTCGAGAGAAGAAATAGAATTGTTCGTGAGCCAGCACGTACTGATGAGAATAGGACATCGGCTGAAAAGAATATCCCAAAACCGAAGCCAATTAAAATTCATACGAGGATGGTTGAAGCGTGATCTAAGAATGCTCGATGATTTTATCAACGTCAATCAATACTTTGGAATACGGCAATGAGCATTTGGCCAGCAATCAAAGCCGGGTTTGGCTCGATAATCTCCCCAATTGCTGAACCGTTCAAAATTGCCCAAGAGCGAAAAAAAGAGGCCATTATACTCGATAAAGAAATACAGAAGATTAACGCTGAAGCTCGAAGGGAAGCAGCAAGAAATGGGCAAGTAGAGCAGAAAGATTGGGATAGAATAGCGCTTGAGAACAGTGCAAAATCCTGGAAAGACGAAGTGCTAATGATCCTCATGTACTTTCCGGTAGGGGCATTGTTTGTTTGTGCTATGTTTTGGCCTGAAAAAGTGCCAATCATTAAAGAGGCTGTAAGCGCTTTAGAGGATTTTCCTGTTTGGTATCAGATTATTTTATGGGGTATACTTGCATTTGTTTTTGGGTTGCGCTGGCTGATACAGCCTTTGATCGTGTGGATGGAAAGAAAATACAGAAACAGGGTAGTCGAGTAACCTTTTCAGAGGGAAATGTGTAAAGCTGGAAGAGTATGGGCCTGCTGTATATGAGCAGGCTTTTTTATTGCAAGGATTAATTCAGGGAATTAATAGATTGTCGGCATCGGTTTTTTTAAACTATACCAGAATCAAAAGAATACTTGTATTGACTTTTATTTGTACCTCAAATTATTGAAAGCCTTTTATGGTAGGGGTTTGTTGTATATATATTATATTTATGACCACATTCAACATGTGTTTGTTACTCAAAGTCAGCTAAAAGTTGTCCATGTCAAGACGTTTAAACAGATATATAATTTTCGGTGCTGTTTTTCTGATTTCCTTAGCACTTTTGGTTACTGATGTGCAATCAAAGACAGCGGCCATACCTCATGGTGAAGTTGCGCTCAAAGCTTCTCCTGTTCAGGAGGAAGCGGAGAGGTATCTCAGCCGTTACCTCATGCAGTATCATTTTCGGCGGGTGCCGATTAACGATTCTCTTTCCCAGGAGGTGCTTTCGCGTTTTCTCGATCAGCTCGATGAAACCAGGAGTTACTTTTTGGCATCACAGGTAGAGTCATTTCAGAAAGAGATCGGCAATTCTATAGATGATGAGTTCCTTGCCGGTAAGGTCGATGCCGGGTTCATGGTCTATGGTACGTTTCTGAATCAGGCGAAACAGAAAATGCGGTTCATGATCGACCTGCTCGATACCGCCCGTTTCGATTTCAGTGTGAGTGAAACCTTCAATCTCAAAAGCGAGGATATTGCATGGCCTTCCGATCAGGCCGAGCTTCAGGATCGCTGGAGAAAGGAAGCTAAATATCAGATCCTGAATCTGAAATATTCCGGAGAAGAGCCGGATGGAGAGCCTCGTGAAGTGCTTGTCAAACGCTATAAAAATCGTCTTTCTTTGCTTGAACAACAGAACGATGAAGATGCGTTTCGGGCATTCAACTATGCCCTGACGACATCATTCGACCCGCATACCAACTATTTTTCGCCGTTGGACTATGAGAACTTCCAGATCGATATGAGCCATTCGTTCGAAGGGATCGGTGCAAAACTTCAAAATGAAAACGAATATACGGTTGTCAATGAAGTGATTCCCGGTGGCCCCGCGTTCAGAGGTGATTTGCTCAAGAAAGGCGACAGGATCATTGGCGTGGGTCAGGGTACAAAAGGCAATGTTGTCGACATTGTCGGGTGGCGAGTCAACGATGTCGTCCGGATTATCCGTGGGAAGAAAGGATCGGTTGTACGCCTGAAGATTCTTCCTGTCAGTCAGGGAAACAAGGGACCCGCTAAGATTATTCAGATTGTCAGAGACGAGGTTAAGCTTGAAGAGCAGTCGGCACAAAAGGAAATCATCATCACCAACGGTCGAAAAATAGGGGTGATTACCGTACCGGCTTTTTATCTGGATTTCGAGGGTCAGAAACAAAAAAAGCCTGATTATAGCAGCACAAGCAGGGATGTCAGAAAAATTCTTGTGGAATTAAAAAAAGAAGGTGTTGAAGGAATTGTTCTGGATCTAAGGAATAACGGTGGCGGAGCTCTTGAAGAAGCGGTTAAGCTTACGGGTCTTTTTATTCCTGAAGGTCCGGTTGTGCAGATCAAGAACTCGCATGGAGGGATGACGGTTCTTCGAGATAAAGAAGTTGATGTTGCATATGATGGTCCTCTTGCTGTTCTTGTGAATCGTTACAGTGCTTCGGCATCGGAAATCCTTGCTGCAGCAATTCAGGATTATGGAAGAGGTGTGGTTATAGGAGGAAGGACATTTGGAAAGGGGACGGTACAGAGTATTCTCAAGATCAACAGGCCATTCAATTTTTTCTACAAGAAAAATGATGATCTTGGACAAGTCAAGCTGACCATTGCCAAGTTTTATCGTGTTTCCGGAGAAAGCACCCAGAATCTCGGTGTCACGCCGGATATCAAAATACCTTCATTTATCGACACTGAGGTTGTCGGTGAAGATGCCTATCCAAGCAGTCTCCAATGGGATGTTGTGTCGGCTACCGATCATTTAAAAACCGGTTGGCTTTCAGGTGATGATATCAAGGTTCTCAACGAGAAGTATCATGAGAGAGTCGATAAAGATTCTCTTTATGTTCGTTACCTCGAAGACCTGGATCTTCTGAGCAGTTTCAGGAAAAAAGAGTTCATTTCACTCTATGAACCGGATTTCAAGGTGGAAATGGATCGTATTCAGGGATTTGATGCTCAGTGGAACGAGGAGGACGACCCCGATATTCTGCTTACCCAGTCAGCGGCAGTTGTCGCAGATATGGCTGATTTATCGGGAAAAAGTATGGCTGAAAGAGAAGTCGCTCCCTTGCAGGTAAACGGAAAGTGAACTGGCCGGGCAAAACGGTTGCTGTTTTCATATCATAGTGTAGGTGCTGTGATGCCGACAGGTGAATTTCGAACATCTCTTTCACCTGTCGGCATCCGTTCGTTTTACCTGTTCAGTTTTTTCCTGGCATTTTTTATCTGCTCGTCTACAGATGAAAAAGAGGTGCTTCCATGTGATTGTTTCGTGTTGACGCTCGCTTCAGGTTGAAGCGCATCATAGAGGTCACTATCGAACAGCTCGGAAAAGCTCCGGTAAGTTTCAAGAGGGATATTCGGTAAAGATGTCGCCGATTCAATTGCATGGCTGACGATTTTCCCCGTTATCCTGTGTGCATCGCGGAAGGGCAGATTCTTTCTTACAAGATATTCGGCGATTTCCGTTGAAAGGCTGAGGTCTTCGGCTGTGAGTTTTGTGAGTCTTTCTTCGTTCAGCTTGGTATGAGCCAGCATTTTTGAAAAAATTCTTACGCTTGAAATTGTCGATTTCGCAGCATCGAACAGTGGTGGTTTGTCCTCCTGCATATCTCGGTTATAGGAGAGGGGAAGTCCTTTCATGATGGTCAGGATGTTTATCAGGTCGCCGTACACCCTACCTGTTTTCCCTCTGACCAACTCGGCAATATCTGCGTTTTTTTTCTGGGGCATGATCGAGGAGCCGGTCGCGAAAGCGTCACTGATTTCGAGGTAGTTGAACTCCGAACTGCTCCAAAGTATGAGGTCCTCACAGAATCTCGAAAGGTGCATCATGATAATGGAACAGGCCGAGATGAACTCGATGATGATGTCCCTGTCGCTGACAGCGTCTATACTGTTCTCGAACAGTGTGCTGAAATCAAGCAGTTCCATGCTTCTTTGTGCATTGAGCTGCAGTGTGCTTCCGGCGAATGCGGCGGCTCCAAGCGGGGAAATATCAACACGTTTAAAGAGGTCGTCAAGCCGTTGGTTGTCTCGAAGAAACATGTTGAAGTATGAGAGGTAGTAATGCCCCGCGGATATCGGCTGAGCTCGTTGCAGATGGGTATAGCCGAAAATGATCGTGTGGCGGTAGGTTTCGGCTTTTTCAAGAAGCAGGCTTTTCAGTGCGTCGAGTGCCGAGCGAAGTTCATCTATGGTACGTTTCAAGTACAGCCTCGTATCGGTTGCTACCTGATCGTTGCGGCTTCTTCCCGAATGCATTTTACCTGCTATCGGTCCGATTTTTTCCTTCAAGCGGTTTTCGATAACCGTATGGATATCTTCATCTTCCCAGTCGGGCACAAGTGCGCCTGAACTGATTTCCTGCTCGATTTCTTCAAGTCCCTCGATAATCAATCTCGCTTCTTCAACAGGTAGTATAGCTTCTTCCGAAAGCATTGTTACATGAGCGATGGAACCCTTGATATCTTCCTGATACAACGCTTTATCCACATCGACGGAGGATGAGAAAAGAAGGGCTTCCCGGTCGAAAGGTTCGCTGAATCTGCTTTGCCATAAGAGTTCTTTTTCGCTGCCTTTTTTCGTGCTCATCGGTTTTAAGATCAAGTTGGTTAAGTATATAAGGCGGAAGATAAGAAATATTGTTCCGTCCAAAAAGTTGGGGCTTTATTGGTTTTTGATGGTAAAGTACTTTAAATAATAAAGTATAATACAAAAAAACAAACAAGTTATACGGGGAAGCAGTTGACTCATGATCAAAGGGGGGTGAGTGAATGAGCTGGTAAATGAAGAAGAAAAAAAGCCTTCCGGTCCTTACGAAGAGACCGGAAAGCTTTGCTTATGGGCACCTCTATTAATTTGCTGCACATCATGATTACTTCGTTGATCGGTGCTCAAAATCCTCATGTAGCTTGTGTACACTCCGGTTTTTGCGCTCCGTTCGCCTCGTACTCAAGGCGCTCGCGACAATTTATAGAGGTGCCCTTATGTGATAATGCAGGCTGTTATTTTCTCAGGTACTGGAAACTTGCATTAGGTCTTCCGACATAGCATGTGCGGTTGAAACCGTATTTTTTAATGATGGCAAAGGCTTTTTCCGCTTCTGCTTTCTTATTGCCGAAGTCGAACATCCAATGATTATCGTCGACAATTTTCCAGCGTCCATTGATGTTTTTCACCTCTATGGTATCGGGATTGAAACCTATACAATCTTCACCGGGGATTCCGCCTTGTGGAGCTTGTCCTGAAACCAGCATATACTGGAAGCTCGGGTCAGGTCGACCGACAAAGCACGACTGGTTCATCCCGTAGTGCTTGATGATTTTAAGCGACCTATAGGCTTCGTTTTTCTTATTGCCGAAGTCGAACATCCAGTGATTACCGTCGACAATTTTCCAGCTGCCATTGATTTTTTTGACCGTTGCTGTCTGTGGGTTGAAGGAGATGCAATCTTCCTGAATTACAGGAACTGGCAGTGTGGGGATAGGCAGAGGCATGAGCTGGAGCATCCTCTTGAACGTGTAAGTGTTGGTGTAGTTGGAACGGTTGCTGCCGTCGGTGAAACGGGTAAACGTTTCTGCTTTGAGACGGTTTTTGCCGGCAGGTTTGACGACAATGAGGGTCTGGTTGGAGCCGGTTGTGTAAATTGCCGACATGACTTTACCTGTCTGTATCATGTTGCCCGAAGTGCTGGAGGCGTAAATTGCGGCAGCGACTTCGCCCCAGTCGCAATCGTCAGGTTGACATTTGCCCCAGGCATGCATTCTGAGAGCGGAGCCCTGTTGCATTATTTCGAGTTTGGTGATTCCACGGGTGTTCGTGTCCGAATTGATCCATGTGCCGGTGAATTGGTTGGCTGATGCCCAACTGACAGACTGGAGCAGCAACAAGAGCACGAACGACGATGCGGCTACAATGGTCTTTTTCATGTAAAACCTCCTGGGATACGGATTGGTAAAGAGGGCGGAACTATTTGAAAGAGAGATAGTTAAAGTTACTGTTCCTCAGAATGAAAAGCAATCAGGGGCGACAAAAACCCCGGCCGAAGAAAGACCGGGGTAGTGAGAGTCGTCGTAGTGGTCGGTTTTTTGTGTTCTTGATTGCTTGTTTCAAGATCTGTTTTTCGCTTGAACCTCACTGTAGGTTTTCAGGCTAAGGCCGTAAAGATGAATGAATCCTTCTGCAGCCTTGTGATTGAATGTGTCGGCTTCGGTATAGGTTGCAAGCTCTTCGTTGTAAAGTGACCATGGTGAGGTTCTGCCGAGCAGTGTGACCGAGCCTTTGAACAATTTGACGCGCACCAGGCCGGTGACGTTTTTCTGGGTTGCTTCGACAAATCCATCCAGGGCTTCTCGCATTGGAGAGAACCATGTTCCGTTGTAGATCAGGTTGGCATAATCCTGACCGATGTTTTTCTTGTATTGAAAGACGGATTTTTCCTGCGTCAGCCTTTCGAGCTCGCGGTGAGCGAAATGCAGGATGGTTGCTGCTGGAGCTTCGTATATTTCCCGCGATTTGATTCCCACTACGCGGTTTTCAACCATGTCGAGACGACCGATTCCATGTGCAGCACCAATCTTGTTGAGTTCCAGGATGAGATCGAGACCTTCCATTTTTTTCCCGTCGAGCGCAACGGGAACACCCTGTTCGAATTCGATATCGATGACCGCAGCCTTGTCCGGTGCTTTTTCAGGGGATGTCGTGATCTGATAGGCATCTTCAGGTGGAGCGACCATAGGGTCTTCGAGGACGCCGCATTCGATACTTATCCCCCATATATTTTCATCGATGGAGTAAGGGCTCTTCTTTGTTGCCGATACCGGGATATTGTGTTCCTCCGCATAGGCGATTTCCGCTTCCCTTGATGTGAACTCCCATTCACGAAGAGGGGCGAGCACCTTGAGGTGTGGCGCAAGAGAGGCGAAGGTGACTTCGAATCGAACCTGGTCGTTTCCTTTTCCGGTACAGCCGTGCGCAAGCATGGTGCAGTTTTCGGAAAGTGCTACGTCTACAAGGGCTTTGGCAAGCAGTGGACGTCCAAGAGCCGTTGCAAGTGGATACACATCTTCATAGAGGGCTCCAGCTTTGAGTGCGGGCCAGATGTATTCTTCGACGAACGGCTTTTGGAGATCTAAAAAAGAAAAGCTCGAGGCTCCTGTAGCGATGGCCTTTTCTTCGAGATTTTCGATCTCTTTCTGTTGTCCGAGATTACCGGTAACGGCAACGATATCGGCGTCGTATTTATCTTTCAGCCACTTTATCATAACGGAGGTGTCGAGTCCGCCTGAATAGGCGATAGCAATTTTTTCCTTTTTCATATGCTCTTTGATCAGGTTTTAAAAAGATTGGATTGAATATACTCAAGGATTGAGCGTATATCGTTAACGGACGCCGGGACGACAAGAACCGTATCGTCTCCTGCGAGTGTTCCCAGAATTTTCGGATGCTTGAAGTGATCGATGAAAGAACCGACACCATGTGCTCTACCGGGAAGTGTCTTGATGACTATCGTTGTTTCATTGGCATCGATGGTCTGTATTTCCATTTCCACGAGGCCTTTGATCATCTGTCCGGGAGTGTCTTCGGGGAACACGAGACGGTACCCTTTCGTTGTCCTCGAACGAATGACACCAAGCTCAGAACAGTCTCTCGACAATGTTGCCTGAGCGATATCGATGCCAGCGTTCAGCAGCAGTTGCAGGAGCTCATGTTGATTCCCTACCTCATTGTTCTGAAGGAGCTCCTTGATTTTTCGTTGCCGGTTCTGTTTTCCCATGGCTTTTCCGGGATCAGGAGGTGAGTTTGCTTGCAACGTTCTGAAGCCTGTGGGTCAAATGAAACCTTCGATACTCTTCATGGTTGAGAAGTTTAACGAGAACCGCTTTCTGGACATGAAGGCGATTTTCTGCCTCGTCCATGATAATGGATTGTGGGCCATCCATTACTTCCGCGGCTATTTCCTGGCCACGATGAGCCGGCATGCAGTGCATGACCACTGCAGAAGGTTTCGCAACGCCGAGTAGCTCGGAGTTTATCTGGTATTTACTGAAGGTTTCAAGCCGTTTTTCGGTTTCATCTTCCTGGCCCATACTGGTCCAGACATCGGTATAAAGAACGTCAGCGTCTCGCGCCGCTTTCATTGGGTCATGAATGATCTCTATGGTGCTCGCACTGTTTTTTCTTGCTGTTTCAAGAATGAAGGCATCAGGTTGATGCTCCTCCTCTTCAGGACATGCAAGAACGAAATGGAAGGGAAGCCGCCCGGCAAGTTCTATCCAGGAATTCGCTACGTTGTTGCCGTCACCGACGAAGACCACCTTGATATTGTCGTTCCACAATCCTTTTTCATAGAGTGTAAAGGCATCGGCAAGGATCTGACAAGGATGAGAAAGGTCGGTAAGTGCGTTGATGACAGGTATTGTGGCGTTTTCGGCAAGCGACTCGATTACGCTGTGTTCGTGAAGCCTCGTGACAATTGCATCATTGTAACGTGAAAGAAGCTGGGCAATGTCTTCGACAGCTTCGCGTGAGTTGACTCCTATTGATTTTCCCTCAAGGTTAACAGCATAGCCGCCAAGCTCGTGTATGCCTATCTCAAATGAAACCCTTGTCCTGAGTGATGGCTTGTTGAATATCATGGCAACTGTTTTCCCTGATAAGGGTTTGTAGGACTCGGAGGAAGAAGCTGCCTGGCGCTGTTTTTTGATAAACAGGGAAAAGTCGAAGAGCTCTATGATTTTTCCGGCATCCAAATGGGAAAAGCCGAGAAAATCCCTTTTGTCGCTATGAGTTTCCAATAGATATCTCCATGAATGTGGTTAAAGGTCTGAATCTCTTTCCGTAACGAACTGTGTTCCTATACCCTGGTCGGTAAAAATTTCCAGCAGTAGAGAGTGAATGAGTCTGCCGTCGATAAGATGAATTTTTTTGACGCCTCCATCAAGTGTTTTGTACGCTGAAAGTGCTTTAGGTATCATACCGCCTGAAATCACTCCGTCTTCGATAAGGTCGGCGGCTTCTGCCTTGCAGACGCTTTTCAGGATTGTTTCGCCATGATAAACCCCGGCAACGTCGCTGACGTAAATAAGTTTTTCCGCCTTGAGCGCAATGGCGATTGCGCTGGCAGCATCGTCTGCATTGATATTGTAAACGTTGCCTTCATCGTCGAACCCGATTGGTGCAATAACCGGGATGAGTCGGGCATGACAAAGCAGGTCGAGATAACCGGTGTTTATTCGGATGATTTCACCAACAAGACCGAGTGATGCCGCTTCCTTACAGGGGATGGCCTTGATTGTATTTGCATCCAGACCACTTACACCAACGGCTTTTGCTCCGTGTTCGCTGATGAGGCGGACGATATCCTGGTTGACTTTTCCTGCAAGGGTCATTTGCACGATCGAGATCATTTCCTTGTCGGTGACCCTTTTTCCATGGATGAATTGCGTCGACACATCGAGCTTTTCCGCTGTTTTGGTAATTGCATCACCCCCACCGTGAACCAAAACGACGTTGATACCCACTTTGCGTAAAAGGGTGATGTTCTGCGCAAAGGCATCTTTGAGCACCTCGTCCTTCATGGCGGCACCGCCATACTTGATCACAAAGGTTTTATCCTCGAATTTCCGGATATAGGGCAGGGCTTCGATGAGTACCTGACCAATGGTGGATTGAGTGAGATTTTCAAGAGATTCTTTCATTGAACGCCTGCCGAATTAAAGGTTTTTCATGTTCTGTAACTGCCGTTGATCTCTATATATTCCTTGCTTAAATCGCAGGTGTGGACCACAGCGCTGCCCGCTCCGTCACCCAGGGATACGATAATCGTATAGCTGTTGCGGCTGAGAATTTTTTTTGCATTCTCTTCCGAGAAATCCGAAACATAGCCCGGCTGGAGAATGAGAAGATCGTCAAATTGTATCGAGGCGTTTTCCGGGTTGAAGACGGCACCCGATCTTCCGGCAGCCGCGATGATCCTACCCCAGTTTGCATCTTCTCCATGAAGAGCGGTTTTGACCAGGCTGGAGTTGGCAATGGTTCGTGCAGCTTTTTGAGCATCGAGATCGGTTGCGGCTCCTTCCACTCGGATCTTCACCAGTTTGGTCGCGCCTTCGCCATCCATGACGATCAGTCTTGCGAGAAACGTCATGAGACTCTCCAGTGCCTCATAGAATACTTGAGCGTCGCGGCTGCCGGGTAGAATCCTGGTGTTCGAAGACGATCCTGACAACAAGGCTACCATATCGTTGGTACTTGTGTCACCATCGACCGTAATGGTGTTGAAGCTTTTTTCATTCGCTTTCGAGAGCATTTCCTGAAGCAGCTTCTGTTCTATTTTCGCATCGGTCACAAGAAAAGCGAGCATAGTCGCCATGTCGGGACAGATCATTCCCGATCCTTTTGCTATGCCCGAGAGACGAACGGTGCCGATTGAAAGTGATATGTCCAGCCCGAAATATTTCGGAAAGGTGTCGGTTGTCATGATTGCTTCGGCAGCTTTTGCACACGAAGCTTCGAACAGAACCGCTGAAAGTGAGTCGATCGCGCTGTTTATCTTTTCCATCGGCAGGAAGGAGCCGATGACACCAGTTGACGAAACAAGGACTTCCTGAGATGATATGCCAAGGATTCGGGCTGTTTTTTCTGCCGTTGTTCTGGCATCCGTCAATCCTTTTTCTCCGGTAGCGGCATTTGCATTGCCGCTGTTGCAGATTATGGCACGTATCGAAGAAGCCGATTGCTCGAGGTGCTCTTTCGATACAACTACAGGTGCGGCACTGCAAAGGTTTCTGGTGAAAACAGCTGCTGCCGACGAAGGTTCGTCAGACTTGATGATCACAAGATCTTTTTTGGCCGGCTTGATTCCTGCATGTGCTGTGCCGGCAGAAAAACCTTTTGGCCAGAACTGCTTTTTTTCAGCATCCCTGGTATTGAGAGGCGTTGTGTGCTCAGGCCAGATTGTTTCGGTGGCAAGTGCATTGATAGCTGAAACAGCTTTGTGTCCTTTAGAGTAATCCGAGAGTTTCATCATAGCCGAGCAAAATGTTCATGTTTTGTACCGCCTGTCCTGCAGCACCCTTTACCAGGTTGTCGATTGCCGTGACAATCACCGCTGAACCGTTATCGGTACTTTCTGCAATATGGATGTCGCAATAGTTGGTGTAAGCCACATGTTGTATTTCAGGCATGGTTGGTCTTACCCGGACAAAGGGAGCCGAGCGGTAAAATTCCTTGAAATGCTTCTCAATTTGTGAAACCGGAAGATGTTTATCAAGCTGAATATTCAAAACCGCGTAGATTCCTCTGACAAGCGGGGCAATCATCGGAGTAAAGAGAAAATCAAAACGTGGTTCAACGGTATCCGTATCGAGCGCTTGAAGAATTTCAGGGGTATGCTGATGCTTGCCTACCTTGTATGCACGTATGTTTCCGCTCATTTCCGAAAAAGAAAGCTCGACTTTACTCGACCTGCCGGCACCTGATATTCCGGATATGGCTGAACAGTTTATGCTTTTTACCAGTGCACTGTTCAACGGCTTTTTAACAAGCGGGGCAATTCCAAGGATGATGCTCGTTGCATAGCATCCGGGATTGCTTACTGCTTTGGCCTGTTGTATCTCGTCATGGAAAAGCTCAGGCATTGCATAGGTAAGAACAGCATCGGGATCTTTGCTTTTCAGGTAATATTTCAAGTGCTCTTCCGGGTTTTTCAGACGGAAATCCCCCGAAAGGTCAATTACCAGCTTTCCCGCATCAGCGAGTTTGGGAACTATCGAGGACGCCTCTCCGTGAGGCAGGGCAAGAAAATAAATGTCTGTGTCTTTTTCTCCTCCATAAGATTCAAAGACAGCATCGGTATCGAGAAAAGGGTAAACGTCTTGAACCTTCTTTCCAGCTTGAGTATGTGCGTAGAGTTTTTCAAGTTTTACCGAAGGGTGTCTGAGAAGAATTTTTGTCAGTTCTGCACCCGAGTAACCTGAAGCACCGATAACCGATACTGTGGGTTTTTTGTAGCCTCTCATGATTTTACTATTACATTGAAAACCTATTCATCGCTTGAGATACTATCCGTAAAAATGGATGAATTTGAGGTAATTTATTGAAATAAAATGAATTATAATATTGAATATATATTCTTTCTGTGAATTAATATTCATTAATATGGATAAAATAGCGATTTCTGTGTTGATTGCAAGGTTTTAGGAAGGTGGTTTTTTCTCTATCTTTGCTCAAATATGATGAACAGAACAACGTAGATATGAGGTTTTGGTATGCTCGGCAAAAAGAGATTTGTCTTTGTTGTGGTGCTGGCTGTCATCTGTGTCGCTGCAGTCGCTATTTTCAGAATAGCGAGCAACCGGCCTGGTAGTGCGGTTACGACTGAAACTGCAAAAAGCGGTTTGCTTCGAGTCGGTGTCGAACAAGCTCTCAGTGTGACTGCAGAAGATATTGTTCCTGTTTTCAGCCA
Organism: Prosthecochloris marina; assembly: GCF_003182595.1. NCBI lineage: Bacteria > Pseudomonadati > Chlorobiota > Chlorobiia > Chlorobiales > Chlorobiaceae > Prosthecochloris > Prosthecochloris marina. Next base: position 103,177 of record NZ_PDNZ01000001.1, read on the forward strand.
TTATTATCCCGACGCTTCAATAGTGCTTGAAACTGGATTTTTTACCGATCTTTTTAACCGGTTTCTGCAGGAAGACATCGGGGCGATGCTTTGGAGTGGCAAGCCGGGGGGATATGAAGTCTCTCTTCTTGAAAGGAAAAAAATGAACTATCGTTTGGAACCCGTCGCCAGAAGTGCGGTTGTTTGCATTGTCAACGAAGCCAATCCTGTTCCATTTCTTTGTGTAGAGGATCTGGCGAAGATCTACACAGCAAGGAAAGTCCACTGGGATAACGGTGGGGAGATCAAGGCATATCTTAACAATAAGGATCTCAGACTGCAGGAACAGTTTCTTGCAATGGCGGTTCCAACTGAAAGCACGTTGACTGCATGGCATGCAGAAAATGACGAAGAAGTCATGCAGCTTGTTGCAGGAGAGAAAGGTGCTATAGGTATCCTGCCTTTGTCAAGGCTGAAGGGGGGAAGAAGTTCGGGGCAGGTCTCTTCGGCATTCAGGGTGGTGCCTCTCTGCAAAAAGAAAGGGGATGCTCCGGTAATGCCTTCGCAGGACATGATCTATCAAGGAAAATATCCTCTTAGCTTTATTGTTTATTATATGTATCGAAAGGAAAGAGCTTTGGCCGCGGGTTTCGGTGCCTGGTTGGCAAAAGAGGGGCAGAAAGGGTTTGTAAGCAGCTCTCTGGCTCCTTATAGAAATCCTGCATATCTCATCCAGCTTAAATGAACCATGATATTCAACCGCGAGCAGCTATGAGTATCCAAAAGTAAGCTATGTCTTACATGCCTGAAACCGCTAAAACATCTTTTCGTCCTATCTCGTTCAAGCCGACGATCTATGCCGGGGTGCTCTTTGCCATTTTGCTGTTCGGCGGGACAGCGGGTTTCATTGTTTATGAGGGGAAGCTGCAGAAAAGAGCCGACGAGGTACAGATGATTTACAAGGATCTTCTCGATTTTCGATCAACCCTGACGCTTATAGATCAGCAGTTAAGTGTTACGCACGATCGTCCCGAGGTTTTGCAGAACATTATCCGGAATACCAAGCTGCTTCAGTTCCGTTCGATCAATTTTCAAGCTCGAGCCGAAAAAAATCGTATGCATGATCTTGCTTCCTGGATGAAATCGAACCAGTTGGTCCTGGAAAAAATGATTGTCGATATCGAAATGAAAAGAGTTGAGGCGGGGAACCGTATTTCCCTGATGATTCTTGAGCTCGATGATATTATTCTGAAAACCGCTATTGACGTAAGACTTTCAAGTGGAAAAGTTTACGATACGGTTCAGCTCTTTTTTTTCATTGTGCTTGCCGTTCTTGTGGTTATCATTATTTCTGCAGGATGGGTGATTGTCAGCAACTATCGACAGACGGTCATGCCGCTCAATCAGTTAGCGGAAAAACTGCGAATGCTCAACGAGGAGCTTCCGGAAAGTTTTCATGATACCGCTGAAGAGGTAAAGAAAAATATACGACCTGAAGAGTTCTCAAATGATGTAAACGAGATAACGGATTCAATCGTAAGGTTTTGCCAGAATATAGAACTGAAAAACAAGAAGCTTGACGAGCTTTTTATAAAAGATGAAAAAACAAATTTATACAATTACCGCCATTTCAAGGATCATCTCATCGTTGATGTAGCGAGGGCGAAACGCTATAATGAGAGGGTTTCCATGACAATGATCGATATCGACCGTTTCAAGGCATACAACGATGCAAATGGTCATGTCGCAGGTGATATCGTTCTGGAACGAATGGCAAGAATCATTCGTGAAGAGTGCAGAGAAGCCGATATTCCTGCTCGATTTGGCGGGGAAGAGTTTGCGATCTTGTTTCCCCGTACGAACAGCAGAAAGGCTATTGACATCGTTGACCGGTTAAGGGAGATAATAGCGGCAGAACCGTTTTATCATGAAAAAGCGGTTCCTGGTGGACAATTGACGATAAGTGCGGGAATTGCCACCTACCCTGATGATGCGGTTGATTGGTATTCTCTTATAAATAAGGCGGATAAAGCACTATATCGGGCTAAGCAGACAGGGCGGAACAAGGTTGTTCATTTCAGAGAGGTTGAGATAGAAGAAGAAGGGGAGAGTGAGCAAGAGAAAGGAGAAGAGAAAAAAGCGGGCGAGTGATAAAAGTGGTTGGGTAATAGAGGATAGATGCCAGGTATGAAATCAGAGTTATACATTGCACGAAGGTTTGCTTTCAAGCCCCGTTCATCATCGAAGCCGACGTTTATCGTGTTTTTAGCGGTTGCGGGAATTGCGTTGGGGACTGCTGCGCTTATTCTTACCCTTTCTATTGTCAAGGGTTTTTCAACACAGATTGAAAGCAAGCTGATCGGCTTCAGCTCACATTTTCAGATCAGACAGGCTCAGGGAAATCTTTTTTATCCTCTTCCTGCCGATACGCTTCGTCTGAACAACATCGAAAATATCGATTCCGTTACTCCTTTCATGGAAAAAAGTATCATTCTCCAGAGTAGGGAGGGAGAGAATGAACTGATTAAACCAGCCATGCTCAAGGGGGTTTCAAGAGAAAATCCTCCGGCATTTCTGCAGAAGAACATCGTTGACGGAGCCTGGTTTCCCGATGAAACGTTGCCGTCTTTGCATATCCTTGTGGGAAAACCCCTCGCTGAATCTCTTCGGCTGTCTCCGGGCAGCAGAGTCATGATAATCAGCACTGCAAAAGGGACTTCAGGAAAACTGATTCAGGCTGGCGACAATATTGTCGATCTTCTTTCCTCAATGGAACTCGAGTTGGCTACAGTCAGTGGTATTTATGAAACAGGACTCAACGAAGGATTTGATGATTACATGGTCATCGCAGATCTTGAAGCGATGCAGCGTTTTTTCAATGCTGAAAAAGCACTCCTTAGCGGTTACGAGGTTATGGTGAAAGACATAGAACGGCTGAATGCCACAGCCACCGAGTCTGTTGATGCACTGGGTTATCCTTTTTATGGTTATACGGTTTTTGAGCGCTATGCCAACCTTTTCGAGTGGTTGAAGTTGCAGCGGAACATCACTCCGCTTCTGATCATAACCATTACGGTGGTGGCGGTTTTCAATATTATTTCCACACTGCTCGTGTTGATCATTGAAAAGACAAAAGAGATCGGCATGCTGAGTGCTTTAGGACTTGTTCCGGGAAAAATCAGCGGAATATTTCTTGCCCAGGCATTTTTGATCGCCCTTATAGGTATCCTTGTAGGAAACATGCTTGCTTTGGGCTTTTCGGTGTTCGAGCTTCATTTTCATCTTATAACATTGCCTCAAAAGAATTATTTCATCAAACATGTTCCGATCCAGATAGAGTTGTTCGATTACCTCATGGTTTCTTGTGTTGTCGGCCTGTTGACGCTTGTTTTTGCCTTCATTCCAGCGAGGGTGGCAGCTGCCTTGAAGCCGGGCACAGCACTGTTAAGCTGATGAAAGACTTCCAAAAATTCAATGCATAATAAATAATTCAACACGTATTCATGCGTTTCGCTCCGGGTTTATGGATAGCACTGCGTTACAGCTTCGCAAGAAAGCGGTTCAGGGTTATCAATATCATATCTGCAATCAGTCTGACGGGAATTATTCTCGGGGTCAGTACTCTGCTTGTCGTCATGAGTGTCTTGAATGGTTTTCAACAAATTGCCTGGGATCTTTTCGTTACAGTTGAAAGTCCTGCACAGGTATTGCCGGCAGAAGGAACGCATATGGAAGTTCCCGATTCACTTCTTGCACAGATTGGCGGGATCGAGGGTGTTGTATCGGCGGAACCGTTTGCAGAAGGTTCCGCGATTCTTTCTGGTAAAGAGAACAGTGAACTTGTCATGGTGAAGGGAATTTCCCGGAATGCGCATGATCGTTTGATGAAACAGACTGGCCGGGAAGTGCCTTATTTTAGCAGAGAGACGGTTTCTGTTGGAGAGGTGCTGGCATACAAGGCCAAACTGGCTCCGGCTGCCGAAGTAAAAATCTTCAGCCCGGAGCTTATAGCTCTCGGATTGCAGTCACTTTCTCAACCCTATCTTCTTCCTGCCCTGACATTTCCTGTCGTGCAGGTCGAGTCGGTTTTTTCCCTGCAACGTATCTTCAATGATCACTACGTATTGACATCGAGAGAAATGGCGAGAAGGATTCTTCTTCAGGAAGAAAACCTTTACTCGGGTATCGATGTAAGAGGAAGTGATGACCGCGCGACGCATGCAGCACTTGTACGTAATCTCCGTTCCTGGGTTCAGGAAAATGGTTTGGAAGACTCTTATGTGATTCGGCCTTTAGAAGAAAAATACCGGGATATTTTTGGGGTGATGGAGATTGAGAAATGGGTGAGTTTCAGTGTGTTGATGCTGGTTATCGTAGTGGCTGCGCTGAGCCTGACCGGCTCTCTTACCATGACGGCCATAGATAAGCGTAAAGAGCTGTTTTATTTGCGGTGTCTCGGGCTGGAGAAACCTCAGTTTATCATGATTTTCATCATGGAGGGAGGAATGATCGGGTTTGCGGGAACAGCGATCGGGGCAGCTGTTGCCTGGGTGATTTGCTCAGTCCAAAAGACTTTCGGATTGATCGAGCTTCCGTCGAAAAGTGCTTTTATCATCGAAGCCTACCCGGTCAGCATGCAGACTTCCGATTTTGTGGTCGTTTCCGTGGCAACCATTGCCGTGTCGCTGTTGGTAAGTCTCTATCCGGCGTTCAAGGCAGCAGGAATTGCCGGCAGTAAAAACCTTTCAGATCAGGCTAACTAACGCGGGTAACCGTTACCACCGGGAAACCGGGCAAGGCCTGTCATGAAATCTTTGACCAGAGGCCCGGCCCGGAAAGTTGTAATGGGATGTCAGCTGAGAAGTATGGTTTTCGCCAGATCATTCTGGGCATCGGTCAAGTAAGGGATTCCGGTTACTTCCGCAGTTTCAAGGTTTGCAGCCATTATATCGCTACGGTGGATCGATGGAATCGAAAATTTTCTCGCTCCTGCCATGAACTGCTGCAATCCGCAGGAAAGCTTATCAACATAACCGTAAAGGGCAATCGCTCCAAAAGGTATCGCATCCATCTCTTCGGTGCCGACTTTTGCTTTTACGGCTTCCCATCCGGCGAAGATTTCTTCAGGGCTTGTGCCGTTTTCTCTCACTGCCGCAGGCAGTTCTTCCCACTGGCCGAAAAGCTCGGTTTTTTTGTCAGGTTTGAATACGCCTTCAATGTTGCTGCCGAGAAAGCCAGGAATCATGGGAGCTCTTCCCATACAGGCTAGCTTTGCATAAGGAGAACAGAGAGCAAGAGCTTTGAAAATATGATCTTCACGAGCAAACCCGCCTGCAAGAGAGATGTCTGGTACGGTTATGCCGTTTTTCTCAAGGATATTGCAGTATTCCCACGTTTTCGCGTGTAATTGCAATGAAGGGATTCCCCATTGTTCCATCATGTTCCATGGACTCATGCCGGTACCTCCTCCTGCTCCGTCCACGGTAAGCAGGTCGAGGTTGTTTTCCGATGCACATTTGATTGCCAGGGCAAGCGCTTCCATTCCATAAGCCCCGGTTTTGAGGGTGATACGTTTAAAGCCCAGTTCCCGTAATTCTCGAACACTTTCGCTGAACCTCTCACGCAATTCATCAGAAGATAATATACCGGTTGCTCCCAGGCGGCTATGCCTCGCAAAGGAAGTCAGGGATTTATTCTCGAACGAGGCTACCGAGAGCTGGTTGAATGGGTCGGGGTCGACGACATAGCCCCGCTCGTTGAGAAACCTCGCGTATTGCAGATCGCTTACTTGTATTTCACCACCTATATCTTTTGCTCCCTGTCCCCATTTCAGTTCAATGATTACATCATCGCAATATTTTTCGGCAAGGTAGCGGGCAACACCGTTTCGGCTGTCCTCAACGTTCATTTGTATGATAATACCACCGTAGCCGTCATAATAGCGTTGGAAAATGTCTATTCTACGCTCCAGTTCGGGTGCTGAGCTGATGGTACCGTTGTTAAGTACCGAATTCCTGTCAACACCGACAACATTTTCACCGATCACAATTGGAAAACCACAAATAGCCGCTCCAACGGCAAAGCTGTTCCAGTATTTTGCTGCGATGAATGTCGATCCCAAGGCACCTGTCATTATTGGTACGCGGCATTTGGTTTCAGTCTCGGTTCCAAATGAGGTTTCAATGGATACGTTTGGGAAAATGCAGTCGTCGGGATCATTGGAAAGCCCTTCCGGAAGACCTTCGGCTCCGTATGCATAGCCTTGAATTCTAAGGGCATGATATCCGGCACCTTCGGTAGTTACCGAAGCAGAGCCGGAGGTTGTCTCTCCGAAATGTAGGGGATAAAGCAGTTTTCTGCCCATAAGTGAGCTGAGCCAGGTTTCACATTTGCCTTTGCAGTCGGATGTGCAGAGTGTGCAAAGCCCCGATTCACAGGGATCACCCCGGTTGACTGTTCCAAGAGCGTCATTTCTTTTGCGCCATTGTTTCATGATTTTTCTACTTAAAGTTACTGGCAGGTCTATAAAAAGCGGTTTCTCCATGAAAAGCATGCTGCGCAGGGATAATCAAGAATGGCATAGGCTGTAGAGATGCTTGCAGTAAAGAACAGAAAATATAGCCCAAAATAGTTATTTCACTGTAGATCGTGAAATTAACCGCATTTTTCGCACGGCTTTTTTGCGGCAGGGTTGTCAACGTTGAAGCATAAAGCCGGATAGGCGGAAATACCGGTTGAACGGGAGGGAAGAAAAAAGCGGCGTTTTTCGATGATGACGCCGCCTTGCAAAGAGTGCAAAAACAGGGTCGATCACTCTTCTTCTTTTACGAAAAAGCTCTTTTCGACACCACAAACCGGACATACCCAATCATCGGGAATATCCTCAAAGGGGGTTCCAGGTTCTATGCCGTTATCAGGATCTCCGTAATCAGGGTCGTAAATATAACCACATGGTTCACATATCCATTTATCCATAGCTGTTTCTCCTTTGGTTTATGAATTACAAGAAAACAAGGAACAAAAAGAACATCTGTTTTTCTGGGTTGGCGATGAATCAGAATCATCATCTTCCAAAGATATTCATCTAAAATAGTTTCAAGGGTAAAAAGTTCATCGCAGAGGTGAAATTATTCTTCTGAAAACAACCATACCGGATCTGGTGAATCCTTGCTTTTGATAAAAATCCTGAGCTGTTCCATTATCTTTATCCGTTAAAAGGGTGATGCGAGCGAATCCTTCGTTTTCAGCAAGGTGGATTGCATGTGTGACCAGGTGTGTTCCAATGCCTTGTGAACGATACGCAGGGTCAATGATAAGATCTTCGAGAAGTGCGACTTTCCTGCCGAGAGCGGTACTGACGGTATAAAGCAGGACTGTCATGCCTGCAATGAACCCCCTTTTCGGGTCTTCAGCAACAAGAATGGTTCCTCGGGAAGGATCTTGAATGATCATAAGCAGTCCTTTTCTCTGACGTGCAGGGTTCGGGGAAAATTCAGCTTCCTGATCAAAAAGACAGATGAGGAGTTCAATACAGCGATCGATATCGTCAAGGGTTGCGGATCGAATAATCATGCACTATCGTTTAAAGATTGGAGTTACATCGAATGTTTTTGAAAGTGCCATGTCTGCATGACAATAAAAAATAAACAATTAATGGCTAGGTGAAATGAGTCGGGGATTGTGTGGGAAAAAATGATTTATGATCTTGTTACCCTAACCAATTACTTTGCGCTATGTTAAAGAAAATCTTCCGAAAAAAAACTCCCTCCAGAGAACCATCGACAGTGCCGTCAGTTGATGTTGTAAGATATTGCGGGACCTGGTATGAGATAGCTTCTTTTGCCCCGAAAGAAGAGAAGGGGTGCATAAAAACAAAGGCCGAGTACACCCTCAACAAGGAAGGGTACGTCGATGTTCGCAACTCGTGTCAACGAAAAGGAAGGGAGAAATCTGTAAGGGCAAAAGCATATTCCGTCCCGGAAAGTGGAAATGCTAAGCTCAAGGTACAGTTTTTCAGATTTTTCAAAGGTGACTACTGGGTTGTTGATCTTGCCGACGATTATTCCTGGGCGGCTGTATCGACGCCTACGTCGCGAAGTCTCTGGATTTTGAGCCGTACTCCTTATATGGAGGGAGTAGTCTATGATGACATCATTGGGCGATTGAAAGACCGCGGTTTCGATACAGCACGTCTTGTGAAAACCAACCAACGGGGTTGAATGGCTTACTTGTTTAACTCACTTTTTTTCGATAATATTGTCCCCGTTATTAGAGAATATTGCCTTGTTCGTACCTGCCATGGATGCATTCTGGTTGTCTCTTGCTCTGATATTTATTGCTGAACTTGGCGACAAGTCACAGCTTCTTGCCCTGACTCTCGCCACTTGCTTCAATGCGAAAGTCGTTTTGTGGGGAATATTCTGTTCAACCATCGTAGTGCATGTTTTTTCTACAGCTGCCGGGAATATTTTAGGAGGACTGCTTCCCGTCGACTGGGTACTGTTCGTTGCCGGGATATCCTTTATCGTTTATGGTTTCTGGACATTGAGAGGGGACAGTCTCGATGATGGAAACGGATCATGCAAAACGGCGGTTCATCCCTTCTGGCTTGTATTCAGTACATTTTTTATTGCCGAACTTGGCGATAAAACCATGCTGAGCACTCTTTCTCTTGCTACGACGAACCCTTTTTTCCCTGTCTGGATCGGCTCAACCCTCGGCATGGTACTTGCCGATGCTCTGGCGATTGTAGTGGGGAAAGTCCTTGGCAAAAAGTTATCGGAAAACATCATCAAGGTCGGAGCCGCAGGTATTTTCTTTATTTTTGGCGCTTTCAACATGTATGAAGGTGGTGCTGGTTTTTCTCCCGGCGTATGGTTTGTCGCCCTGTGTGTTATTGTGTTGACCGGTTATTTTTTTCTCAGGAAAAAAGCTGCGTAACGGTCAACTGACGGAAGCCTCTATTGTCTTGTGCCGCTCGGTATGCTGTTCATACCAGAAGTATGACGTTTCGAGGTGCTCGCATTCTGTATAGTCATTCCAGAAAGAGTTGTGATCGGTGTTGCTGATAAGTATATCGTCTTTTTACTTTTTCCATCTTCCCCTTTCTTCAAGAAAAAAGCATAGTTCCGCAGCAAGTGGAGAGTCTTTGTGGTAGTCTCGGGTTTTTTCGTAATTATTGCCGGAAGTGCCAAAATGTGCTTCATTATTACGATATTATTAGAAGTGCCCTTGAGTATATCGATGTTTGTTTTCGATGTGATGTCCTTTCTGTTACCGAAGAAGAATGTTCAATTTTTATAGCTCACAGCTATCACTGTCAGACTTGCAGGACTCATATGTTGTAGACTAAAAAAAATGTGGACGGTTAATGGCTCTCTGATTGTTCGGAATCGGAAATGATTGACAACTACATATGGAGCTGTGTAGGATTTGAAAAGCATGAAAAGATTAACGATACCGACACTGATAGCTTTAACCGCTTTTCTTTCCAATTGTACTACAGTGCAAAGGGAGTCTCCTTCAACTGCCCCTGAATTCGATATTCCTGCAGATTTTAGAAGCATTGCTGCACAGGAGGCTCCTGGCTCGGGTCTTCAACCCGGCTGGCTTGAGATATTTAACGATACCAAGCTGAATGCCTTGGTGAAAGAAGTTCTTGTAAGGAATTTCGACCTTCGCATTGCTGCCGCCAAGATTGAAGCGGCAGCTGCTTTAGCAAAGCAAGCCGGAGCGGATTTAAGTCCTGCCGTGATACTTGCCTTGCAGGGCACCAATCAGGGCAATATGGACAGTGCCTTATCTGAAGATATTTCTTCGGTGGGAGTTTCTCTGGATATAGCCTGGGAACTGGATGTCTGGGGTCGAATTCGTAGCGGACAGAGAGCTGCGATAGAAGAGCTTGTTGCTGCAAAAATGGATTATGCGTATGCGAGACTCTCATTGGTAGCGCAAACAACGAAAGCTTACTTTCTGGCAATTGAAACCTTACGGCAGCAGCAACTGGCAGAAAACAACGTAGCTAATTATGTCAAAACGCTTGAAATAGTAAAAGCTTTTTTCGATGAGGGTATGGTTTCTGTTCAGGATGTTTATCTCGTCAGATCGGAAAAAGCCGTTGCGGAAGATGCTTTAGGGAATGCTCAAAGTGCTCATTTACAAGCTCTTCGCAGTCTGGAAACATTGTTGGGCCGTTACCCATCAGCGGCTGTTGATATTGCAGGTGATCTTCCGGGTCTTCCTGCCCCGGTTCCTGCCGGCATTCCATCTGAAGTTCTTGAACGCCGTCCGGATATCATTGCTGCTGAGCGTCGTGTAGCGGCAGCTTTTGATGAAACCAGAGAAGCTAAAGCGGCAAGATTGCCAAGCATTGACCTGACCGGGAGTTTGGGCAGTGTAAGCGATGGATTATCAGATTTAACCAATCCCGCAAATATCGCTTGGAATGTTGTTTCAAGTTTGATGTTCCCGTTTTTTGATGCAGGCAGGCTGGAGGGCAGGGTTGAAGCAGCTGAGGCATTCCAAAAACAAGCACTGGCTGATTATCAAAAAACAGCGTTGGCAGCTTTCGGCGAGATTGAAACTGCGCTGTCGAATGAGACAATATTCAGAAGACGAGCTGAAAGTCTGAAAATTGCTTATAAACATGCCAGGTTGGCAGAAGAGATAAGCATAGAAAAATATAAAATGGGAGAAGGGGAGCTTCTGGATGTTCTTCAATTGCAACGTTCCACGATTTCAACGCAAAGTGCTTATCTAAGAATGGAATATGATCTGCTTGTCCAGCGTGTGAACCTGTATCTTGGTCTTGGAGGAGGTTTTTAAGACAAGCCGAAAATTTAAAAAGATCTGGCCAAAAGGGGGGATAATGAAGACACTTTTTTTATTCGTGATCCCAATGTTGCTGCTAACTGCTTGTATGGGGGGAGAAGCTGTTGAAGAACCGGTGCGTGCTGTTAAAACTCTTACCGTATCAGAAGCAAGTGATGCCAACTCCCGGCAGATAGCAGGGGTTGTCAAAGCAACAAATGAGTCCGAGTTGAGCTTTCAGGTTGGTGGCCGTATTGCGAAAGTCGAGGTTAAAGCAGGAGATAGTGTGGTAAAGAATCAGGTTCTTTCTGCGCTGGAACAAAAAAATTACACACTGGCTCTGGAAGAAGCCCAGGCTAACCTTGCTAAAGCAAAAGCCGATTTGATTGAAAAGAAAAATATGCTGCAGCGCCAGAAAAACCTGAAGAAAAAAGATTTTGTTTCTCAAGCTGCGGTAGATCAGGCTCAGGCGGCTTATCAAGCTGCTGAAAGCAGTTATGATGTTGCGCAAACACGACTCAAAACCGCCCGGAATGATCTTGACGAAACGGTGCTCCGGGCACCTTTTTCCGGCAGGATCGCAAAACGTCTGATCGACCCTTTTGTTGAAATAACTGCAGGAAAAACAGCGTTTGAATTGCAAGGCGAAGGGGGATTTGAAGTTGAAGTTTTAGTGCCGGAAACGTTTATTCGTGACATCAACTATGGTGATCCTGTCCAAGTCAGGTTTCCGACATTAAAAAAAGCTATTGTAAGCGGGAGGATTTCGCAGATAGGGGCACAGGCTGAAACAGGCAATGCGTTTATTGTGACTGCAGAACTGGCTCGAACTTTTTACGATATTTTTGCCGGCATGACGGCACAGGTTACTTTCAATCTTGGCGAAGCTGGCGATGCGCCGGTTTATCTGATACCCGTTTCTGCGCTCGATGTGCGAATTCCTGTAGAGGGAGAAAAAAGTGTCAAACAACAGACTACGGTTTATGTCTTTAATCCGGATCTAAACGTTGTCGAAAAGCGTAAAGTCATTATTCGTGATATCTTCGGCAACAAACTGGAAGTAAAAGAAGGTCTCAAGTCTGGAGATATGGTCATTGTTGCGGGTGTGCCGTTCCTGACAGAGGGTCAGAAAGTCAAACAGTGGAAACCTGCTTATAACGTTCCTGCGACAATTAATCTTTCACAGTAATTCTGAACGGGTATGGGTCGCATCACACAGTTTGCTATCGAGAATTCCCGCGTCACGATTTTAGTGCTTGCTTGTATCGTTATAGTCGGTATCCAAGCTTTTCTGACAATGCCTTCTCGGGAGGATCCGGAAATTACTGTCCGAGATGCACAGGTCAGTGTTTATTTTCCCGGCATGCCCGTAGACCAGGTTGAAAACCTCATCGCAAAGCCTTTAGAGAAAAAAATCAATGAAATCCCGGAAGTAAGCGAGATCAATACCACGGTCAAAACCGGGGAGGTTTTGATCAAGCCTAAAGTTGATGACTCTTATTTTGATTTGGCTCCGATCTGGCAAGATCTGCGCAACAAAATGGATGACGTAATAAAAGACCTTCCGGAAGGGTCGATCGGGCCTATTGTCAATGATGATTTCGGCCGCGTTTCTTCAGCTACGGTCTCTATGACTGGAGACGGCTTTACCATGAAGGAACTGCGTGAAATCGCCTTGTATATGCAGGATAGGATCAATGCGATGGATTGCGTCGATAAAGTCGATGTCATGGGTATACAGGAAGAGCGTGTCTATCTCGAAATCAATGCTGCCAGGTTGGCATATTACGGTTTTTCATTTGGCAGTATCGTTCAGGAACTGAACGATCAAAATGTAGTTCTGCCGGGTGGTAGCATCAACGCTGAAGGGCGCATTATCGTGATCGAACCGTCCGGTAACTTTCGGACAATCGAAGATATAAAGAACATTCAGGTACAGGTTCCGGACACTGAACAGGTTGTTTATCTGCAGGATATCGCCGATGTCAGGCGCAGCTATGTAGAGCCATCCGAATACGCAGCTTTTTTTAACGATAGGCCCGCTGTGATTTTGGCTATCTCTATGGTACCTCGATACAACATTGAAGATTTTGGCCAACAAGTCACGACTGAAATTCATGAGCTGGAGAAAGAGTTGCCAGTTGGAATCGAACTTGACTATGCCACCTATCAACCCTCGTTGGTAAAAAAAGCTGTCGATAGTGCTGTAAACAATCTTTTCCAGACGGTGGTGGTAGTACTGATTGTGGTAATTGCATTCCTGGGGGTTCGTACAGGGATTCTCGTCAGCACAATCGTTCCTCTCACCGTTCTGCTGTCTTTTATTGTTATGGGTATCTGGGGCATAGATTTGCAACGCATGTCCATAGCTGCCATCATCATATCGCTGGGTCTTCTGGTTGATAACGGTATTGTCATTACTGAAGATATGCAGCGCAGGCTGGATATGGGAGTAAACAAAAAAGAAGCCGCTGTAAACGCGGCTCAAAGTCTCGGTGTACCGCTTTTGACTTCTTCTCTGACCACCATTCTTGCCTTCATGCCGCTCATGCTGGCCGATGATGTTTCAGGTGAATATTTGCGTTCTCTTTCCCAGGTGGTAATTATTGCGTTGCTGTCGTCATGGTTTTTAGCGATGTTTGCGGCACCGACGTTCTGTTACTGGTTTCTCGACGAGAAAAAACAAGTAAAAGCCGCAGAGCAAAAGCCTTCTTCTTATAACAGCCGCATGTATGTGGTATACAGGGCAATCCTTGAGATGCTCATGCGTTATAGAGTCAGGTTCATCGCCTTTCTCGGTGCTGCTCTTATTTTAGCCGTTAATGGTTTTTCGCTCATTCCCAAACAGATGATGCCCTATTCAGACCGTAATCAGTTTTTAGTATACATCGATATGCCCGCCGGAACGCATATCGATGAAACGACCAAGGTCACGAGGCGCTTAACGCGGTGGCTATCCGATTCTCAGGCAAACTCCGATATTCAAAGTAATATCGCCTATATGGGTTATGGCGGACCCCGCTTTTTTCTTACACTCACTCCACCCAATCCAAGCAACAATGTGGCTTTTCTGGTTGTCAACACAAACGTTACCGAAGAGGTCGTCCCTGCCATGGCAAAGGTCGATAGCTTTATTCTCGAGAATCTTCCCGAGGCTAGAGGGCGGTCGAAAAGGATGTCATTGGGGGCAGGGGAGATCGGCATAGTGGAATACAAGATCACCGGTGAAGATGTTACGGAACTCTACCGTATTGCCCGTTCTATAGAAAATGAGATGAACGGCATCAGTGGAACGGTTGATGTCAAAAATGATTGGAATGAGCCGGTAATTCGCACAAGGGTTGAAGTCGACCAGGACCGCGCCCGGCGTGCAGGAGTGACCAGCAAATCTATCGCCAATGCCTTGAATGCATATTTCGAAGGAGTTCAGATAAGTGATTTTCGAGAAGGGGACAAGATAATTCCGATTGTTGTGCAAGGCGATGAAACCCGTGATGATTGGAGTGGATTGAGGACTTTGCCAATTAGAGCTGAAAACGGCGAGTCTGTGACCCTTATGCAGATCGCGGATTTTAAAAGCTACATCGCACCCGGAAAATTAATCAGACAAGATCAGGAGCGCACCCTTACGGTTTCCTGTTTGCACACGACTATGCAAGCAGCAGAATTGCATACGTTATTGTGGCCGTTTATTCAGACTTTGACTCTTCCTGAAGGATATGACATAGACGTTGGTGGAGAAATAGAAAATTCCGAAAAAGGCAACAGCGCTCTCGCTGCAAACCTGCCGTATGCTCTTTTGGGTATGATCGTATTACTCGTTATACAGTTCAACTCTTTCCGTCGCCCGGCCATCATAATGCTAACCATTCCGCTGGTGATTATAGGTGCGGTTCTGGGTTTACTGGTAAGCAACGCTTTTTTAAGCTTTACGGCGATTCTGGGAATATACAGTCTTGTCGGCATCATTATGAACAATGGCATTGTGCTCATTGACCGCATCGATCTTGAGCGTACCCGGGGATTACGTGTTCGGGAAGCCATTTTCGAAGCGTGTCAGGCTCGTTTACGTCCCATATTAATTACAACATTGACCACAATTTTAGGGCTTGTTCCTTTGGCCCTTTTTGGAGGAGCAATGTGGTATCCGATGGCCTGGGCCATTATGGGAGGTCTGGCAGTGGGAACGATCCTGACGCTTGGGTTCGTTCCTGTACTCTATAGCTTGTTTTTCACAGAGACGTGAGACTGCCGTTAATTTCACGAACAATCAGGAAGCCACTCAGCTGGTTAACTGCCGGAAAGCCTCTATCGTTTTCTTTTTTTCAACTACGCCGTCATCCCATGCGATTGACCAGAAGGGAAGCCATGCAAGGTTGACTGAATGGATGACAATATCGGTTCTGCGCGGTGCAAGTTCGTCTTTGCCGACAGTTTCCCGAATGTTTTCCCATTTGTTGGTGATTGCTTCGACTCTTGCTTTCAGCTCCTCTTCAAGCTCCTCTATTTCTTCCCGGAGTTCTTCGATTTCTTCATGTGATTCCTCAATATCGGCCTTCGCTTTGGCAGTCATACGGCGTTTGTTCAAGGCAGTTCCGATTTTGCTGGTGCTGCGCTTGCCCATGAAAAAACCCAATACGGTTTCTCCGATACTGAACAACTCCTGCCTTTTGCGGTTCTCGTGTTCCAATTCATCCTCGGCAAGCTCACGTTGTTCTTTGCGAAGTTTCTTTTCCAGCCGTTCCACCTGTTTTTCAAATGTAGCCTCGAGTGCATCTGTTTCTTCATCTCTTTTTTCCCTCGCCGCTTGCGAAATGCGAATCATGAAATCCCTGAAGGGTTCGGCCGGGTGCTGGAAAAGCTTCAAATCATCATGGACTGCAATGGATTTTCGTTCGTTGTAATAAAGCTGGTCTTCGAGTTGCTTGGACAGTGTACGGATCTTTTTCTCACTGTTCACAGTGTCTTTAAGGGGTTTGAAGAAGGGGCCGAGAGCATTGTCCGGTCTCTCAGGGTTACGGTTCATCAGTTTCGTATCGATCATCAACTCTTCGGCATCGTTCCAGTCGGGAACGATGCTGTTTTCAGTAAGTCGAAGCAGCAGTTTTTTTTCGGTTTTTTCCTTGATATTTCTTCGTTTGTCGACGAAATACACATCGGCAAGACCGAACAGTGCAGGTTG
Source organism: Prosthecochloris marina (assembly GCF_003182595.1). Taxonomy (NCBI): domain Bacteria; kingdom Pseudomonadati; phylum Chlorobiota; class Chlorobiia; order Chlorobiales; family Chlorobiaceae; genus Prosthecochloris; species Prosthecochloris marina. The sequence goes on from NZ_PDNZ01000001.1 coordinate 119,147, forward strand.
ATATATCAATCCAATGGAATACGAGTTACTCAAAGACCCTTCTTCGACTGACTGAAGTGCTTCATGAGGGCTAACCATCAACGGCAGAAAGATCTGGCGAATGGATGGGTCGAGAGAAGGTTTTTGGGGTAAATAACCTTCAGGAGTTGCAGGCTTGAGATCGGGGAGAGGCACAGGTATGTCGGATCGCACTGGCTTTTTCGCTGAAAGAGAAGGCTGGGCAGAGGGGTTGGTCGACGACTTTTTTTGCTGCATGAGTTCCCGGACCTGTGGTTTTGTCAAGGGGCCTCGTAAGTAACTCATCGCCCACCGGGTATGGAATACGATGGGTTTATCGTCATGAACGTTATGTAAAAGAAAGATACGGCTACCAAGCTGGGCGATCATACTATCATAATCGACGGCTTCGCTGTTTCCTCCAGCTTCGTTTATAGCATTTTTCAATCCTTCCAGTACACGATCCTTATCACGTTCCGCCTGCAGTTTTCCTATGAACCACGTGCCGGCATTCGTAAGACCTTTGTAGTCGATATCGACAGGGTTTTGCGTGACGAGGACACAGCCAAGTCCGAATGCCCGTGCTTGTTTGAGCATGGTCATCAACGGACGCTTGGATGAAGGTTCGGAAACTGGAGGAAGGAATCCATAGACTTCATCGAAATAAAGCAGGGCTCTGAGGCTTGTAGTGCCAGGTTGAGTCCGCATCCAGGTGAGCATGTTTTCGAGCAGCAGGGTGACAAAAAACATCCGCTCACTGTCTGGCAGGTGGGCCAGGTAGAAAATGCTGTGTCTGGGTTTGCCGTCGGCTGTAAACATCATTTGGTCTATGTCCAGCGTATCTCCTTGAAGCCAGTTTTCAAACCCTGGGGAAGCCATCAGGTTGTTGAACGACATGGAAAGCTGGAAGCGCTCTTTTTTGGGGAAAAAGGTATCGATGTCGAATACTCCGACCTGTTGCATTGGTGGTTCCTGGATCGAAAGAATGAGTTTACCGAGGTCGAGGTTTTGTCCCTTTTTCCAAAAGTGCTCAAAAATGCCTGCCAGAAGAATTGCTTCACGGCTTCTAAGCGGGTCTACGTTCTGGCCGGCAAGACCCAGAAGAGCGGTGACAGTACCATTAATGCGTTCCAGGATGGATTCCTTGTTGGATTCGAAATCAAGCTTGGGCGCAGCGAGGCTGCCAAGAATACTGACCGGTATGCCGGCTCCTGAGCCCGGCGTGAAGATTGTGTAATCAGCAGAGTCCTTGAGGGCGTTCATGCGTTCCGAACCGATGCCCCAGTCGGCAAGACCGGTTTTCCATTTTTCAGCAGTTACTTTGGCGTAGGCCTCGATGCTCATATTCTTTCTTCGTGCATCGTCCGCATTTATCCATGGTTTGAAATTTTCCGGTTTCAGTTCTGGAAATTGCAGGAGAAGGTTGGTGATATCCCCTTTGGGATCGATCATGATCGTCGGGATTTTATCAAGAGCCGCTTCCTCAAGCAATCCTATGCATAATCCGGTTTTACCGCTTCCCGTCATGCCCACGCATACTGCATGGGTCGTAAGATCGCGTGAATCGTAGTGTATGGGGACATCGAGGCGCTTTTTAGCCGTCAGGTCATATTGATCGCCGAGGAAAAAAGATCCGAGCTTTTCAGTGGACATAATCATTGGGCACTACCCCTTTCAATTTAATGTCAAAACAATTGCATTTTTTTACCTGAATCGAGTCATCAGAATGCCTGCCAAGGTGTAATTAGTCTTAAGAGATGTCTATTTTTCAAAAAGGCCGATGTTTTAAACTCTGTTTCCGGTGAACCTTCAATAACAAGCTTGGACGAGACACGGTTCAAGAAAATCCGGAGAAATAAAATATGCGATTTAATACCTCGTTCTGGGAACGGAATATTTTTTTTGCGCTGTTACTCTGCATTGTGTTCACTTTTGCAATTACACCTTTTCTTCAAGAAGAGGAGACAGCCTCCCGGCTATTGAATGTCTTTCTCGTACTGATGCTGGTTTTTTCGGTAATCATTGTCGGTGATACCAAAATAAGCTTTTTCGTCGCTCTACTCCTGGGTGCGCCGATGCTTATTTCCAATGCTACGGCTTTTTTGTATACAAAAGAGGGGTTTCCGGTTTTGGTGGCGTTTAGTTCGGCCCTTTTTTTTATATATGTCATCGTTATGCTCTTGAAGAAAATATTCACATCAAGAGTGATCGATATAAATATTATTCTCGGAGCTGTTTGTGTCTATTTTCTGATTAGTGTGGTATGGGCTTTACTGCATGGGTTGGTAGAGGCGTACGTGCCAGGCTCCTACGACGTTGCGGGTGAACAGATGTCATCGGTTGATATGAATGTCTTCATGTATTACAGCATAGTAACATTGACAACTCTCGGCTATGGTGACATCACGCCATTGTCTGCTTCGGCCAGGTCACTTGCAGCAATGGAGGCTCTGGTAGGTCAGATTTATCTGACTGTTATCATTGCAAGGCTTGTTGGACTGCATATGCAGCAGAAAACATAAGGGAGAGCTGTCTTGTATGAGCGCTATTATTTGGAGTCTGTTTATAGATGGATGACTCACTTTGCTATTTAACAAAATTTTATGCCGATTTTGCTGGAAATCGAATCCCTTGGCTTTTCCTATGAAAACGCTTTCTCGCCTGTTTTCAGTGAGTTGAACCTTTCTGTGGGCCAGGAAGAGTTTATCGTTGTAAAAGGTGCTTCCGGAACAGGAAAGTCTACTTTGTTGCGCCTTATCTGCAGGCTTCAGGCTTATGATGAAGGGCATATTCTTTTCAAGCGCCGAAGTATAGAGTCTTATAAGCCTGCCGAGCTTCGCCGGTCTATCATCTATGTGGCGCAAATTCCTTCGATGATAGATGCAAGTGTGAGAGAGAACCTTCTTTTTCCATTCTCTTTCGCCGTTAACGGCAGTATGGCGGAGCCTGCTGACGCGAGGCTTACAGAAATGCTCGAACAGTTTTATTTACAGGATGTCAGCCTGCTTCAGCAGGCACGAAACCTTTCAGTCGGTCAACAACAGCGCATTGCCCTAATGAGAGCCCTTTTGCTTGATCCGGAAATACTACTTCTTGACGAACCGACATCGGCGCTCGATGCAAAGAGTGCATCGATGGTTTTTTCAATCGTCGAGCACTTGAACACAAGACAGGGAAAAACAATCATTATGGTGACGCACAGCAACCGCTCACTGAGCACTATATCGCCGGTCGAATACCTGCTTGAACAGAGTAAACTTCGAAAAATATGAACCAGATCGTCGAAATCAGCCTCTGGCAGCTTTTTTTGGGTCTGTTGTTTATTCTCATTGCCCAGATAGCTTCTTTTGTCCACCATCTCGGCCTGAATCGTGACATAACCGTCGGCACGGTAAGAACGTTTGCCCAGCTTTTTCTCATGGGTTACGCACTTACCTTTATTTTTCAACTGGAAAACCTATGGTTTACTCTTGGTATTTTCGTGGTTATGGCGGTTTCGGCCTCTTTCATTGTACGGGGAAGGGTAAAAGAAAAGCAGGTTCCCTACATACTGCCGACCTTTGTGACGATGTTTATCAGCTATTTCGTTACCGCATTGTTCGTTACCGGCCTTATCATCGGTGTTACGCCATGGTGGGAGCCCCGTTATTTTTTACCGATAGGAGGAATGGTTATCGGTAACTCGATGTCGGCCCTGGCAATCGCGCTTGAGCGCCTTTTCAGAGAGATGCGTCAGCAGAAAGGGCTAATTGAAACCAGGCTTTGTCTGGGGGCCAATTACAAGGAAGCAAGCTCGGAGATGTTTAAAAATGCAGTTACTGCCGGAATGATTCCTTCAATCAATGCTATGATGGGGGTTGGGCTTGTGTTTATTCCAGGCATGATGTCCGGTCAGATTCTTGCCGGAGCGGATCCGCTCCAGGCAATTCGTTATCAAATCATCATTATGCTCATGCTGGTAGGTTCAACCGCAACGACGTCAATTATTTCCATTCTGATTGTAAGAAAGCGCTGTTTCGGCAGGGGAGAGGAACTGCTGCTGTCGATAAGTGACAAGTAAATAAATCTGTGCTCCGTTCGCCTCGTACTCATGCTGCTCGCGACAATTTATAGAGGTGCCCTACATAAAGACTCATTGCAAGACTAATGAGACAACCTCGACTTTCTTGTTGTCGCAGCAGTTTTCTGAGTAACTATTCTCGTTCTACTGGCTACTGGCTACTTTGCCGCCCAGCCCTTTGCACAAGATCATAACGCCGATACCACCGGCTATCATGGCAAGACAAAGCAGCTGCCCCATGGAGAACTGCATGAAAACAAAGCCCAGGTGCGCATCCGGTTCGCGGTAAAATTCGATAAAGAAACGGACAAAACCGTAACCGAAAAGATAGAGGCCGGAAAGAAAGCCGGGATATGGGGCTTTTTTGCGCAATGTCCAGAGTATGATAAAAAGGAATATCCCTTCGAAGAAGGCTTCGTAGAGCTGTGAAGGATGACGGAGCTCATTGCCTGGGGCCATAGGGAAATGCATACCGATTGCTGCATCGGTTACCCGGCCGTATAGTTCTCCATTTATGAAGTTGCCGAGCCTGCCAAAGGTGTAGCCAAGGGGGAGTGATACAATGAAGAGGTCAATTGTTGTCAGAAAAGGTTTTTTTTGGTTTTTGGTAAAAAGCCATACAGCTATGATCACACCAATAGCACCTCCGTGGTAAGACATCCCCGCAATACCGGAAAAACTACAACTCCCGCCCGAAAGACTGAATGGAATGATCGAGCCGAGTGGGTTTGCTATGAATTCCGGGAAACTGTAAAACAGCAAATAACCCAATCGACCGCCCAGTAGAACTCCTACGATTGCCCAGGTAAGCACGTCACCGGCAAAAGCCGGGGAATAGGAAAGGTTTTCACTTTTTATTCTGTATTGCGTAAGCAGGTAAACGGTTCCAAATGCAATGATGTACATCATTCCATACCAGCGAACCGGAAAATTTCCTACGGTAAAGATAACGGGGTCCATCCGTGAAGGAAGTGTTTGCCACCAGAAAATAAAATTATCCATAGCCTTACATATATGACAGTTTTGAAACTACAATGTTGGGTAGCTGGTGTTTGATTGAGCAGGAAAACCTACAAAAAAGGCCGTTCTCAGGGAACGTAGGCATAAAAAAGCTACAAGTATGTTCATTTGCAAGGTAAAAATGCTTGGTACGAGAAGAAATATAGCTATATTAATGTTTTGCGTTTTTTTACTTTTCTCAATTTCGTACTGTTTAACAAAAAAAATACGAATAGAATGGCAAAGATACTTGAAGGTTCGGCTATGAAGTTTTTCGACAAGTGGGGCATTCCGGTGCCGAACTATGTTGTTGTCATGGATCCGAACAGGCTCGCTCAGCTTGGTGAGGCGAACAAATGGCTCAGGGAATCCAAACTCGTTGTCAAAGCTCATGAGGCTATCGGCGGAAGGTATAAACTAGGCCTTGTCAAGCTTGGCCTTAACCTTGAAGAAGCTGTTGCTGCAGCTCGCGAAATGATCGGTAAAAAAGTTGGTACAGCCGAGATTCGCCAGGTGATCGTTGCCGAGATGCTCGATCACGATGCCGAGTATTATATGTCGATGAGCGGGAACAAGGATGGTGCTGAACTGCTTGTTTCAAACAAAGGTGGAGTGGATATCGAGGATAACTGGGATACAGTCAAGCGTATCCATATCCCTGTTGACGAAGCGCCTTCCATCGAGAGTTTGACCGCTCTTGCACAAGCGGCGGGTTTTGAGGGTGAAATTGCAGAACGTGTTGGAAAGATCGCTTCCAGGCTGGTTCTCTGCTTTGACAATGAAGACGCTCAGTCCATAGAGATCAATCCGCTTGTGATTCGGAAAAGCGATATGAGATTTGCCGCACTTGACGCGGTTATGAACGTGGACTGGGATGCCAGGTTCCGTCATCCTGATTGGGATTTCAAACCGGTATCGGAAATCGGGCGTCCATACACAGAAGCCGAGCAACAGATGATGGAGCTTGATTCACGGATCAAAGGTTCCGTAAAATTCGTCGAAGTTCCTGGTGGGGAAGTGGCTCTGCTGACTGCTGGTGGAGGTGCTTCGGTCTTTTATGCAGATGCGGTTGTTGCTCGTGGCGGTACAATCGCCAACTATGCCGAATATTCCGGTGCGCCTCCGGACTGGGCTGTTGAAGCTTTGACCGAGACGCTATCCAGGCTCCCGAACATCAAACATATCATTGTTGGCGGTGCTATCGCAAACTTTACCGATGTGAAGGCGACATTCGGCGGTATTATCAACGGGTTGCGTGAGAGCAAGGCGAACGGTTATCTGAAAGGTGTTAAAATATGGGTTCGTCGTGGAGGCCCGAACGAGGCTGAGGGGCTTGCTGCAATCAGCAAACTCAAGGATGAAGGATTCGACATCCATGTTTATGACCGAAACATGCCGATGACCGATATCGTCGATCTGGCTCTGAATTCCTGATACGAGACATCGTATAAAGAAAGAATAGCATTGAAAACTCATTAAACCGGATAAGAACTGTGAGCATTGTAATCAATAAAGAAACACGCGCTGTCATCATTGGTGGAGCAGCAGGCGTGAATGCGGCAAAGAAGATGGCCGAATTCGACTTTCTTGTAAAACGCCCATTGACCGTACAGGCATTTGTCTATCCTCCCGAAGAAGGCCAGCAGAAAGAGATTTTCCTTGGTGGTGAACTCAAAAACGTCAAAGTGTATTCCACGCTTGAAGAAGCACTTGCCCATAACCCGCAGATCAATACGGCATTGGTCTATCTTGGCGCATCACGCGCGACCAAGGCTACACAGGAGGCCCTCGAGTCTGAAAACATCACGCTTGTTTCGGTTATTACCGAAGGTGTTCCTGAAAAAGATGCTAAAAAACTTCGTATTCTTGCCGAGAAAAAAGGAAAAATCCTCAACGGACCGTCCTCTATCGGTGTCATGTCTGCAGGTGAGTGTCGCCTGGGCGTGATCGGCGGTGAATACAAGAACCTCAAACTATGTAACCTCTACAGGCCGGGTTCTTTCGGTGTTCTTACCAAATCCGGCGGTCTTTCCAACGAGGCAATGTGGCTGTGTGCCCAGAATGGAAACGGGGTTACTTCCGCAGTGGCTATCGGCGGTGACGCCTATCCCGGTACCGATTTTGTCACGTATCTTGAAATGTTCGAAAAAGATCCCGATACCAAAGCGGTTGTCATCATCGGCGAGGTCGGCGGCTCACTTGAAGAGGAAGCTGCAGAGTGGCTTGCCGCGGAAAAACGCCGCATAAGAGTCGTCGCCGCTATTGGCGGTACCTGCCAGGAAGTGCTCCCCCAAGGCATGAAGTTCGGTCATGCCGGTGCGAAAGAAGGGAAAAAAGGCGCAGGTTCTGCACGTTCGAAAATGAACGCGCTGAGAGAGGCTGGTGCGCTTGTGCCTGACACATTCGGTGGGTTGAGCAAAGCCATCAAGCAGGTTTATGACGAACTTCTTGCAGACGGCACTATTGCGCCTGAAGAACCGATTTCCGATGACCTGCTACCGGATCTGCCGCCAAAAGTTCAGAAGGTTATAAAAGAAGGTGAAGTCATCGTCGAGCCTCTTGTCAGGACTACCATTTCCGACGACCGAGGCGAAGAGCCACGTTACAGAGGCTATGCGGCTTCAGAGCTTTGTGAAAAAGGTTACGGCATGGAAGATGTCATCGGTCTTCTCTGGAACAAGAAACTTCCGACAAAGGAAGAATCCGAGATCATCAAACGAATCATCATGATTTCTGCAGACCATGGTCCTGCTGTTTCAGGTGCCTATGGGGCCATTCTCGGTGCCTGTGCCGGAATCGACATGCCTCAGGCTGTTTCTGCCGGTATGACCATGATCGGCCCACGCTTCGGCGGTGCGGTAACCAATGCCGGAAAGTACTTCCAGAAAGGTGTCCAGGACTTCCCGAACGACATCCCCGGCTTTCTTGCCTGGATGAAGAAAAACGTCGGTCCTGTTCCCGGTATAGGCCATCGTGTCAAGAGCCTGAAAAATCCTGACAAGCGTGTAAAATATCTGATCTCCTATGTAAAGAACGAGACCTCGCTCCATACGCCGTGTCTCGACTTTGCACTTGAGGTTGAGAAGGTAACCACAGCGAAAAAGGATAACCTTATCCTGAACGTCGACGGAACCATGGGTGCCATCCTGATGGACCTCGGTTTCCCGATTCATTCGTTGAACGGCTTCTTCGTTCTTGCCCGCACGATCGGTATGATAGGCCACTGGATCGATCAGAACGAACAGAACTCACGCCTGATAAGGCTCTACGACTATCTCATCAACTACGCGGTTGAAGATGAAAGGGAAGTGCCTGACAAAAAGTAAATGCTTTTTAAATAAAGCGTTATTCTGTTTTGCAATGCATGGCCAACTTCTGGTGGCCATGCTTTTTTTATGAGCCGATAAAAGGTTATTACTGACTTGCCTCTTGCTGCACATTTTTTTCGCTGAACAACACAGTGACGGTCAAGACAAGCAAAACAATCACCATGAGCACTATTTCCAGCAGGTAATTCGACGGCTCGATCCATACCTCGGTAAACACGTTCCACCTTCCGAGTATCTCGACAAAATTCCAGAAAATAATTACCGTCGGTATCGCGTAGCGGATAGCATAGGCCAGCTGGCTGATTTTTATAAGCTTCACGAACAAAATGAATGACCATAAAGCTGAGCCAAAAGCGATAAAATATGTTACCGGGTGCCTGTCCCCGGCGAAATTCTGATCGTAAGCCAAAAGCAGCATCATGTAAAACCCCCACAGAAGCACAATGAACTCCATGAACGTTACCATCGCTGTGTTTCGAGACGATTTCGCCAGTTCGATCATCTTGTCGATTTTCAATGCTCGCTGTAACCAGAGAAAAAAACGGCATCCACTGCGGACTCCGAAGAGATAGTAAAGCATAATGACAGCGAAAAATCCCAAAGAAGAAGGCATGATCAGATATTCAGCCTTGGTGATAATTTCGCCGTTTTGCATGAGCGGTTGAACGCCGGTTCGATTGGCGTAGTACGAAAAGGCAAACTCTATCCATCCTCCCCACACAAAAAGAGCGCCAAACATACCCAGAAGGGTAGCTATCAACGCATTGGTTGTATTCATTCCCGCCAAAAGCAAACCGGTTCCGAGGCAACCCAGCAATACCGCTCCATAATAGACATTCTCGAGGCCCAGCCCCTTTTCGATCAAAATTACAGCCGCATGCCCGAGAGGCATTGTCAACAGAACGATAAAAAAAGCAGTGGTGCCGATAAACGGTTTTTTCATTTTCATAATGCTCGAGTTTATATCGAAAACAATAACAACAAGGCTCTGCCAGGCAAGTATACAGTTCAGGTTTTCAAGTCTTCTGACAAAGCTTTTCGGCTGTCGGATCGAGAATAAATGTACTTATATCTGTCGCTTCAGCATAATCGCATGAAAAAAGCTTTTTGTATTTTTTCTCGCTCACCCCCGCGCTTCATAAACGATGCTGCGGGAGAAAAAACGGCGGAAAGGGAAAAGAGGTTAACGTTCTTTTAAAAAAGCGCTTGAAAAAGACCGGACTTTTTTTAGCTTTTATTGACTGACCAGTCGGTCAATAAAGGCTATACATAAGAAAGGAAAAATGACTAAAGGAAATATGCATGTGTCCAAAAATCGTGGATAAAAAGCTCAAGCGCCAACAATTGGTCAAAGCTGCCGTTGGTGTTTTTTCGGAAAGAGGTTTCAAGGGGACTTCAATGGAAGAAGTTTCCCTGCGTGCGGGTATCGGTAAGGGAACTATATATGAATATTTCGGAAGCAAAGAAGATCTTTTTTATGCCTGCTTCGACTGGTTCATGAAGATGACAATAGATCAAGCTGCCGAAGCCTTGAAAGAGTGTACCGGTTCGGAGGAGAAGCTACGGACAGCTGCTCGCGTTTGGACGGAGGTGGTGATTCGTTATATCGATTTTTGTCCGATCCCGCTCGAAGTATGGGCTATGGCAAGTACCGGATCGGATAACGAACGTTTCTCCACAAGCTTGAAGGAAATGTATGCGTCTTTCAGAACCTCTATTGAGGAGATGCTTCGGGAAGGACAGGCAAGCGGAGAATTTCGTAGGGATATGGATGTAACGGCAATAGCTATAATGCTGGTCAGTGCATTCGATGGGGTATTGTTGCAGTCGTTGTTCGATCGTTCTATACATATCTCGAGTTACATGAACAGCTTTCTCGATGTTCTTGTTCGAGGCATGAAACCAGATTTACGCAAGGGATAGCAATAATGGAAGCAAGTTTTTTTTCATTGGAGACCGGAGCAGATAATGCGTTTTAACACTACCACGACTTTCAAACGGTACGTATTGCCGGGAGCGATCATCATCATTGTTGTATCCAGTCTATGGCTCATCAGTAAGGATTCCCTGCCTGAAGGGCTTATCCAGGTAAACGGCAGGCTCGAAGGGGATCGGATTACCGTTTCAACTGAATATTCCGGGAAGATTTGGAAACTCGATGCTAAAGAAGGTGACCTGGTTGAGGCTGGACAGATAATGGCGCGTTTGGATAATGAGCGACTGCAGAAGCAATTTTCACAGGCAAAAGATGCTTTCGAGGTCCTTCAGAAGCAGGTTAGAGCCGATGAAGCAAACCTGCGTATTCAGAAAAAGGAAATGCCTTTAACCATAGGGCAGGCGGAAGCGGGTGTCTTGCAAGCTTCAGCAGCTCTCGAGAAAGCTGAGGCAAAGGAAAAAAAGGCACTGCGTGATGCAAAGCGTGCCCGTGAACTTCGCCCGAGCGGGGCGGTATCCGAAGATTACCTTGAAAAAGTCGAATTGTTATTGGATACTGCTGGCAGGGATGCCGCTATTGCACGAGCTTCCTTGAATCAAGCGCAAGCGGCATTGACTTCAGCGGAACTGGAGGAGGAGCGCATTCTGGCACAGCAATCGAGACTCGAAGCATTGTATGCCGAACGGGACAAGGCACAAAATGCTGTGGAAGAAATTCGCTGTGTGCTTGATAAATATATCATCAGGGCACCTGCTTCCGGTACTGTGACCGCCAAGCTTGTTTCGCTTGGCGAGACCCTCGCGCAAGGTTCACCACTGTTCGACATGGTCGATCTCGATCAGTTGTATCTGAAAGCGTACTTGCCCGAACCGCATCTTGGTAAAATAAGACGTGGTTTGGAAGCTCATGTGTTTACCGATGCATTTCCGGACCAACCATTTATTGCTGAAGTCGACTACATAGCTTCGCGATCTCAATTCACTCCCAAAGAGGTGCAAACCAAGGAGGAGCGTGTCAAACAGGTTTTCGCCCTGAAATTGTATCTGAATGAAAATCCCGAACATAGTTTGTCGCCGGGTATGCCGGCAGATGCCCTTATTCGCTGGAAAGAAGATGTTTCATGGAGGTTGCCGGTACAATGAGTACGATCATTGATGTTGAGAATTTTGGTAAGCGGTACAGGCGACTCGATGTCATCAGCAATGTTAGCGTAACGGTTCAAAGGGGAGAAATCCATGGGCTGATCGGGCCGGACGGTAGCGGGAAAAGCAGCCTTTTGAAAGCGATTGCCGGTGTGCTTGACTTCGAGCACGGTATTATCCGGGTGTTCGGTCAACGAGTGAATTCGGAGGAAGAAGCGGAACGGATCAAAGGGCGTATCGGGTTTATGCCACAAGGGTTGGGGCAGAACCTGTATGCGGAGCTGTCTGTGGAGGAAAACATCGACTTTTTTGCTCGACTGCGTATGGTTGCTCCGGCGGATCTTGAGCCGAGAAAAACCCGCCTGCTCGAAATGACTCACTTGGAGCGGTTCAGGGAGCGGCCCATGAAGCATCTTTCGGGAGGAATGAAACAGAAATTAGGCCTTGTCTGCAGCCTGATACATCAGCCCGAACTGATTATTCTCGATGAACCGACAACCGGTGTCGATCCGGTATCGAGACGTGACTTCTGGGTAATCCTTTCTCAGTTGCTCGAAGAATACGGTACTACGGCCATCGTTTCGACAGCGTATATGGACGAGGCCTCTCGATTTCATCGTGTCTCTCTTATGTACAAAGGTGAGATGCTTGCGCAGGGTAAACCGGAAGAAATACGTGCTTTAGTGTCCGGCACAGTTGTTGTCGTCAAGGCATCTTCCCAGATCGAAGCGTTTGCAATTCTGAAATCTCAGTACCCGCAAGTACAACCGATAGGGCATCATCTTCGTGTCTTTGTTGGAAAACAAAATTCCGAACAGGCAGAAAGTGCTGTGAAAGACAGCTTGTCCCACTTGGAAATTGCAGAATGTTATTCGATGAGGCCGGAACTTGAGGATGTCCTTGTCACTATGCTTATCGACCGGAATGAGCATAAAAATGTCGGTTCGGGTCCGGTCTTCAAGACAATGGGCAGAAAAAACGGGAAAAGAAATGGCCCTGCAATTGTGGCGAGAGATCTGGTGCAGAATTTCGGTGCCTTTCGGGCAGTCGACCATCTGAGCTTTGAAGTTTCACAGGGTGAAATATTCGGTTTGTTAGGCGCCAACGGCGCAGGAAAAACAACGGCTATAAAGATGCTGACAGGAATTCTCCCATCCAGTAGCGGTAACGGTCAGGTTGCGGGCGTCGATATGCAGAAGGCGGCGCAAACTATCAAGTCGCGTGTGGGATACATGTCGCAGGCATTTTCCCTTTATGAAGATCTGAGCGCTCACGAGAACCTCAAACTCTATGGAGGTATCTATGGTTTGTCCGGTACTGGACTGAAAGAAAGGATCAGGCAAACTCTGGCTCTTACCGGTTTGCAGGGGTATGAGAGTGAAATGACTCAGGGGTTGCCGATGGGGGTTCGACAGCGGCTTGCTCTTTCCTGTGCTCTGCTTCATCGTCCATCTATCCTTTTCCTCGATGAGCCTACCTCGGGAGTCGATCCTCTTGGTCGCAGGCGATTTTGGGAAATTTTGTTTCAATTGTCCCGTGAGGAAGGGGTGACCATATTGGTAACGACTCATTACATGAACGAAGCCGAGCATTGCGATCATCTGGTTCTCATGTATGCCGGCCGGAGCGTTGCCGATGAAACACCAGCAGGGATGAAGCTGGCACTACGAAAAGAGGCCGGAGAGCTTTTGGAGTTGACTGTGGACCGACCGGTGCGGGTTCTTGAAGTACTTGAAGAGAATGGATTGAGTGATGCTGCGATTTTCGGGAATTGTATACACTTGCTGACCAAAAACATCGGTGATACCGTGTTGAAAATTCGGTTCCTTTTGGAGTCCAACAACCTCTCTTTACACAAGGTCGACGAGATACCTATCAGTATGGAAGATGTTTTTGTACACAGGGTAATGGCTCTGGAGAAACACGCATCGCAGAGGCAGCAAGCATGAACTATCAACGTATCCTTGCCGTCGCAAAGCGTGAATGGCAAGAAATTTACCGGGATCGTCTGTTTCTTTCGTTGGCTTTTGTTTTCCCTATCACGATGATGATCGCGTTTGCCTATGGTCTGTCGCTGGATGTGGAAGATATTCCAATTGCCGTTCTTGACCAGGATCGGAGTGAACTGAGCCGTGAATACATCCACTGTTTTAAAGATTCGAGGTATTTCAAGTTCAAGGGATATCTCGAACATCCCGATGAAATCGACGAACTGTTGACGACACAGCACATTCGCGCGGCAATTGTGATTCCGGAACATTTTCAGAGTAACCTTCTTGAAGGACGACCTTCGCCGGTGCAGCATCTGCTGGATGGTACCTTCACCACTCGCGCGAGGACCGTAAAGGGTTATATGACGGCCATTACCCGTGCTTTTGAAAAAGACATCCTCATCAATTTTTTCGCCAAATGCCTTGGAGTACCCCCTCAGCGAGTTACCGAACAGCTTACACCAATCAAGGTCCAAATCCGTTATCTCTATAGCCAGGCGGTAGAAAGTTCTCAGTCTCTTCCACCAAGGCTCATGGTTCTTGTACTCCTGGTCGCTTCTCCTTTTCTCACCGTTGTCGGTATCGTGCGCGAAAAGGAAAATGGTTCCATATACAATATGTACGCATCCAATGTTTCCCGAACAGAGTATCTGATCGGGAAATTAATGCCTTATATGATCATTGCAACCATCAACGCTTTCATACTCTGGGCTATCGCCGTAGTGATGTTTCAGGCACCTTTCAAGGGAAGTGCCGTACTCTTCGTCGCTGCTACGCTGCTGTATGTTTTGTGTACGACCTTGATTGGTTTGGTCATCTCTGTTTTTGTGAGAACGCAGGTGGCCGGAGTATTGATTACGGCAATTTTGACCATTGTCGGCGGGACACTTTACTCCGGGGTGCTTACACCGGTGAGTATGTTATCGGAAGACAATCAGCTTTTTTGCCATCTCCTGCCGGCCATGTATTACACTGAAATTGTTGACGGTGTGTTTCTGAGGAATGTCGGGTTGACTGTTCTATGGCCTAACCTGCTTGTTTTGGCGGTTTATTCAGCTCTTTTGCTGGTTGTGGGATACACTAAATTCACAAAAAGGCCAAAAACATGACACGGTTTCTCTGGTTCAATCGGTTGCGGGTCATGACCCGCAAAGAGCTGTTGCAACTTGGCAGAGATACAGCGTTGCTGCTGTTTATTATTTATGGATTTGTCTTCGATGTGTACCTGGCTGGAGCCGGGTTTACCTTCGAACTTCGAAACGCTCCTTTTGTTCTGCTGGACAACGATCGTTCCGAATTTTCCAGGGAGTTGACAGGACGCTTCAATGAACCGATCTTTCGATTCGTAGCTGACGTTCAAGGGGCGGAAGAAGCAATGGGCTTTCTTGACCGTGGGAAAGCATTGGCCGGACTTGAAATCCCACAGGATTTTTATGAGTCCCTCCGTGAAGGTCGGCAAACGGAAGTTCAGATAAATATCGATGCAACCAACAACGTGCCGGCGTTACTCTTTTCAGGTTATGCAGAGCAGATAATTTCCGACTACGGTTTCGAGGCAGCAGGTATGTATCCTAAAGGATTTTCGGGATCGGATATACCTACCCTTCCACAGGTTGACGATCAGGTACGTGTATGGTTCAATTCGAATCTCAAAGATTCCTGGTTCATGGCCGTCATCGAGCTTTTCACCATTATATCAATACTGTCCATCATGCTGCCGGCAGCGGCGTACGTGCGTGAAAAAGAGAAGGGTACTATCGAACAGCTTCGAGTCTCTCCGCTTTCCCCGATGCTTATCATCATGCCAAAAATATTGTCCATGACTTTGGTGATTCTTGGAGGAACTTTTGTCAGCATCTTTTTCGTAATTCATCCGTTTTTCGATATGCCGCTTCATGGAAATTTGCCGGTTTTTTTCCTTGTCACCGCGCTCTATGCATTTGCGACGGCGGGAATTGGTATCGCAGCGGCATCCATAGTGCGTACCCAGGGCCAGGTTGCCATGCTGGTGGTTTTGCTGGTCATGCCCATGCTTCTGTTGTCGGGTTCCTGGACACCGCCGGAAGCCATGCCTGATATAGCTCGTAAAATCATGATCGTTTCACCGCTTTATCATTATTTCGAAGCAGGTTTGGGGATCATATTCAGAGATGCTGGTTTAGGGCAAATATGGCATTCCATTCTTGGTTTGTCCGCTATAGGGGCTATAGCTTTTGGGTTTGGTTTGTGGCATGTTAAACGCTAACAGAAGGGGAGTTGTGATAATGGAAAAGACGAAGAAAGTTTGCTGTATCGACGGTTTGAATATTAATTCCAAAAAGTCCTTCTATTTGTTTGTCCTCATTATATCCATGGGGTTTTCAGGCTGTATGGTTGGGCCGAAATATACAAAGCCTACGGTTGAAACACCCGATGGCTGGGCAACACTCCAGAATCCGATGATTGATGATAAGCCGGGAGTCCCCATTGGAATCCGGGGATCGAAGCAGGTCGATCTGGTCTCTTGGTGGGATTGTTTCAACGATCCGATGTTGGGGGAGCTCATTGAGAAAGCAGTCGATTCGAATCATGATCTTCGATTGGCCGAAGCAAGGCTGCGTGAAGTCAGGGCTGCTTATGGGGTTTCAAAGGCCGCGCTTTATCCTCAGTTGAAGGGCAGTGCGGGTTACAAGCGTCAGCATGAGAGTGAAAATGGTCCTTACGGCTATTTGTCCGACCTCGATTATAACGAGTACAGGGTGGGTTTCGATGCGTCGTGGGAGATTGATTTATGGGGGCGTGCTCGTCATGAAAAGCAAGCAAAAAAAGCCGAAGAAGGTGCTGCCCTTGAAGATCTGCGCAATGTTCTTGTCTCGGTCATTGGTGAGGTTTCCTGCAGCTACATTGAGTTGCGGGGCTTCCAAAGAAGAGTGGCATTGATCGAGAAGAATATGGCTACCGTACAGAAAAGATTGATGCTGACCGAAAAAAGATTTCAGGCAGGTTTGGCGTCGGAAGTCGAGGTGAATGAAGTGTCTGCAAACTTGGCTGGGCTGACTGCTGAAATACCGGTTCTCGAAGGAGAGGTTCGTCAAAGAATACATGCGATTTCAACGTTACTCGGAGAATTGCCCGGGAAGTATGTTGAACGGCTTTCATTGGAAAAACCTTTGCCAGATTTACCTGCAGATGTTGAAGTAGGTTTGCCTGTTGAACTGCTGGATCGCCGCCCGGATATCAGGGAGGCGGAAAGGCGGCTGGCTGCAGCTACAGAACGTGTAGGCGTTGCCAAGGCTGATTTGCTGCCCAGATTGAGTCTCAGTGCTTTGTTTGCTTATGAAGCTCTCGACTTTGACCGGATTACAGATTCAGACAGTCGCGCTTCAAGCTTCGGGCCAAGCTTTATTTTGCCTATTTTCAATGCCGGCCGTATTCGCTCAAACATCAATGTAAAAACGGCACAACAGGAGCAGGCATTGATCAAGTACGAGAAAGCCGTGCTCGCTGCTTATAAAGAAGTTGAAGATAACCTTGCGACGTACAGTGCCCAGCAACGTCGCCATGAAAAGCTCTATCGTAGAGTAAGAAAGCTGCAGAGTACCGCGGACCTGTCGCAAGAGCTGTATGACAAAGGGAAATTCAATCTTCTGGAAGTTCTTGAAGCACAGCGTACGCTTCTTGTTGCACAGGATGAGCTGGTGCAAAACGAGATTTCTTTATCGGTTCAGCTGGTTTCACTCTATAAAGCGCTTGGCGGCGGCTGGGGGAGTGGTAGCAAGAAAACAGCATTATGATCGAACTGCTTGAAATACTGCTTTTCAAGAGTATTTTCATTGAAAAAGGCTTGGGAGCGCTAAAAGGTAACTTTTTGGGAGGGTCTGGCTTGTGAAAAGAGATAGATTGGAGGAATTAACCGTAAGTGGCTGTCAGAAGCTTGTGGATGAGTGGATAAAAACCATGGGAGTACGATATTTCAGTGAATTGACCAACCTTGGTATTCTCATGGAGGAAGTTGGGGAGGTAGCTCGGATCATGACACGATCCTATGGGGATCAGAGTTACAAACCCGGAGATGATTCATCTGACTTGGGCGATGAATTAGCTGATGTCTTCTTTGTTGTCTGCTGCCTTGCCAACCAGACTGGGGTGGACTTGACACAGGCCATTAAAAAAAATCTCGAGAAAAAAACTCTGCGTGATAAAGACCGCCATAGAAACAACCCTAAACTATTATGAAAGTTTTGGTAACAGGTAGTGCCGGTCATTTAGGGGAAGCACTTGTTCGGACTCTGAAATGTCAGGGGCATGATGTTGTAGGCATCGATATTGTTGATTCCGATTTTACCGATAAAGTAGGTACAATATCGAGCCAAAAATTTGTCAAAAAATGTATGGAAGGAATAAATACCGTTTTCCATACAGCAGCTTTGCACAAGCCTCATGTTGTCACTCATTGTCGGCAAAGTTTTATTGATAGCAATATTACAGGAACGCTCAGCCTTTTAGAGTCGGCAGTGTCAGCCGGAGTAAACTCGTTTATCTATACGAGTACAACCAGCGCCTTTGGTGATGCGTTGATTCCCACTGCAGGTGCTTCGGCCGCTTGGATAACCGAGGATGTGATGCCAGTTCCCAAAAATATTTATGGAGTGACCAAAGTAGCAGCGGAGAATCTTTGTCAACTGTTTCATCGTAACCATCATCTTCCGTGTCTAATCTTGAGGACTTCTCGTTTTTTCCCGGAAGAAGACGATAAAAAACAAGTACGAGAAGAATATGAGGATAGTAATGTCAAAGCCAATGAATTTCTGTTTCGCCGGGTCGATATTGAAGATGTAGTGACGGCACATTTACTGGCTATGGAAAAAGCAACAACATTGGGTTTTGCCAGATATGTCATCAGTGCAACGACTCCATTTTTACAAGATGATTTGCCTGAGTTACGTTCTGACGCAGCTGCGGTGCTCAAACGAAGAGTTCCTGACTATGAAGCCGAGTATAAACGTCGTGGCTGGAAAATGTTTCCCTCGATTGATAGGATCTATGTCAACGAACGAGCAAGGAACGAGCTCGGTTGGGTTCCTCAACATAATTTCAGCAATGTCCTCGAAAGGCTGAAAGCGAATGAAAAACTACTGAGCCCTTTAGCGCACATCATTGGGGTGAAGGGTTATCATTCTACGGAGTTTGATGATTGTCCTTTCCCTGTCGAATGAGTTTGTTGTATAATATAAATTATGTAAATTTGTGCATAAGCTTTACATAATTAGGTGTTATAAAACAGGTGTCTCAGGGTCTGCAGAGTCGCTATATTCAATGGTCATTTCCTTGGTAGATCCACATGGATTCTGTCTTGCCAGCTTTCTCGAATCCACATTTTTTGTAAAACCCGATTGCTTTTTCATCTGCCATCAACATTTGCTGATGGAAGTTTCCATAAATGTTTTGCATGGCTTCCATTATTTTCTTGCCAATACCTTTGCCCTGATAGTCCGGGTGTATAAGAAAATGAGGGTAGTAAACGACAAGATGGCCATCGGAGATCGCATTTGCTATGCCTACCAGTTTCTGATCTATCCAGGCGGAAATGAGTGTATTTGAGTGTATCAAAGCTTGATAGAGAAGGTTTGGTTTCTCAGCGGATGACCATTTATTGAGCTTATAGAGTTCAAGAATGGACTCGGGAGGTATTTCTTTTGTTTCTTTAATTTCAACGTTCATTCGAAATTTGTTTTTGATTTTAAATTATTGAAATATAATACATTTCCCTTCTCCCCCCTTGAACTGATGAATGTTCCATTCCACCGATGACGTTGTTTTTTTAGCGCTTTGATGATTTTGATCGCGCATTCAGACTGCTCAAGTCTCACGCGCAAAAGGAACGGCTATACAAAAACAATCATTTCCTTGCTTGAGTAGCTGTTTGATCGTTTGCTGATATGATCGATCCGGATTATTTCCGGGAGGTGACCTTAAGTGACATATTAAGGTGTTTCCCCATGGGGCTCCCAGACGTAGATGCCACCGTCAGCCATGAGGCTCAGGTGAAGCTTTCCTTCTTTGAGCAGATAAGACCGGACATATTGAGCATGCGAGGCGATTTGCTCGTCCATACTTGGAGGAGGACAAAGAGCTTTTGTCGTCGCGAGAGGACCGAATTCGAAGCTGCCGTTCGAGGGGTCGGAAGAAGCTTCAGAAGTCCAGGTGCCGCTTGCGTTATTACAGTTGAGACGCATGTGAACCGTACTGTCCCCTTTCAGCTCCATGGTATAGAGCAATGGGTCGCTTGGCCTTTGTATTCCTATTTCATCATCCATCGACTGGAACTCCACCAGACGCCATTGTGTCTCGACCAGAGGATTGACATTTTTTTCTGAAACATCCTGATTCACGGCACCTTCATCTTCTTTCGAAGCTACTACAGCCTCCTTTTCGCTTTTTGCACCGTCAGGGCTGCAGGAAGAAAGGAGGAACAGGGATGATGTCAGCAAAAATACCATCAGGAAAGCCGGTGAAAGCTGAAAATATCTCTTCATGATCAACAGAATTTTGTGATCCAGTAAAAACGCCTTTTGTGTTATCAATAACTGTAAATCAACTCCCGAGGTTCCGGCAACGTCTGTCTCGTCTTTTTCGTCAGTTTCTGAGGGCGGGTAGAAAGTACATGTTACGTTTGCTGTAAATTATTGAAAAAAATAATGAATTATTTGCGTTATAAATGTTCTTTTTATCTATAAGCTGTTTGTATTTCAATCTATTTGTTTCTGTTATAATCAATTTAATGGAGATTGAAAATGGAAATGAGAAACCCTTTCAGGCTGTTTCTTCTCATGGTGCTTGCCTTGGTTTTTTCTTTCGATGCGTACTCTCAGGAGGAACGCTACGAGAAAGTACGGTTCGCGCGTGGGGCGAGCAGTACAGCTATCAAGTCCTCGATAACCGGTTATCAGTCAGTCAATTACACTCTTGATGCAAAAGCTGGTCAGACCATGACTGTCGATCTGAAGACAAATAACACTTCAAACTATTTTAACCTTTACAAACCCGGCAAGGGGCCGGGTGACCAGGCCATGTACATCGGTTCGACTAAAGGCAACAGCTTTTCAGGTAAACTGCCAGCGTCCGGTAAATACACCATTCAGGTGTATCTGATGCGGAATGCCGCTCGCCGAAACGAAACAGCCAATTTCACCCTGAATATCGGTGTGAGCGGAACAACCTCTGTCAGTGACGGAAATGGTACCGCTACAGCTATTGCAGCCGCCGCGCTACTGGGTATTGCCGCACTCTCCCACCATGACGGGCATTATTCCGAAGGCACCCGTTATGATAGCCATCAGGACAAGGCAGAATTCGAAAGGGGGTACCGTGATGGTCTGCACAATGCTTCATCGAATAACTACAATAAAACACAGGCTTACCGTGACGGTTACAAGTCAGGACAGCATGAACGTGATCTTCGCATCGGTCACAATCGGCGTAACGAATGGGAGAAAAACCGACATGCCGCTGATGGCCGGATCAAAAGAAGTGCACTTCACGAAGCCGAAAAGTTCTGGGGGCTTCGGCGTGGAAGCGCAACCCCGGTAAGCTCGAGTTTCAACGAAAAGAACCGTCGTTATCGTGTCAAGGTAGCCGCTGGATATCACAAAGGTGTCTGCGTTCTTGATGAACAAGGCAATGTCATCCAGTTCATTGACAAGGAAAACTGATACTGCATACCCCTATTTTTTCTTGCCAATCCCGAACTCATAGTGTCGTTGGTGCTATCCGCCCTGCTGTGTGTTCGGGGAACGGGGCTTTCAGTGATCAGCAAAATTCTTCCCTGCTTTATACTTCCCTACCCTCCTGTTTACGGCGAATGCTCTCTTGTCTTCATGACGTCAAATGTCTTAAGTCAGAAAAAAAATGAAACCTTTCTATGCTTTCATGCATAGAAACTATAAAAGAGCCAATGACAGGAATCGATCGAGACATCACACAGAGATTTCATGACGGAGACTTGAAGGCTCTTGAAGAAATTATTGAGAATTACCAGGGTTCTGTATTCGGGATTGGTCTCAAGCTTATGGGTACAGTTGAAGATGCAAAGGATTACAGTCAGGATGTGTTTGTACATGCGTATGAAAAACGACAGAAGTATGATCCCGATAGGCCCTTTGAACCCTGGTTTTATAAACTTGCCTTGAATCTTGGTAGGCAGCGTTTAAGAAAGAGGCGTGAAGTGCCGAGGAGTGAATCCATGCCGGTAGAAATGGTCGAAGAAACAGCTGAACGGAGTTTTATTCAGGGCGAGAGACAGGATCTGGTCCGGCATGCGCTACAAAAATTGAAGCCAAAGTATCGTGAGTGTCTTGCATTACGCTTTGAAGCCGATATGCAGCTTCATGAGATTGCACAAACGTTGGGTATTTCACTTGGAACAGTGAAAACCCGTTTACGAAGAGGATTGATGGCTTTTAAAGAAGCCTATGTAAAAGTAGGAGGGCTCAATGAAGTGTACTGAGGCAGAACATGTAATTGCAGAGATGGCTCTTGGATTTATTTCCGAAAGCAAGAGAAAAGAGTTGGAGGATCATCTTTCGGTATGTGCTCACTGTCGGCAGGAAGCCGAGCATTATTCTGTTGCAGTGGAAGCACTAAAGGCCGGAGTTTCTGAAAGGATGATCTCTGCGGAAGAGGTTGAAAGTGTTGTTAGTGTTGTTTCTTCGGGTTTGGAGAGAAAAAGCAACCATAACGTTAAGCTGCTGAAGCTTGGAGTGCCGGTTTTGGCGGCAGCGGCAGTTTTTCTTGCCATTGTCATCAGCCCCATGTTTTTTTCGGGTAACGGCAGCGATATGACGCGACTTGAAGTTCTCGAAGCATATGCAGAGGACCTCGAAGCCACCGGTATGGAAAACGACTACAATTACACCATGTATAACACTGAATTCAATTATGAACATTACGGGGTTTCAGATACGGTAAGCGAGTATCTCATTGAGTAAAGAGACCCGGATATTTTTAATCACAACTGTCTGCATATTTTGATAAATCTGAAAAAAAGGAGGGAAACGGTGTTTCAACTTAGGAAAAGACTATTCACGGCAGTTCTTGTTGCTATTGTTTTACCATTGTCGGTTGTTCAGGCAAAGCCTTTTGGCGCTGGGCAGGGTTTCGATGCGGGTGGTGGTCCTAAAGGGGGGCCAGGTTTGATGGCTGCCGGACCGCAAGTCATGAATGACTTGAATCTGTCTGCCGAGCAGATTGACCTGCTCGAGAAGAAAAAGGTTGAGAAGCGAAAAACCATGATAAACCTGCATTCGCAGCTACAGTTGTTGCAGGTTGATCTTGCGGAAGCAGCTAACCGTAAAAATCCCGATATGAAGTCAATAGACGCTATGTCAAGAAAAGTCGGGAATATTCATGGACAAATGACGGCCGAACGGATAAAGTCGATTGTTTACCTGCGAAGTATTTTGAACGATGATCAAAGAAAGATTATGGATGCTCATCGTTTGGAATTCGGCATGATGCGGGGAATGAAAACGGGAGGTAAAAGACGATAGATCGGAAACGGTGTAAACCCCATTCGATTTTACGATCGAATGGGGTTTTTTTTAGCCGTTATGACCGGGAATTTCTTCGAGGCCGGTTACGCAGATATTCAGATCTTGCAAAATTCCGTCTTCAATACCGTATATCCATCCATGAACGGACAGTTTCTGACCTGATTTCCATGCGTTTCGAACAGTAGTCGTGTTGCAGACGTTGATTACCTGTTCGATAACGTTAAGCTCACACATCTTGTCCAGCTTTTCGTTCTTATCGTCGATAGCATCTATTTCTTCGCTGTGTGTTCGATAGACGTCCCGAATATGCTCGAGCCAGTTGTCGATCAGTCCGTGTTCCCTGCTTTCCAAGGCAGCCTTGACTCCTCCACATCCGTAGTGTCCACAAACTATGATATGCTTTATCTTCAGCACTTCAACTGCGTACTGAATAACAGAGAGACAATTCAGATCCGAAGGAACCACCACATTGGCAATATTGCGATGCACGAAGATTTCTCCTGGCAGCATGCCTACAATCTGGTTTGAGGGGACACGGCTATCCGAACAGCCTATCCATAAATATTCCGGACTTTGCTGTTTGGATAGCTTCAAAAAAAAATCAGGATCTGATTCTTTGACTTTTTCCGCCCATTCCTTGTTTTGTTCGAAAAGATTTTTCAGAACTCTCATAGTATGTATGGCTTGATAATGTTTTTTATCATAAGGTGCACAAAACTTTCCCTGAAAAGTACGGAAAAACGGCGGTATCTTTTATATATTCTGATTTTTAAAGAGGATCGGCAACGTATGTTTTGATATGAAGATTCTGAAAAAACCGGAATGGTTGAAGGTACGGCTTTCAGGAACTGAGCATTTTGCTACAACGAAAAAGCTGATCGGAGAGTACGGGCTCAATACGGTCTGCCGATCGGCTATGTGCCCGAATCTGCAGGAATGCTGGTCGTCAGGTACGGCAACGTTTCTGTTGTTGGGGGACGTCTGTACGAGGAGTTGTCGTTTTTGTGCGATAACGGCATCAGCAACTCAGCTGCCGTTACCCTCTGACGATGAGCCTCGAAAAATCGCCCATGCAGTCAGGAGGATGCAGCTCAACCATGTTGTTCTGACAAGTGTTACCCGCGACGATCTTTCTGATGGCGGTTCGGCTGCATGGGCGGAAACCATCAAGGCAGTAAGAGGGGAAAATCCGGATGTAACCATCGAATGTCTTATTCCTGATTTTGAGGGAAAATATGAAGATCTTGACAGGGTTATGAGTTTGAAGCCTGATGTCCTGAATCACAATGTAGAAACCGTTCCCGCTCTCTATGATTCGGTAAGGCCACAGGCGGACTATTTTCGATCCCTTGAAGTACTGAGGGTTGCAAAACGAACATATGATCTCAGGACCAAATCGGGGCTGATGGTTGGAATGGGGGAAACGGAACAGCAGGTTAAAAAAGTATTGAATGATCTTGCGGGTATCGGATGCAATCATCTTACCATTGGCCAGTATCTCCAGCCATCTTTACGGCACTTCCCCGTTCGTTCCTATGTTACGCCGGATTGTTTCGAGCGTTACAGGATCTATGCACATGAATTGGGAATACAGCAAGTGCAGTCGGGACCGTATGTCAGGAGTTCCTATCATGCCGCTGAAACTGTGTAAAAAAACAGAGGCTGAATTCTCTTTTTCGGTTTTTTTAAACATTTAAAATAAAATAAGTTATGGAGTGGTCGATTCCGATGAAAATTTTTGCCTACTGGTTCATCGCCATTGTTGTCGGGCTGCTGTTTTTCAGGAAAGAAACCTTCACGTTCAATGCGAATTTCGATACGCGCCGCAAAGTGCTGCTTTCCTTGTCACTTTTGATTGTCGCTTTCAATGCTTTTGTCTATACCAACTCGACCTATGACGGCGGGAGGCCTCTCGACATTGCTTCTGTTCTGCTCTTTACTGTCGGAAACGGTATTGCGGAAACCTTCATGTTCTATGCCGCGTTTGTCATCGGTGAAAAGCTTGTCGGTTTTGCTTCCAAAAATTCCATGGCGCTGTTCATTGGGGGCTTTGTTTTTTTTATGGTTTATAGCGGATTGATTCACGGATTGTTCTGGATTGAATTGTTACCCGAGCATGTCAACCAGGAGAGTCCTCTCAAGCCATTGTTCATGCCTACGCAGATCCTCATCGCTGGAAGCTGGGCGTTGAGCTTTTTCTGGTACCGCGATCTGCCGTCGGTGTTCGTGCTGCATGGTTTGGTGGATTTGACCATGATCTTGAATGTGAAGTTCTCTCTTTTCGGTTAAAAAACCTGTTGCGCATCTCAATAGCTTCGTTGGGCAGTGCTCGGAATCCTCATGTACTTAGTGTACACTCCGGTTCCTCTGCTCTGTCCGCCTTGTTCTTGGAATGCTCACAACGGCTTTTTGGGATGTAGTGTTTGATGGCTCTGTGAAAAGCTTTTTATGCTCCGCGTCAAGCGCAGGGCAGCTCTTAGGCTGCATCACGCTTTTGGCTTTTACTTTTTGAATTTTGACTTCAAGCATATGAGATACTCGGGAACAGTTTTGGTTGCCGGAGCTACCGGACGAACAGGTCAATGGGTCGTGAAACGCCTGAAGCACTATGGTATAGACTATCGCCTTTTCGTGCGTTCTGGCGAAAAAGCTCTTGAAACATTCGGACCGGAGATTGTCGATCGAATCACTATCGGGAGTATAGAAAATGAATATGAGATAGATGCTGCGGTGAAGAGTGCCGATGCAGTGATCTGCGCTATCGGAGGAAATGTTATGGACCCCGATCAACCACCTCCTTCAGTTATCGACAGAGATGGTGTTATACGACTTGCTCATCGATCGAAAAAGCATGGTGTAAGGCAGTTTATTCTTGTCAGTTCTCTGGCGGTTACGAAACCCGATCATCCGCTGAATAAATATGGCAACGTGTTAACCATGAAGCTCGAGGGGGAGAACGAGGTTCGAAGACTTTACGGGGAAAAGGGATATAGCTATACTATTCTAAGGCCAGGCGGTTTGATCGACGAAGACGGGCCTTTAGAGCATTCGATGTTATTCGATACCGGAGATAGAATCGAGACAGGTAAGATCAATCGTAGCGATGTAGCTCAAGCCGCTGTTGAGGCGTTATGGGTTCAGGAGGCCCAAAATCTGACGTTCGAGCTTATCCAGCAGAATGCACTCTCCCAGGATTCGTTTGAGCTTTATTACAAACAGGCTACTCAAAGCCGGTGAATTTGTTCCTCATAGTGGCTCATCTCCTCTTTTCCGGCTGCTGAGATCGAGAATCCTCTCCCTCAACGGACTGCCGACTTTTTTCAAAGTAAGTTGCATTAATGCATGCAGACCCATACCGGCGATCGATCGATAACGGATGTGTGATTTCCTTCCATTTGCCTCTCTGATTTTCGAAACCAGTTTTCGAGCGACTTTTTCCGGTGATTCAGCTATCAAGTCCAGAAATTCTTTCGTTTCAGGAGATGTGTCACGCAAAAGCAGATCGGTTTTTACCAGACCGGGACTCAATTCGTGTATACCGATACCCCTTATTCCCTGTTCATGCAATTCCCGGCAGAGAAAATGACTTACAGCGGCAACACCGAGTTTCGAGGCTTTGTGGGGAATGTTTGATCGGGAAAATTTAGCTCCGGGTGCTGAAAAACCCATATTGAATATGTGATACAACGGTATATCTTCGCTGGGTTGGTTTCTCATTATTTCAGTCGCTATTTTCGACATCAGCATTGAGCCCGCAAGGTTGGTTGTACAAGTTTCCAGAATATCGGAGGCTTCGAGTTGCCAAAGAGGAGCTTTGCGCAGACCCGATGTACCGGCGTTGTTTATCCATCGATCAACCTGACCAAGGCGTGTAATGATGAAAGAGGTGAACAAGTCGAGCTCTTCAGGATTACCGACATCCATGCAAACTCCATAAATCTCACATCCTGGGATCTCGGCTTTGAGTGATTCAACAGCATGTTCGAGGTGCTCGGGGTTCCTTCCGGAGATAATGACGCGATCACCCTTCAAAAGAAATTCTCGCGCAAGTGCATAACCCAACCCTCTGCTGCCACCCGTGACGACGATACCGAGAGCTTCTTGGGACTCTGTGTAGGGTAAGTCCATAGATATAAAAGTAATATTTTTCCATCCGCAAAGGAAAATGCCTGCTCTAGTACTTTTTTGGGTTTGTGCAAAGGGCTTTGTTTTTTAAAGTACTTTATATTTGAACAAAAAAGTATTCATAAAGGCCGGTCACAAAACAATCTTATTTAGTAAGTAATGACTTTTCGAAGAGTCTTAGCCTCAGCTACCCATGAATCAACATCCTGCTGTGAAGGATCACAGGCGATAATGCTTTGCTTTTTGTTGACCTCGAGGATTTTCTCATAAAGGTTGGATGGATTACGATGTGCAAGTTCCGGAACAGTGTCGACCCCAGACGCCTCGAGAAGCGTCGCTGTTTGTACATCGATCCCTCTTACCCTGCACAAATCAGCATAATTAACCAGTGTAAGCACTTCTTTCTTCGACAAATTGCAAATGGACGAGAGTTCTCCCCTACCCTTCGATGTTTTTCCCCGCTCGAGCAAGTCTGTAAAGGTGAAAATGCCTGCGCTTCCGAGTTTGTCGGCAACAACGAATCCGAGCGACTCGAACCCGGCTGTTTCGATTGTGCTGTCAGCAACGGGATCATCTGCTCCGGTTTCCTGTTGTTCACCTTTGCGATGTAATGCTACATGCTGAATATTTTCATCTATAGCCGGGTGTTGAGAACGTTCGGAAAAAGGGAGCATTTTTTTGCAAAAATCAACCATACCGCTTATCTGTTCTTTGAAAGGAATTGATTGGGTAGCCGTATCGATACTGAGTTGCAGGGCCGATCCCATTCCTGAAAACGCTTCATCCAATGCAGCCTGACCACGAACCTCCCCCTTTTGTATCCTGTCTATCACATTGGTAACCCCGGGCACAAATCTTTCAGCTGCAGCCTTACCCATTTCAACACTGTAGCTGAAAAGGGAAAGAGGATTACTTAAAGCCATACGCCGAACCTCTTCAGGACGGGAAAGAATGCGTATTGTCCCATCCCTTTCAATGGTTGCCTGACAAGCCAGCCTCGCTCCATCTTTTATCTGCTTCTCGGATAAAAAAGCTTCTTCGACATCGCTCAAGCCGGAAAGACAATCCCCTCCCTCGAGAACAGTAACATAACATGTCTGACAGATCCCGAGACCGGCACAAACATAACCAACATGAGCCTTGCTTTCCAGCGCCACTTTGGAAAGTTTCTCACCAACTTCTCCCGTGCATGACTTGTCATTGATAAGGATATCCATAACTATTTTTAATTGAATCGGTTATATAAAAAATCAGATCACTGGTTCATCAATATTTATTTGAAATTTAGCAAAATAACGGCAAAAAGCCGGTCGGGATATCGACTAAAGGTCTTCTGTGAAAAGAAAATACAAGAGGCTGCCCTTTTGTGGCAGCCTCCAACCCAATACCAATGCCGATGAAACTTGTAAAGAAACGGACTATACGCTTATGCTTTCAACATTCGTCCTCCGTGACCGTCTGCATCGCCACAAGAACTAATTTCAAGTCAATCTATTATCATGCCTCAGGAAAGAGCGCATTTATGTCCACCCCAATGTTCCTTTCCATTCACAAAGACCTGAGGTTCATTACCGGAGGTTATTGTTTCCGCCTGACGGCGCACAAAATTATCTACTGATAATGGGTAAAAACAGGGATGAGATCGTTTCAGAAAATGGCTTACCAATCTTTCAAAACGATCTCCATCATTGTCAACCTGCTTGAAACAATTTGATCGTATGAACGAATTCAGGACATCTTTACAATGCAATCCATTGGACAAACGTTAATGCAAGCCGGTTCATCATAATATCCATTACAATCAACACACGCCTTTTCATCGATTACAAAGATATCATCACCTGGTGAAATCGCTTGAACCGGACACTCATCGACACAGACGCCACAACAGCCACAACTCTCAAGAATCTTGTACGCCATCAGGTTTTCTCCTTGTTAATGATTGCCAAATCCGTTTCCTGCCCCCAAACCTCTTCCGCGGTTTCTTCCGGGACGCCCGGCGCCACATGCTCCCCGGCCGCCGAAGCCACTACCGGAACGCCTTGCTTGACCAAGCCCAAGAGGACCGGCAGGTTCATCGACATGCTCCCTGTGAATCGCATTACTGCCACATTTCGGACAGGTTTGAGGCCTTCCGGCTCCAAACGGAACCGACCATGTATGTCTGCAGTCCGCACAATAGAACATTCTCTCTTTCATAATAGAACTCCGTTTATAGATGTTTACAAAGCCACAACACAATTATAAGCATATGCCCATAAATATCAAATATAATGATCAACTTTTTTAAAAAATTCCGCTGAACAGGAAAAAAATGGCTTAGGCAAAAAACAATGGAAAAAGGTACTTTGCGCCAATACTCTTTTTTTAAGCACCGCTATACGATGTCACAAGCGGCTTGAGTACGAGGAGATGGGGGGAAGAAAACGGAGTGTACACCGAGTACATGAAGATTCTGAGTACCGATCAACGAAGTAATCATAGTGCGCAGTAAATGAATAGAGGTGCCGTTCAAAAAAAATTCCTATCGAAACAGGGCTACTTTCAGACAGATCGCGCACATGAACAGCAACGAAAAACAGTGGTATTTCTCGGTAGACAGAGGCGGTACTTTTACCGATATCGTCAGTTTCGATCCGGAAGGACGGGCACACACTCACAAACTGCTATCCATATCCGACGCATATGAAGATGCCGGAATTGCAGGAATCAGGACAATCCTGAATCTCTCACCTGAAAACCCTCTCGATCCCAACCTGATAGGGTCGATCCGTATAGGAACAACGGTTGCCACCAATGCCCTCCTCGAAAGAAAGGGTGCACCTGCAGCACTTTGCATAACGAAAGGTTTTGAAGATCTTCTTGCTATCGGCAATGGAACCCGCCCGGAGCTTTTCAATCTCGGAATAGACAAACCCTCACCGATCTACAGTCATGTTTGCGGTATCGAGGAAACAATAGATACCAGTGGCGCTGTCCTCACCGAACTCGATCCTGAAAAAGCGGAAAAATCTCTTCAGGAAATCCGTTCACTTGGTTACGAAAACCTTGCAATAGTGTTGAAACACTCCTGGATAAACCCTTTGCATGAAAAAAAACTGATCGACATAGCCCGACAAAAAGCTGGATTTCGCCATGTTGTCGCATCTCATGAAGTCATGCCGCTCATTAACTTTCTCAAACGCGGACAAACAACCATGATTGAGGCCTACCTCGGCCCGGTTCTCTTCAACTATGCCAACACCCTGAAAAAGCTGGCTGGACCGATAAAAATCGAGTTCATGCAGAGCTCGGGAGGGCTTGTCAGCGCCGACAATCTCCATGCAAAAGACACGATTCTATCGGGACCGGCAGGTGGGGTGACCGGTACAGCGAGACTATCCGAACAACTCGGTGTTGAACAAGTCATAGGATTCGACATGGGAGGAACATCAACCGATGTATCCCGTTACGACGGTGACCTTAACCATGTTTTTGAAAGTTCAGTGGCTGGAGTTCCTTTCTACACCGACATGCTCGATGTGGAGACCGTCGCAGCCGGAGGAGGCTCGATTCTTTCTTTTGACGGAGAACGGCTCCTCGTAGGACCTGAATCCGCCGGTTCCAATCCCGGCCCTGCCTGTTACGGACTCGACGGACCATTAACAGTTACCGATGCCAACCTTCTGCTTGGCAGGATAATCCCGAAATACATCCCCAATGTATTCGGGACAAGCCATGATAAACGCCTCGATAAGGAAAAGACAAAAGAAAAATTCAGGGCTCTTGCCACCACCGTCAGTGCAAAAACCGGCCATACCTACACACCGGAAAAACTCGCTGAAGGCTACCTGAGAATAGCGAATGAAATAATGTGCAGAGCGATGAAGAAAATCTCAATATCGAGAGGCTATGACATCAGGGACCATGCTCTCATGTGTTTTGGAGGAGCGGCCCCCCAGCATGCATGCGACATGGCCAGAATACTCGGCATAAAAACAATCATCGTTCATCCTTTTTCAAGCGTTCTTTCAGCATACGGTATAGCCTTGGCTGACCGGCTTGAACGCACAGTACTGGCTGTCATGGAGGTTTTGACGACCCGATTGCTTCAACGTCTTGAAAAAAAAGCGGAAACCGAGGCCGGAAAACTCGCCGAGAGACTTCGAGATGAAGGAAACAAAGCGGAAATAACAACAAGGCTTTTTTTGGATCTCAGGCCAAAAGGGAGTGATTCCTGGCTTTCCATTCCGGCAGGAACAGGTCGCGAATCCGCTTCTTTCGAAAACATGAAGAATATAGTTTCACGTTTCAAAAAGGAATATTTCAGCAGGTTCGGCTTCAGACCCGATGCCGATACTATCGAGGTGGTGAATATGCGTACCGAAGTTTCCTCAGCCTCTTTTGTACCATCGGCAAACACCCCTTCCCTGCTACCTGATAAACCGGCACCAGCTCATGCGCGCTCTTCATGCATGGTATGGATATCGGGAAAATACAGACGGGTCCCCGTGTTAGACAGAACCTCGCTGAAACCCGGTCATCAGATCGACGGACCCGCCATGATCGTCGATGACCAGCTGACACTTTTCGTTCAGGAAGGTTTCGAAACCACGATCGACGCCATGCATAACCTCATTCTCAGGGATGAAACCCATACCTCTGAGACGATGAATACAAAACAGCAAAACGACAGCGAGAGACCTGATCCGATAATGCTCGAAGTTTTCAACAACCTTTTCATGAACATCGCCGAACAGATGGGCTACACCCTCGCGAACACGGCTCACTCGGTGAACATGAAGGAACGTCTTGATTTTTCATGTGCATTGTTCGACGACAAGGGAAAGCTCATCGCTCACGCTCCGCACATACCGGTGCATTTAGGAGCCATGGAAGCTACGGTTCGGCACATCATAAAAGAAAACCGTGACACCATGAAGAAAGGTGACATGTATCTCGCAAACAACCCCCATCAAGGCGGCTCTCATTTGCCGGATATCACGATAGTCACTCCTGTTTTCTGCGAAGAAAACACACCATCCTATTATCTGGCCAATCGTGGACATCATGCAGATATCGGCGGCATCACTCCCGGATCCATGCCACCCTCGAGCCGAACCATTCAAGATGAAGGCATCGTAGTGGGAACCTTTCTTCTCGTTCGTGAAGGAACATTTCGCGAAAAAGAAGTCCTTGAACTACTTTCATCCGGAGACCACCCGGCAAGAAACCTTTCCGAAAGGCTCTCCGATCTCAAAGCACAGGTAGCCGCCAATAACAAAGGCATGACAGAACTGATGAGAATGAATACTGATTATGGAACCCCAACGGTTCTGCGATACATGTCATTCATCAGAAAAAATGCAAAGCATGCAGTTAACCGGGCTCTCGAAAGGCTTGCCGGCACGACGGGAACATTCGAGTCAACGTTTTCCGACAGCATGGATAACGGTGCCGTGATCGCCGTATCCATTCGTATAACCGCCGCTGCAGAAACGGAACCAAAAATCGTGGTTGACTTTACAGGCACGAGTGCGGAGGATCAAGGGAACATCAACGCCCCTGCCGCAGTTACGACAGCAGCTGTTCTCTACGCACTTCGGTGCCTCATCGAAGAAAATATACCACTGAATGCTGGATGCCTCGAACCCGTTACCATTATCATTCCGGAAGGCTCACTGCTCAATCCTTCTTCTGGTGCGGCTGTTGCTGTCGGCAACGTTGAAACCTCGCAACGGATTGTCGATGTACTGCTCGGAGCTCTTGGAAGAGCCGCTGCATCACAAGGAACCATGAACAACCTTCTGTTCGGAAAACCCGACAACACCGGGAGCCAGTACTACGAAACCATACCCGGAGGCAGCGGTGCTACGGAAGGTCATAACGGTGCATCCGGCGTACAAGTGCACATGACAAACACCAGACTTACCGATCCCGAGATACTCGAACAACGCTTCCCGACAGTTCGCATAACCCGTTTTGCAATGAGAAAGGGTTCAGGCGGAACCGGCAGATGGAACGGAGGCGAGGGTATTGAAAGGGCCCTTCGATTCAACGAACCCATGCATGTCAGCGTCATTTCCGAACGAAGGGTTACGGCTCCGTTCGGTCTTCATAACGGTAGTGACGGAGCCAAGGGAATCAACCTGCTCATCTCTCCCGATGGCACAGAAACCAGGCTCGAACACAAGGTCGATCGGATCTTCGAATCTGGAGAAACAATTTTGATAAAGACCCCAGGAGGCGGTGGATATGGAAAGCCAAACACATAACTGCACTATGAAAACGATGTAGCTTGATTTATCGTCATTTTTTTATAAGATAGAAGCAAGACCTCAAGGACAGCAACCCCTTTTTTATGAAAGCCTTTTTCAAAAAAATCCTGACACTGCTTGTAATCGCAAGCATCATAGGGGTAACGGCATTTTCAAGCCTTGGCTTTCTGGTCTCTCTATACCAGGGAACACCGGAAAAAGCCGATGTAATCATTGTGTTGGGAGGAGATGACGGGCTTCGGGTAAAACAAGGCGGTGAATTGTACAAGGCAGGATATGCACCGAACATTCTGGTGACAGGCATCGACAGCAGATATTACAAACCTTCACAACCAAACTGGCGTGAACGTCGTTTGTTGGATATCGGTGTTCCCGAGCAGGCTATCCTGGTTGACATCAGGTCGGAGACAACTTGGGAAGAAGCAATGAACTCGGTTGAGACGATGACTGAAAAAGGCTGGAAAAAAGCAATCGTGGTCAGTGATCCTCCACACATGTTTCGTCTTCACCATACGTGGAAAAGAGCTGTCGAGGATTCTCAGAAAAAAATCATTCTTATTTCGACACAGCCGGAATGGTGGGACCCTTTATTCTGGTGGAGCAACAAAACGAGTTATCGGTTTGTGGTCAGCGAACTCCAGAAAAATCTCTATTACGCCGTCGTGCATTTCTGATTTTCCGTTTCTTTTGTATCAAGGAACCACAGAACTCTATCGTATCCTGGGATTTAATGGTTATGTTTTTAAATTACAACATGGTATGTTTGATGTATTCTCATAATCCTGCTCACGGAATAAATGGAGATAATCATGCAAGAGCATGCTTTTCCGACAATCAGCCCTGAAACCACTTTTCTCGAAGAACTCCTCGAGAAAGAGTCGATGCTCGATCTCATGGAAACCGAAGAGATAGACACCTTTGCCGCATGTTCATTAAGCTGCAAAATCTGCCAGTGCATGGAATGCGCTAAAATTCCAGGCGGAGACGTTTAAAGACACAGTATTGAATGGCTGGAAAATGGCATGTGCCTTATGCGGTTCTCTTCCTGACAAACAGTTGTAATCTCTGTTGCAGCTATTGTTTTGCAAGCAGGACAGGTCTTGACTCCATGAGCCTGAAAACCGGCAGGAAAACAATAGACTGGCTTTACGAGAACACCAAAGGGTTTCATGAAGATCCATTGATTGTCTCTTTTTTCGGTGGTGAACCCTTGTTACGATTTTCTCTCCTCCGACAACTTGTCGAATACAGCAAGCAACACGAAGACCGGTACGGAAAAAAGATGATTTTTTCCGTTACGACTAACGGAACATTGTTGAACACAGCAATGCTCGATTTTTTTGAAGAACACAATATCAGTGTACTTTTCAGTATCGACGGCGACAAGGCAACCAATGACCGTTTCAGACTTTACAAGGATGGTTCGAGCCCTTTTGAAACAATTTGCAACAATGCGTTACGCCTGCTTGAGCGGTTCCCCAATGTTGCCGCCCGGATGACGGTTACAAAGGAAAATATTCCTGCCCTCGCTTCGAACATCAGATTTCTCAACGAAGAACTCGGCTTTCGGTTCATTTCTCCCTGCACGGCACTCGAACAGATAGATGATCATGAATCGTGGAAAGCTTTCGACCGGCAATGCCGTGATGCCGCCGTATATGTCACTGAAAAAGCCATCGTGAACGACTACGTTCACCTGCACTTTCTCGATAACGGTATTGAACAAATCACCAGCAACCATGAAGTCGATGTCGCCTGCGGTGCCGGTAAAACTTTCGTGGGAGTGGATGTCGAAGGCAATATTTATCCATGCCACCGATTTGTCAGTTATACCGGTTCCGACCGCATGAAATTCAGACTCGGGTCGGTTTATGACGGAATCGATCCGGTCAAAACCCTTCCCTTCCGCCGATATGACCGACGCCATATCCTTGGCTGTTACACCCGTTGTGAAGAGTGCCCAGCGGAAAATTTCTGTGCTGGAGGCTGCATAGCTCTTCACCAGGAAATCAACGGCTTGTTCACCATGCCCTTGCTGCAGCAGCAAAAACTCATGAACATATGGCACAGCATCTGCCTTGAAACAATAGAGTGGTTTAAACAAGCTGACCGGTATGACTTCCTTATGGAACAAATCACCATGAAACCAAAATCCTTCATGCCGCTCAATGACTGAAGGATACCACTATACATTGTCGTGTGCGGTATGCGTACGGAGCGCACCGGAGTGCATGAGGATTTTGAGCACCCAACGAAGTAATCATGATGCACTGCATAGTAAATAGCGGTATCCTGAAAAAGGATAAGAAAGCCTGTCACAGGGTTTTTCAGAACATTGCGTGGTCACCCAGTTCCTGTCCGGCAAGCCCTTCTTCCAATGCACGCTTGTAGAAATCCCTCAGCTTATCGGTTCCGTAGGAAGGCGTGGCATCAGCGTCATACTGTCCTGTTTCAGGGTTCAGCACCAACATCGATTCAGAACAGTAGTATTTACCGATACGGGCAAATTCCGCCTTGTCTTCGAGTTTCGGGAAAATCTTCGCAAGAAAACCCAATACCGGAATAATGATGCCGAACATCTGAATCGGCATACGTTTGAATTTCGGTTCTCTTCCCAGAAGCTCGAAAAGCATCTCTCCCTGCTCCCTGACGGAAATCGCATCTCCCGGTCCGCCGATCGGAAGAATTTTGTTTTGCTTTGAAGGATCTTCCAAACAATCGACCATGAAACGCGCAAGGTCGGCCTCGCTGATTGGTTTACAAGAGGTCAGCTCACCGTTGCCGAACATAATGAACGGCTTCCCGTTTTTCACCGATTCTACCTGACCTGCTATGGATTTGAAAAAAGCCGTTGGACGCACGATCGAGTAGGTCAGTCCGGATTCGATCAGTTCTTTTTCAAACTTCAGTTTAGCCCTCTGAAACTCCAGAAGGGGCTTCTGAACACAGATTGCCGAAAGCAACAGAAACTGCTTCGCGCCAGCAGAAAGTCCTGCATCGAGTGCGTTTCTTGTAGCCTGATAATCAATATTCCAGGAGTCCTTTACGCCTCCGGTACGAGATGTCAGGCAGGACACGACAACATCGAAGTGCTCTTTGCAGATGCCGTTGTTCATGAGTGAATCAAGCTCGGTCACATCTCCGAAACGTACCTCGGACCCTTTGAGTTCTTCCCTGGTCCGTTGAGCGCTCGTCGAAGCGCCAACACCCGAACGCTCACGGGCAAAACTCACCACCTGATACCCTCTGGCAACCAGTTCACGAACAACGAATTTGCCAATATATCCGGTTGCCCCTACCACAAAAACACGTTTCGACTGTTTTGTTCCGGAAGATGGAGAAAATGAATTCACGGCTCAATGAAGGATTGTCGTTAGTAAAGCTTTTATGCCTGTTTGATTTCAAAAACGGGTGTGAAATATAGCAAATATTTCAGTTGACCAGCCAACGTCCTCAAAAACGATTGCAACGATTCGTATCGGTTGAACCGCTACAGCTCACGCCCTTTCTCCAACACCCGGTTATAATATGAATTGCTTGTATAGAGGGCAGCTGCAGGATTGTGCCCCAAAACCCTGTCCTTGACAACAAGCGTTGTTACGAGCGCCTTGGAATGTTTGCAAAAAAGCGCGTCGTGACCGACGCAGAGCCCGATAACCACATTGAGATCCGCCCCCCATTCATCAAGCAGTTTTGCTTGCAGGATCGGGTTACATATTCCCTCGAAGCTATCAGGTCTGATTTTCAGTTTCTCATCCAGCCCAATTCCGCTCTTGTCGACAGAACCGACTTTACAGAGTACAGCATAGGGCTCAAAACCGTTTTTTTTCACTATTTTTGAAAAAATTCGAGTCTCCTCGATCAGTCCGATACATGTTGCAAGCCCTATTTTACGGGCGTCGAGACGTCTGGCAAACGCAAGAATTTCTTCGACGCGGGTCAGCTTACCATAATAGAGCCCCTCAACTTCAGCAGCAGCCCGTGCAATCTTTGCATCGCCAGAGTCTTCACAATACTCGAGCGTGACGTTTGCGAGATCGTTCGGTTCAACAGCTTTTCCCGGGCAGAAATCCGGAAAACTTTTCTCCTGGCGATAACAGTTCAAAAAACCACATTCGGAACAGCCAATCTTGTAATCTCCGCCATTCTTTTTATTTTTTTTCTTCGAACTCATGAAAACAGAAACAGTTGCTTACCTTGCTCATGCAAGGCAAAGATGGTCAAATAACGATTATAAACATTTTCCTGAAAGATTACTTTTTTTGCCCGCATATCTTCAATGAAGAAGAGTGTTACTCCTCAAACTTACATAGATGACAACATACCCGGACTACACTGTCAGAACCATGACCCGTGACGAAGTCAATATAGCCATTGATTGGGCAGCCAAAGAAGGCTGGAACCCCGGAATCGGTGATGCGGAATGTTTTTTTCGTACCGATCCTGAAGGATTTCTTATCGGAAAACTTGACGGTGAACCCGTAGCCACTATTTCAGCAGTCAAGTATGGTAGTTCTTTTGGTTTTCTCGGTTTTTTCATTGTCCGTGAGGAATTTCGCGGTATGGGCCTGGGTTTTGACATCTGGAACGCTGGTCTGAAAAGGCTTGAAGGCAGATCGATAGGGCTCGACGGGGTTGTCGCACAGCAGGATAATTACAAAAAATCCGGATTCACCCTGGCTTATCGTAATATTCGATTTCAGGGAAAGAGCGGTAGAACAAAATCCAAACATGAAGAAATAGGGTTGCTCTCTGAACTCCCGTTCGATGATGTCAATGCATATGATCAAAGCTTCTTTCCCGATAAACGAAAAGCGTTTCTGCAGTGTTGGATAAACCAGAAAAACTGCACGGCACTCGGGGTAATGGACCATGACCGACTTGCCGGATACGGGGTTATCCGTTCCTGCCGTTCCGGATATAAGATCGGCCCTCTTTTTGCCGATAAACCTGACCTTGCCGAAAAACTGTTCTGTGCCCTCACATCTTCAGTACCCGAAGGCTCTCCGGTTTTTCTCGATCTCCCTGAAACAAATCATGCGGCGTTGGAAATGGCAGGAAAGCACAAGATGGAGACTGTGTTTGAAACAGCCCGCATGTATAAAGGCAAAGCGCCCAGGCTTCCTCTGAACAGGATCTTCGGGGTTACATCTTTTGAGCTTGGCTGAAGCAGACTTGGTATCGCTACGGTCAGGAAGGCTTTTTTTTAGGTAAAAAACCGGCGAGGAACTCCTTAAAGCTGAAATCCTGTTCGTACATGCGCAGAGCATAATACAGTGCAATCCCAACAAGATACACCATAGCGCAAGACCAGAGAAAATCGCTTGCAAAATGGCCTCCCTGCGCCATCCTGCCGACTCCCATCAATAT
Source organism: Prosthecochloris marina (assembly GCF_003182595.1). Lineage (NCBI taxonomy): Bacteria > Pseudomonadati > Chlorobiota > Chlorobiia > Chlorobiales > Chlorobiaceae > Prosthecochloris > Prosthecochloris marina. Next base: position 157,883 of record NZ_PDNZ01000001.1, read on the forward strand.
CCCATAACAGGTTCCCCCTGCAAGCCAGACCATCGCCAGCACTTTTTTCCTGTGCCGGTAAATGAAGTATGGAAATATCATGAAAAATCCTACTGAAGCATGTCCGTTGGGAAACGAGTTGTATTTACCTTTTATCCGGTACACATTGCGAAAGATATCCCACTCGACAGCCCCCTGACTGGATTCAAGCATTTTTTCATATTTCCGTGAACTGACAAACTCTCCCTTTACAAGAGGAGGAACAAAAGCACGTTGTCCCCCGAATTCGACAATTTCCCTCGGTCTCGGTCGTCCCCAGTATTCCTTGAACACCGCATTGACCAATAGCCCCGGCCCTAAGACCATAAGCATGGCGATGAATGCAAAAACTCTCCTGTTCTGCTTCTGAAAACCGGTGAATGTGCCGATGAACCACAACAAGAGAGCGATGATAGAGATGATCATGGCCGGAGCCGGACCGTAATCGTATAAAAACACCCATAGCGCCTGGTTTCGAAACACCCATTCTCCATCGCTGTAAAGCATTTTTTGCAGGGCAATATCAATATCCCACACCAGAAAAGGTGCGGTAAGCAACACAAAAAAAGCAAGCGAAACGGCAAATTCTCTGAAAAAGTTGTTCTTCATTTTCCCGGTTAGAACGCCAATGCCTCAATTCCCGGCAATAGGCGTTTATTTTTGGCTAAAAAAGGAAAATATATTCAATCCTCTTATACTTTCCAGCGATGTGGCGCATCAGGAAAATGCCTTTACCGGCGAAACAAAACCGGAAGGCTTCAACGCCAGCAAGGAACAATTCATGGTGTTTACAATATTTTCTGCCGTGTTTCCGATGAGAAACCCGAGAATACCCGTTCTGGCAACCGTTCCCATAACAAGAATATCGACATGCTCTCTTTCGACAAATTCAGGAATAAGAGTATCAGGCCATCCTCTCATACGGAAAACTTCATGATTGGCACCAATACCCGACTCTTCAATCAATGCATTCAAAAGCGCCTGATGATCGGAATCCGCCTCTTTGATGTTCTTTTCATGTTCTTCTTCAGAGATGTTCGCCCAAGCCTTGTAACGCAGAAACTGTTCATATTCATAGTCCCAACAGGAAAGAACGCTTAACGATCCGTTAAACTTATCAGCCATGGATCGTGAAAGTTCCAATAGCCTTATGGAAAGCGCTTTTTCTGAAGGCTCTCGGCTTTCCGCATCAATAGCCACCGCAAACCTGAATTTTTCTTGTTTGTGAAGTACGGGTCTTGCAAGCCAAACGGTAGAGGGACACTTTCGAAGAAGCGTCATATCCATCGCCCCGAAGCCTTTGTCGTGCTCTCTTGGCTCGGCTTCCTTGATCACAAGATCATATCCCTCACGAAGAACATGTCGAATCACCTTTATCGCAGGAGGAATGACAACTTCTTCCTGTATGATACGAACCGGTACCTTGTCTTTGTCGAAGTTCAGTGCCTCACAAGCCTTTTCAAGAGCCAGGTGAAGCTGCTCTTCGAGATACTTCGAATACGTTTCGGTATAAGCTTTCTGCGCTTTCAGGAGAGCAGGATAGACAAGTAAAACATCAAGTGTTCCCTTGTTTGACATAACAAGCTGCAGTGCCTGCCTCAGTCCTGCAGTTTCATCAAAGATCCCATTTGTAACATACAGGATCGAGTTAAATGTTCGCATGGTCCACCTCCTGGCCAGATTCTTAAATGTCCTTTGCTATCGGCAGCTCACATTGCATAGCCTCAGCCAACCTCTTTGCAGCACGTTCCGCAGCATCGTAAAATGGCAAAAACACAACATCGGCTCCTTTGGAAATCAATATCTCCCGCTCATCGACCTTTTGTGTCGACACGGCGATTTTTCCTCTGAAACGCTGCTGCTTGAGCGCATCGATCAGTGCGATGCGGGGATCCTCATGAGTCAACCCGAGAAAATCATGCTGTGCTACCGATGAAACAACCCACTGCACACCTCCAAGAGGTAATGAACCTATGAATTCCTGATCGGAAGCATCACCATACACAGCATCGAATCCCTGCTTTTTCCATCTGCGTACTTCATCGGGGTTGAAATCAATGGCGAGAATACGGTAACCATCATTTTTCAGATACTGCGCAACCGCTGACCCATAACGCCCCAACCCGAAAAGTATGATGTCATAACTCCTTGCCCCAAGCATTTCCCGATCTGCCACCTCCTGACCTTTATGAACACGTTTCTCAAAAACTCCCAGCACGGGCTCCAGGAAAGCATAGAGCATATGTGAATAGGTTATCATGTAAACGGAGAGCGCTATGGTAATCAATCCTACCAGCGTAACCAGGCCGAGAGCATCTGAAGAAACATGCCCCAGATTGAGCCCCATTGCAATGAAAATCAGGGAAAACTCGCTGATCTGTGCCACGGTGAGCCCTGCCAGGAACGACGTTCGTTTCCGATAACCCAAAAATCCCATGATGATCATGACAATCAGCGGATTACCGATAAGCACAAACAATGAAAAAAGAATCGCCGGATAGATCTGACTCCCGAGCAATGCAAGTTCGATATGCATACCCAAAGAGATAAAAAAGAAAAGGAGCAGAAAATCGCGTACCGTGGAAAGACGCGAAAGGATGGTTTCGCGGAAAGGGGTCGAAGCCAGAGAAACGCCGGCAAGCAACCCCCCGAGTTCCTTGCTGAAGCCAAAATAACTGCCGAGCGAAGCCAAAAGAGCCGCCCATCCTATAGCGAAGGTGACGAGCAATTCCGGGGACTGCACCATTCGACTGATTACCGGTGTTGCGACAAAGCGGATGAAAACGGCGACAAACAACAGCATGGCGATACCGTAGATCATGATTGTCCCGGTCCTCATCAGGGCGCTGCTTTCAACACCCGGCTGGGAATCAACCCCGAAAGCCGAAAGAACGATCATCGCAAGCACAACAACCAGATCCTGAACAATAAGAAACCCGATTGCAATCCTCCCGTGCAGTGAATCGACCTCTTTCTTGTCGGAAAGCAGCTTGACGATAATGATCGTACTGGAAAACGTAAGCGCTACGGCAACGTACAAAGAAGTTGTGGTATCAAGCCCGAGCAACTGCCCGATAAAAAAACCGGCGACCGATGTAAAAAGAACCTGTCCCAGGCCAGTCGCCAATGATACCAGACCCATTGAACGTATCAGCTTGAGATCGAGCTTCAATCCAACCAGAAACAAAAGAAGTGTAATTCCGAGATCAGCCAACAACTGCACCTTTTCGCTCGATTGTACTATATCGAGCGCGGACGGACCCGCAAGTATACCGACAGCGATAAAACTCACAATCATCGGCTGACGCAACAAAAGACTCAAGGCGCCGACTGCCGCAGCCAGCACGAGTAATGAGGTAATCTCGTAAAACGGAATAGTATGAATAATACTGAGATCGGGCATGCTGAAAATTTCTCTTGCAATAACTACGCAATACACTTACATACAATACCTTTCCAGGGTGGAAAAGTTCATGCTTGCTCAACTATTTATAAGCGTTAATTGGCCAAGGGATTATGTTCTCAAATTTTTTTAAAAAACGATAATCGCGTTGATATAAGGGACAAAAGACGTATCTTATTTTTTTAATTTGAGTTACGCAAAAAATTAAAAGCCTGAAACTGGAATGATTATTTCGAACCCGCAATCAACAAAGGATAAAAACAAAGCGAAATAATGAGCGCACCGTCAATCCATCAATACCGGGAACCCGTTAAGTACGGCGGATTCTGGATTCGTGTCGCTGCGAGCATCATCGACTATATAGTGCTTCTTATCCCCAGTATGCTTTTTGCCTTTCTCCAGCGTGAACTTACGCAAGGGGCAACCACCGAAATTGATCAGATAGCGCAAGAATTCAGTATTCTTCTTAACAGTTTAATCTTTGACTGGATTTACTGCGCCGCACTTCAGTCTTCTGCATGGCAGGCCACCTTAGGGAAAAAAGTCGTCGGCCTGAAAGTGGTGGATGAAAACGGGCGCCGCATTTCTTTCGGACGTGCAACCGGTCGATATTTTGCTTCAATTATTTCTGCCGCAATTTTTTGCATAGGGTACATGATGGTCGGCTGGACAAGCAGGAAACGGGGACTCCATGATATTATGGCCGGAACTTTCGTCATCCATGATGAAAATACAAGCAAATAAAGAATTAAAAAAAGCCGTCTGTACGGATTGTACGACGGCTCGAGAAGCAAATATATTCAAAGAGAATATTTTTCAGGCTTAATAGCGCGGCCTTGAAGGGCGTTCTTCACGGGGACGTGCCTGGTTGACCTTGATCGAACGACCGTTGAGATCGCTGTCATTAAGAGCTTCGATGGCTTCATTCGCTTCACCATCGTTCGGCATTTCGACAAAACCGAAACCTTTTGAGCGACCGGTGAATTTATCGGTGATGATGTTTGCGCTGGAAACTTCACCGAACTCGCCGAAAGCATCACGCAGATCGTTTTCAGTTACACCATATTCGAGATTGCCAATATAAATATTCATGTTTTTACCCCATGGTAAGTTGTGCTTTAAACAAAAAGAGAAACGCCATCAAATAATCAAAAGCACAAATCACCTGAGAGCGGTTCAGCCAACCATTGGCTGAATCATGATTATACTCTTTTACTGTTCGGAAAACAAGAAGAAAAAAAATCAGTATCTGCTTTTTCTTCACAACCTTGCTCCACCTGAAATTTCGAGAATCTGACCTGTTATGAACGAAGCATCGTCAGAAGCAAGAAAAAGAGCCGCTTTTGCGACATCAAGAGGGGTAGCTATCCTTTGCAGCGGATAACGTGCCGCAGCCTCTTCAGCCATTTTTTCCCAGCGCCCTTCACCGAGCACCTTGCTGAAAACCGGCACATCGACCAGGGCCGGAGCAAGTGCGTTGACAGTAATATTGTGGCTCCCCATTGCCATGGCTAAAGAACGGGTAAACGAGAAAATACCACCCTTAGACGCAGAATATGAAAATTGTCCCGGACTGCCGCGGTAAACCAGCGAGCTCATATTTACAATCCGGCCATACTTTCTCGGCTGCATTTTTCTGCAGGCTTCTCGGCAAATCAGAATGCATGATTTCAGGTTGAGATCGAGGTTCAGGCTCATACGTTCGTAATCGATCGCCTCAACGTCAACCACCGGCTCAACATCACCACCCGCAATGTTCACAACTATATCAAGAGAGGAAAAAGAATCCTCAATTTCCGCAAAAAGATCAAGAATCTCGTCTTCCCTGGTGACATCGGCCAGAATCACCTGTGCATTCCCGCCTTTTTTCCTGATCTGCTCCTCAATTGCCGAGCATCCCTCCCGGTTACAATCACTCAGAACAAGCGATGCCCCTTCAGCAGCAAAACATTGCGCGACCGCACTGCCGATTCCCCCGGCGGCACCGGTAACCAGAGCTGTTTTTCCAGGAAGTTTCATGCCGTTAATATAAACCATTTACGCTTATCCGATTACATCAAAAGCTATTACTGTGACCGCTTGCTCCGATAAGAGACCTCTAAAAAAAAGAGAGTGACGGAAAAAATAACGTATACTTTTAGTTAGCGATCTTATTCAAATTTCATGGTATGACTAAACGTCTTCAACATGATTATCGAAGAGCGCCCTTATAAATTGTGTATTTGTCTATGGCACATTGACTAAGGTTTTTCATGCAAAAAAATAACGACGACCGTTCTCTTTTCAACACTCAACGCTGAAAACACTATGGACATATTCGACGTAGTCGCATCGGGCGCCAAAGGCGCATCAGGAGCCATTTATGATGCAGCGAAAAGCACTGTCAATAACGCCTTAAAATCATCAGAAAATGCTGTTGGCGAAATGAAAGATATGGCCAGTGATATTAACACAATGATGATATATTTTAAATACTATCGATAAAGCAACACAAAACAGTCACAAAAAAAGGTGCCTGAAAAGCATTTTCACTATAAGGAAAAGAGTGGTGAATTGTTGCCTATGTGATAATCGACCAATAACTGAACATCATTTGCATATCCGACGACCTGCAGGAGATTACAATGAAAAAAGCATTCATTATAATCGGAATTTTTTTTGCTGTAACCATTTCAATAGTCTTGGCCTTTCTTCTATTCATTGAAATACAGCAGCCCAAACCTCCTCAAGCTGTCCAAAAAACTGTTTCGGTTACCGTTCCTGCCTCGACAATCAATCTGCCGATCACTTATCAGGTCGAACAGCTTGCCAACTATCTTAACAACAAGATCACCGGCACCTTTCTCGAAAAAAATATTTTTCTAAACTCTGGAAAAGAAGAGATTTACCTGACTCTGACAAAAAAAGAGAAAATAACCGTTTCTTCGACAGGCAAACAACTGATCTGTACCCTGCCATTGACCGTCGACGGCACACTGATTAACAGCAGTTTGGGAAAAACGCTTTCCAAACTGTTCAAACCGGTTTCAACAAGCCTTTCCATTACATTGGCGACCCCGGTTAGTCTGGACAGCAACTGGAACCTTTCCACCCGTTTTGAAATAAAAGGATACGAGTGGCTGAGCAAGCCGATTTTACAGATAGGGCCTTTTAAAATAGACATTAAAGAACATCTCGATAAGGAAATACAGCAGAAAAGCCATGAATTGACCCGAATGCTTGACGAGCAGATCAACGAAGAAGTTTCCCTCCAACCGACGGTGGCAGGAGTCTGGAAAGATCTGCAAAGACCGATCCTCATCAATAAAAGACCGACTGCTGTTTGGTTAAAATTTGTATGTGAAGATATACAGGGAAACATAGAACTGGATCAGGAAAAAATCACCTGCTTCGCCAGCCTGAAAGCCAAACCATTGATCATCACCGACACGACAAAGAGCTCCACTCCTCTACCGTTACCATCATTCAAGACTCTGGACAAAGATAGACAAACGAGGCAATCCGATATTTTCATCTACGCCTATACCTCGTTCGATACATTAAATGAACAATTAAACCGTTTTCTCAGAAACAAATCCTTTTCAGCAGAAGGTTTCAGTACTCGTATAAAAAACATACGGGCATATGCTTCTGTAAACGGACTGACGGTCGAAGTGGAAACAGATAAAATTCTCAATAGCAGTTTTTTTATCAGTGGACAACCTGTTTTTGAAGCTTCAACTCAAAAACTGAAAATCCATAACTTCGATTTTACCATCGAATCAAAAAACATGTTCATGCAAGCAGGGGAAGAAATCCTGCACAACAATATAAAAGAGGCCATCACATCAAGACTCAACGTAAACCTGGGTTCGGTAATCGAAAGAGTCCCCGAACTGGTCCATCAAGCTGTTTCCAAAGAAAAAGCAGGAAAAACAATCAGCCTAACCCTCGACGGATTAACCATTAAAAATTGTGATATCGCATTGGGAGCAGAAAAAATCCACATCGTAGCCAATGTGCTTACAGAAGCGAATATACACCTGAAAAGAATAAAAACCGGCAAAAGAATTACCATTACTGACAATTGATTTTTATCAGTTGTGCATAACAATTTGTTTTCTCTCTTTTCCCCAGCATTATTCACCGTTACATACTACTCCTGCTCCTTATCCTTGTTTCCTGTTTTGATTGTTTTTGTAAAGGATGCGGGACAACTCGCCTCTCATCATCATAATATTGAAATCATGACTGAGGCTGATCAGTACCGGAACAATAAAAAGCGTTATCGGTGCGGTGAAAAGTACGCCCCACGCAATCGAGATCGCTGCAGGTATCAAATACTGCGCCTGTTCGGAAGTCTCGGAAAGCAAAGGAGTCAATCCACAAACCGTCGTTACCGTGGTAAGGATGATTGCCCGAAAACGGCTGCCGCCCGATAGAACCAATGCGTCCCCGACAGAGGTTCCGTCACGATGCATTTCGTTGAATCTGGTCAGCAATACAAGACTGTTATTGACAACAACACCCATAAGAGCAAGCATGCCGAAAAAAGAAACGATACTGAGCGGAAACCCTGACACAGCATGCCCAATGGTTGCACCGACAAAACCAAACGGAATCACGGACATAATCACCAACGGTTGCCAGTATGACTTGAGCGGCACAGCAAGAAGAGCGTAAATCAGAATTAAAATCATAACAAAGACCCCTTTCATGTCTCCCTTGATTTCCCCCATTTCTTCCAGCTCGCCCGCCCCCCTGATAGTCAGACCCGGATAAAGAGAGGTGAGTTCAGGAGCTATGGTTGCTTTGATCATCCGAAACGCTTCACCAGAACCGATACGATCCCTGTCGAGTGAAGCGCTTATCTGTACCACCCGCCTTCCATTGTGACGATGCATCGACGAAGGAACATATCCGGTCTCAATCGTTGCTACAGAAGTAAGCGGCACCAGCACTCCTCTATTTGTCCTGATCTGCATATCAAGCATATCGAGCATATAACGTCTTTTCTGTTCCTTGTACGTAACCAACACCTTCACTTCATCGTCCATGCGCTGAAGTCGCTGGATCTCAAGACCACCGAAAGCATCGCCGACCTGATGAGCCAGATCTGCAGTGGTAAGACCCAGATGCTGAGCCTCAGGCTTAAGATGCAGCATTATCTGCGGCTCTCCCTGCCTGAAGTCATGCCGGATATTGTAAAGCCCATCGATACGGTATAAGGCCATGGTAAACCGTTCAACCGCATCACGTAGTACCGCCTCATCACGTGCGCCCAGTTCGATAATAAATCCGCCGCCTGTTTCGAACGACCCGCTGAAGCTTAATTCTTCAGTCCCTTCGAGTGTTCCAACCCGTTCACGCCAGCGACGCAGTGTTTCCAATGTTTCAAGTTTGCGGCTCTTTTCATTTTGAAGTTCAGCGTATATTTCCGCCTTGTATGGCCCGGTCATTGCTGTCATAATACGGGCTATGGGAGGTTTATCGCTCTGAAACTCTTTCATTGTTTCGACATTCAGAGCTTCAGCAGCTTTTTCGATGGTGGTGACGTTTTTCATTGTCAGCCCCGGAGAACTGCCGCTTTTCATCGCCATGTTTACAGCAATGATCTGCCCGGGAACTTCAGGAAAAAAAACCGTCCGCACCCATCCGTTGAAAATCATCGAGATAACACATACAGCGACGGTGAGAAGAATCACCATCGTAGCGAAGCGATTGCGTAATGCCATGCGCAACAACGGCTGATACCCCCTGTTGTTCAGAAAAGACAAAAAATCGGAATTAACTGACTGAATACGCTGCCATAGGCGGAATTTTTTTTTATGAGCATGCATGCCGTCAATACGAACCGCTGCAAGATGGGCCGGCAAAACAAGTTTGCTTTCAATAAGCGATACAAGAAGAGCAACAATGACAACAAGAGAAATATTGGCAAAGATTTTTGCTATTTCGTTGTCAATCAAAAGCAGAGGGTAAAAAGCGGCTATGGTGGTAAAACATCCGAATACCGTTGCAGTGGATACACGTTTTACCCCCTGGATGGTCCCTTCAACCGGGTTTTTATTCATGCTTCTTGTTTCAAAAACACTTTCGCCGACAACTATTGCATCATCCACCAATATTCCAAGAACAACGATCATACCGAATGTCGTAAGATCGTTAAGGGATGTGCCGATAAACCGATCTCCCATGAACACAACAGTACCTGCGAGAGAAATCGGAACGCCCATTGCCACCCAGAATGCCAACCTGAAATCGAGGAAAACCGCAAGCAGAACAAAAACAATCAACAGCCCCTGCCACGCATTGGTTGCAAGCAGGGCTAACCTTGCCTTCATATAAACACTGTACTCTCCCCATATATCAACTTCCACTCCTTCAGGAAGCTGTGGACGGATGTTTTCCAGGATCTCATGAGCCGCATCGCTTACCGCTATCAAGTGCCCTTTCTTGCTTGTAAAAACCTGCATACCGACCGAAGGTTTTTGCTGAAAACGGGCAAAGAGATTTTCTTCTTCAAACCCGTCGATAACGTTTGCTACATCCTTGACCTGAATCCTTGTTCCATCGGACAGGGTCAACAATGGTATGGAAGCAAATTCGGTGTAGTTAAAGGCTCTCCGGTCTGCCCGGATCACCACATTGCCAGCTTCGCTTTTCAGCTTTCCTGTGTGGTAATCCAGAGAGGCATTTTCAATCGCATGGCTGACATCATCGATTGCAATACCATAGGCCTGAAGCTTGCTATCATCGACTTCTATACGAATCTCATAAGGCAACAAACCAAAAGGAGTCATCTTTGTAATAGCGGGGTGCTCCTGCAGGGCAGCTTTAACACTACGTGCCACTTTTTGCAGAGTATAGGTGTCAACATCGCCGTAAACCTGTACAAGCAAAGCTTCAACGTTGAATTCATCCCTGGCCACTACAGGGCGTTCGGCCAGTTGAGGAAAACTGCCGATAGCATCGACTCTTGCTCTTATCTCGTTCTGAAAACGGTTCATATCGAAACCGCTCACTTTTTGAACCATAAGGGTCGAAAGATCCTCTTGGGAAACTGACGAGATCTTCTTGATGCCGGGCATGCCCTCCAGCGCTTTTTCAATCCTGCGCGAAACCCCTCGATCCACCTGTTCGGCACTGGCTCCGGGATACACGGTTGTTATCGATACCGATGTAGGAGGTAAAGCTGGAAACCCTTCAATCCTGATTGACTGGAGTGAAAAAAAACCTGCAACAAGAACCAACAGCATCAAAAGATTCGCAGCCACGGGATTCCTGACAAACCAGGACGATAACGCATGCATCGTTTTTACCCTCTACTTTTTTTACCCTCTACTTATTCATTAGATCGGCCGGACAGCCAAACCACTGACAAAACTCGAGTTTGGTGATACAACTACCCTCAGAGGCCCTTCCATGTTTTTCGGAACAGAGACATATATCTCCCCTTGCCCGTAAAACACCGGCTCAGGTTTTCGAGCCTGCAGCCTGTTATCTTTATCCACGAACCATACAAATCCTTCTTTGGTCAGTGATGCTTCGGGAATGCGTAATAAATCAGGTATATCCTTTCCGGTCAATTCAACCCGAACGAACGCTCCGGGCAACAGAGGTGATCGTTGCTCAAAAGGCTTGTTCACCTGCATAAAAATCGTCCGCATGCGTGATTCACGAACCAGACGGCGACTGTCACGCACAACTTCAGCCCTCCATTCTGCATGCTGATAAGAATCTTTCAATACGACCTCGGTACCGAATATCGATTCCGGCAAAAGAGCCCATTGGTCAGGATTGAGCCGAACCGACACCTCAACAGTTTCCATGCCGAACAACGTAGCCACTTCATCACCGGCGAACAACGATTCCCCGGGATTAACGTTTCGCTGCATAACGACAGCATCAAACGGAGCACGAATTTCCGTATCTGCAAGCAACCTTTCAGCATGCACAAGTGCTGAACGGGCTGCATCCAGCTCAGCTCGCGCAGCCTTCAGTTGCGGTTCACGAAATACCAGCGGAGAAGCGGGTTCACCCTTTATTCCCGATCTCTGCCAATTCTTTTTTGCCTCTCGGGCCTCTCCTTGTGCCGTCAACAAATTGACCTTAGCCACTGCCAGACGATTTTTCGCTTCGGCAACAGCCATATCATAATTGCTCTTTTCAACTTGTAAGAGCAATTCACCTCGTGTTACAGTGCTCCCTGCATACAGCTTTTCCGAAAAAAAGACAATCTGTCCTTCAACCTGCGTCTTGACAGTAGCTTCGCATAACGGGACAACCTCCCCAAACACGGTAATAACAGCCGAATAAGTGCCCGGCTCAATTCGCTCGACAGAGACAGGCATTCCCCTTTCCTTCGTATCAGCTTTCCCGGCAGCGCTTTTTTCCGGAGGTTTCGATGACAGCGCAACAACGACAAGAAAACCACACACCGCCACCACCACCAGAAATCCCCATAACCGTTTCTTTTTTTGCCATGTATGCCGTTTACAAAAAGACATCGTTCAATGTTTCTGTACATGATTGGAAAAACCCTGCCCTAAAGCCAGAGACATCTCGATCCGGTTACTTAACCTCCTGGCATCCACATCGTTCAAGCGCAGTCTTGCCGCAACCTCCTGCTCTTTCGCCCTGAGCATGTCCTGTATATTGTCCAGCCCCTGACGATATCTCTCTTCATGATAGCGGCTGCTTTTTTCAGACTCCCTGACCGCGATCCTGAGCGCATGAGACTGGATTTCGAGCTCCCGCTCGTTGCTCAAGGCATCCTCCACTTCCTTCAACGCACGAAGGACTGTTTCATACAATTCCGCCAATTCAGCTTCAACCTCGACTTTTCGTGCACGTGATTCGTTAATAATCCGCCCGCTTTCAAACAAAGGTTGAAACAATGACCCAAGAACACCCCAGTAAGGAGCTGAACCGGCAATAGCATTTAGACTGGCTGACTCCTTGAAAATCTTTCCTGATAGACTCAATTGCGGGAGCATTGCTTTTTCTGCTGAACGTGAAAGATGTTGCGCCGATATTACCCGTTCAAGAGCCACCCGTATATCCGGACGTTTCAGGAGCGTAACAGCGGGAATTTCAACGTGAGGATGGGCAATCGAGGGTAGCTCTTCATTCGAGAGCAGTTGTCCTGTCGGATATCTCCCCAACAGCACCTCCAGTGACCGTATTGACCGGTGAAAAGCTGCTTTTTGCTCACTTATATCAGCTCTGGCAACCTCTGTACAGCTTTTCGCGTCCGATAATTCACCAAAAGTTCCGACACCGCTTCTGTACCGTTCAACCGCAACCTCTTCGATACGCTGCAAAAAACCGAGGCGTTTTTTTTCCATTGCCAATGAACGGCGAACGGCAGCCAGCTCAACCCACATTTGAATAACGCGGGCGGCCAGCGCATCTCTTGCGTGCAGATAATCGTGTTCCTGAGCATAAAACGCATGTTTCGATGCAGCATGTTCATCCGCCAGCCTCCCCCAGAGATCAATCTCCCAACTCACCCCAAGAGAAACCCTGTATTTATCTTCATGTATACGTTTCCCGGTCAATGCATCCACTCCCTGGTCACTCTTTTCCCGGGAAAAATCGATATCTGCACGGGGCAGCAATTTTGATCCCATGCCACTTAGTAAATAATTTGAAGCCCTCAAACGAAGAGCCGTTGCCTTGAGGTTCGGGTTACTGGAAACCGCTTCGTTAACCAACACACGTAAGCGCTTGTCGTCGAACAGATCGAGCAAACCCGAAGTTACCGGCAACCTTTCTATCGGGAAATCAGTTTTCCATGCGGCAGGAAGATCTTCAGGAAGTTTTGTTTCAGGAAATTTCCGTATGCCTGAGCAGGCAGTGATGAAAATTAAACTGGCCGCAAGCAATACTGTGACAGGCTTTTTCATCGCCCAAGTTTTCTTATGTCATCACAAAACGCATCGTGCTCTTTCCCGGTGCTTTTCATCATTCATCGATAGATGTTTTCACTGTTTGAACCACAGTATTGAACAGTTCTTTGGTAAGCAGATTCCCCTGCTTGAAATGGCCGGTCAGATTTGGTGCAACGGAATCAATCAAAAGCCTGTACTCGCCAAACGTATCAACCAGCCCTATGAGCACAATTACCGCATAAAGCACCTTTGGATCATCAGGCGGTTTACCAGCAATTTTTCCAATGATCTCTGCCATGAAACTCACTTGAGGCTTGAAATACTTTTCAACAACCTCCCCGAAAACGCTGCTCGGCTCCCAACATTCACGAACGATGATATCATTTTCCCAATTTTTTACCGGCCTCTGATCATGCCATTTCAACGACTCGTTGATAATGGTATACAGCGCCTCGTATGGTTCGAGTTGCAACAGCTCTTCGCGGTTTTTTGGGGAAAAAGAAGCCTTGGTACATGCCGTCAAAAGAGCTTCCCGGTAAAGGGCCTCCTTTGACCTGAAATGGTAGTTCAGCGCACTGAGATGCGTCTCTGCATTCTGAACTATATCTCTTACGGTCACGCCGTTGAAACCTTTCTCGGCAAACAGTCGGCCTGCCGCATCAACGAGCCTTTCCCTTGTTTTTTCCGAACTTTTTGTCGATCCCATATTTCAATTTTCGACTGGTTTGAACAAATCTTGTTGTGCAAAAAACCTTGCAAAACTTTTTTCCTCACAAAAATCTATCATCCTGAATTTTCAACTGTAAATTCACAATGTATAACGCCCTGTGCGGTTCGAGCTGCAACAAGGCCTCCCGGTCTTTTTGAGAAAAAGAAGCTTTCTCGCATGCCCTCAAAAGCGCCTCCCTGTAGAGAGCATCCTTTGACCTGAAATAATAGTTCAGCACGCTGAGATGTGTATCGGCTTCTTCAAGAACATCTCTCACCGTCACTCCGTAATACCCTCTTTCGGCAAACAGCCGAAGAGCCGCCTCGACGAGTTCCTCCCTTGCCTTTTCCGAGCTCCTTGACATAGCTAAAATTTTCCTTTGAGCTCTATATACAAAAACGAACAAACGTTTCAAACACTTGTTCGAAAAAAAATATACAAAGTGACATTTTTCCCCGAAAAACAGAGAAAAGATGATTAATCGTGCCAAAAAAAAGCCGCTTGTGCAGAAGCACAGCGGCATTGGTCTATCTCAAGAAATATCCTGTTTTCAGTAGCGAGGCCTTGCCGGTCTTTCTTCGCGAGGTCTTGCCTGATTGACCCTTATAGGACGACCATTTAATTCAGCATCATTCAAAGCATCGATAGCAGCATTAGCCTCTTCATCGTTAGGCATTTCAACGAATCCGAAACCCTTGGAACGGCCAGTGAATTTATCGGTGATGATGTTCGAGCTGGAGACTTCTCCGAATTCGCCAAATGCATCACGCAATTGATCTTCTGTTACACCGTACTCCAGGTTGCCAATATAAATGTTCATGTTCTTACCTCATGGTAATTTGTGCTTTGATCAAAAGAGAAACGCCATCAAATAATCAAAAGCACAAATCACCTGAAAGCGTTCAGCCAACCATTGACTAACGCAATAATATAATTTTTTGCAGAAATGAATTCAAAAAGAAAAAAAGGGAACGTTGCTTTTTCATTATCGCTAAGAAGTCATGAAACAGAGGGTTACGCATATAGTATCTTCAAAAGGTATGTACACTTTTTTCAAGATTTGCCAGGTGAAGAAGATGTTCCTGAAGATAGTATTTCCAATTACAACATGCACGGTTTTCCTCCTCGTACCTGCTGCGAATGTTCAGTTCCGGACACCCTCCCATACAGATCGGTAGCATAGTACAGGAAGCACATTGTGATTCCTCGTCGAAAGGCAGAAAATCATGCCACTTGTTTATTCGGGCATTGAGGTGAAGCCCCTTGCGATCAATGTGTCCTACAGAATGCTCATGGCGGCCGAGATCGAGCCAGCATTTGTACAACTCGCCTGACGGTCCGATAACGTAAGAGTCGGGGCCGACAGCGGTACACACACTTTCTTTCAATACAGGATATTCCTCCACAACTTGAAAACCGCCGTTGTTTATCCCCTTTTTTATAAGCTCGAGCTGAAGCTTGTAAAAAGATACATTGCTGAGACAGTCTCCGCTCTGGCATGAAGACGTGTAGGAGCGGACAGGAGAAAGGTAAAATGCAACCCGTCCATTGTCATCGAGAATCCTTTCTTCAAGCAGGATTTGTTTCAATTGCATTACTGAAGATGCATTTGCTTCATTGACGTTCATGCGTATGCTGAAACGAAGCAAATCACGGCTATTTTTGATATTCTGCAGAATACGGTCAAAGGTTTCCTGCCCGTTTTTCAGCATTCGGGTTTGATCGTGAAGTTCTCCGGGACCATCAAGGGTAATCTGGGCCAACGAAACGTTACATGCAGCAAGGCGTTCGGCAGTTTCCCGATCCAGCAGATAACCATTGGTTATAATGTTCGCCGAATATGGAATATCGCTGTTTCTGCAGGCCGTTATGATCTTGCCTGAAAGAAATTCGAGCGCGCTGAAACTTTCCCCCAACAACGGTTCTCCCCCGTACCAGGTAACATGCATGCTCCTGTACCTGCCTGAAGCAAGAGTTCTATCAATATATGCAGCTACATCATGCTGAACCCGGTTGGGCATTATCGAATAATCCGTATACTCGTAACAGTAAGGGCACGCAAAATTGCAATCAACCGTAGGAGCTATTGTCAACCCGAGATGGTTGCGTGCGTTTTTACGCTGCTCGAACCGGTTTGTTACAACCGTGCTTTCGGCAGATGGATCCGGCACGAAAAAACCTTTCTGACGCATTTCAAAGGCAACAGCCCTTGTCTGATCGCTGAAATTCGACGTATCAGTCTCCGCATGAAGCGATTCAACCAGTTCAAGAGCATCGTTATAGAGTGATGCACGAAGACGCCCGAAACAAAGAGAATGCGTATTGAAAAGCAAGACGTCATCCCCGTCAGGCACAATCACGTTATACCGGGATGGATACAGCATACCTCAGCAAAGCCCCGTACAGGCCGGAGCTTTCGGTGGACAAAAACCCGTTTGATCACAGTCCTTTGCCTGTAAGACAAGCCGTCCGAGATTAAAAGGAATGCCCGAAGCTGCAATCATAAAACGCCCTTTACCGGCATCGAGCAGAGAACACAAAGGTCCGCGGTAGAGCATGTCAGAACGATCGAGCATACAGCCGCTGTTGCGAACAGGATCAAAAACCAGACACGGTAAATTCACCAGACCCGGTTCCGGTTCTTGTTCGTCTGTCGCCAGATCATAACAATTGACATCACTGAACCCAGCCGCCGCAACCAGAACATTTTTATTGTTCTGCTCGCAAAGTTTGTTTGGCGCCTTACAGTCACAGCCGGTGTTTCCGGCAACGCAATCACAACTCAGCGTTCCCCCGGAACACGAAGAAAGAGTGGCACCATGGCAACAGTCATCGTTGGATGTAGCGCCGGAAAATGTTGCTGACGGAACCTTTATCCAGGACAGGACCGGCTCGAAAATACATGCCCTCGAGTTGGTGAAACAATGTTTTTGCTTTACCTCGGAAAAACAGCAGGCCAGCTTGTTTCTATAGGTTGCTGATGGAAACAGTGGATCGTTTTTTTCCAACCATCCGACGAGCCAGTCGAGAGACTTCATTCTCTCGACATGAAACGAAGTTATTCGTCCAGTCATCGACGCCAGAGCAGTACGCTCTTTTCTGCCGGCCCCAAACCTGGCCATATTGACGATTTCAGCCGGTTCCTGATAGGCCCTCAAAAACTCTACTGCAGAAAGAACAGCACCATGCAACCCGGTCGAGTTTTTTTTCCCAGCCTCTTTCACCGTCTTTTCATATTGCCCGGCAGCCTGCTTGAGCTCAGCATCAGCAATGTCGGTAAATGCTCTGTACCATTCGACCAAATCATGAAAAACCTGTTGTAACGCTTTGGGGCCGAGAGGCTGATCTTTTTTCGGCAATGCAGAAATTGCACTCGACAAATTCACCCAATTGAGCAGGATAGCGTTAGACATGGATACCTCCGTTCAAATTGATTATGCAAAAGAGACCACACTACCTCTCCCCTCTTGGAAATCAAGTCAAAACTGTAATACTTGCCTGAGGGTTATGGCCAAGCTTTACATTCAATGTAAGAACAACAGCATAAATAACGTAAAAAACCTTTTTTGCTATAGACCTCGCTCTGATGAACGGCTCAATTCGAACGTTTCACATACTGCCCGGGAGCAACAACTCCTTGAATGACAGAACCATATTGTTCAATTGCTGAAAGAAAACATGCAGTGCAAAATCGCCGGGAGTTCTCAGGATACCTCTCGACAATGCTCCTCGACGAGCTCACGTCGCAATACCTTGCCAACCAGAGATTTTGGCAGACTACGTGTGAAAGAGAAAAATTTCGGGATCTTGTAAGCAGCCAGCTCCTTTCTGCAAAACTCACGCAAGTCTTCGGCATCGAGCCGAGCCCCCTCACGCAGCACGACCCACGCTTTAACAGCTTCCCCCTGATAGCTGTCAGGTACGCCGGCAACCCCTACTTCACGCACATCCGGGTGTGCTGCGATGACCTCCTCGACATCCCTTGGCCAAACCTGAAACCCGCCCGGCTTGATGAGATCTTTCTTTCGGTCAATAATGAAAAGATAGCCGTCATTATCGAGGTAACCGAGGTCACCGGTATAAAGCCAGCCATCCCGGACGGTTTCCATGGTCTCGCCAGGGCGCTGCCAGTACTCTTTCATAAGCTGTGGAGCACGCATGATCACTTCCCCGACCTCTTTTGGAGGTAACTCACACTTCCCGTCGTCTTGATCGACGATTTTAATTTTCACATCCGGAGCCGGTATGCCGACCGAACCTTCTTTATAGGTACCCAGAACAGGGGTCAGAACAGCTCCTATCATTGATTCGGTCAGAGCGTAGGCATCTATGATTCTCCCCCCTGTCAACTCCTCGAAACGTTTCTTCGTTTCGAGCAACAGTGGAGCCGCACCGGAAACACAAAGCTTCAGAGAACTAAGGGCCTTACGATCTTTTTTTACGCCTGGATGATCGGCAAGGGCGTTAAACAATGTCGGAACGCCGGGGAGAACGGACGGCCTGTACTTTTTGATCGTAGCGACAAGATCGTCGAGGTCACGGGGATTGGGTATCAACACAAAAGGATATTCATCGACTAAAGCAGCCCCGAGTATGCCGACCTGAGCGTAAACATGAAAAAGAGGCATATTGATCATGACGATATCGTTGCCCCTGTCAAGCACAACACTGAACCAACGGGCAATCTGCATACCGCTGATAATCAAAGCATGGTGGGTACAGACAGCGCATTTCGGCATTCCTGTCGTTCCACCGGTAAAGAGAAACAACGCCGGATCGGTCGGAAGCGTCGAAATATCGGGTTCCGGCAACCCCAGATGAGTTTTGATCATATCACAAAAGAGAAGATCATCCTCATGAAGCGTTACCGCGTGGCCATCTTTCTTTTCTTTGAAAAGGGTGAAAAGAATTTTTTTAAGTGGAGAAAGATACTCCTTGATGTTACTCGCTACGACTTTTCGCAAACTGGTAGAGGGGATTGCCGACCTGACCTTTTCGTAAAAAGGAGTCAGAACAATCGCTATTTCCGCACCGCATTCATTCAATGCATACACAAGTTCATGCTCGGTATAAAGAGGATTCATCGGAACAGCGACAGCACCTGTTTTCCAGATCGCCAGTTCGGAAATAATCATTTGGGGAGAATTCGGCACAAGCAAAGCGACCCTTCCTCCTTTTTTCAATCCTGCAGCCTGAAGCGCCAGTGCGAATGCATTGCTTATCCGCTCAAGTTCCCCCCAGGTCATCGAGGCACCCTTGAAAAAAAGTGCCGGGCATTGCGGTATTTTACGAGCCCGTTTGCGTACGATATCGACAATGGTGTGAAGAGGATAAGGTTGGAGTGAAGGAGGGACCCCCTCATCATAATGCTTGATCCATGGTTCTGCAGCCATATATTATTTTTTGTTTGATTGAAAAAGGTGATACCTCAACCTGCAGTGTGCTTCAAGCTCGTAAACAGTCTGTCAAGATTCAGAACCTGATGCAGAATCACAGCAAGAATTGTCGTGGTCGGCAGAGGATCGGTGAAAAACATTTTCACCAGTTCGGGGGCACGCGCATAGAGCTCGGGAAGAAAAGCCGTACTCAATCCGAACATCAAGGCAATACCCACGACGAACGTTTTTCGGGGTCCCCACTCTTCGGCAAACATTTCGAGTAAACCGGTACAGATCATAAAACATCCGGCAAAAATGATAGAAGCGCCCAAGACCGGTTTGGGCATGAGCGTCAGGGCCACGGTCAGTTTAGGACAAAAAGCAAGCAGAATAAAAATAATTCCTGCAGCAACGCTTATCCAGCGGCTCAACACTTTGGTGGAACCGGCGAGCCCTATATTGCTGGAGGATGTATCTACCGCCATTCCTCCCAACAAACCTGCAAGCGCTGTTGAAAAACCGTCTGCGAGCAGTCCTTTCCTGATAGGCACATAATCAACCGATTCACGTTCAGGTTCAGGTTCAGAGATTTTCTGCGCGGCGAGAAGATTACCGAAAGATTTTAAGGAACCACTGACAGCGATAATCACAAAGGGAACAAGAAGACCGGTATCGAAAGTAATGTGTCGAAACTCCGGCCCCGCTGAAGGGAGAGCGAAAAGAGGTATTTCTGCAATCCTGATGAGGCTATGCAGGTACTTCGGCTCCAGCACAACGGCAAACACCCATCCTGCAATCATCCCAATCAGCAAGCAGTATATCTTAACGAACCCTTTCCCCCAGAGATTACTGAGCACCATGACCATAAGAGACATCATTCCGATAACGATATCCTCCGCTCGAATTGCATCTCCTTTGTACTCCAGGCCGAAAAGAGATGTAACGGACATCTTGATAACGCTCACTCCAACCATGGCTACAACAAGCCCGACAATGAACTTCGGAAAAACACGTTTCAACTTCTGAACAACCGGTGAAAGCGCCATTTCAATCAAACCGGCAATAAGAATCATTCCGCGCATCAGGGGAAGTCCCCCCATCCAGGCGGCTGAGAGCGAAACACTGAAATAGGATGGTCCACAAACATTCGGGCACAGATAACCGGAACCGATAAACGGAAGTCCAACCGACTGTACGATCGAGCCCAAACCAGCAGCAATCATGGAAAAGGTAACCAGCGTTGCACCGAACTCGGAAGTCTCACTGATCTGGGAAGTAAAAATAATCGGTAGGGCGACCGAAACAAACATCAACAGCACATGCTGAATGGAGAGAACGATTAAATGCCCGACTGGAGGTACCTCGTTGACCGCATACTCGAGAGCTGAATCTTTTTCCGATGTCATAAAATTACCGGTTAAAAACGAACATCTAAAAAACCATATAGCCTTCAAATCAAAAAACTTACAAAAACATCACAATATCAACCCGATTGCAGACAGTTATTGGTCATGTCCATCCTTGTTTCATCATGCAGCTCTCCCAACGATGAAACCATCCACAAACAATCTATCTCTGCTCCACTGCCCGATGACTCATGGTGGCTGTGGAAGATCGGTAACCGCACCAACATATACCAGCTTACCGTCCAGAAACGCCTTTCGAAGGTAAAGGCTTTTTTTTATCAAGCCACGCTGGTATCTGCTTTTTGCAAGAAAAACTTCCCATGTCGCCTCTTTTTCATTCAGTCGTTTCAATGCTTTTTCAAAAGGCCGGTGTCCGGCTTCATCAACACAATCGACAATGTTCCTTTTCTGAAATTGCTTATTCACAACCGGTGAAATCAATGCGGTACCATCCGCATGAAACACAAAAACACGGACGTCTCGGTAATTATACTCGGAAAAAGGATCGGCGATCGATGAGATAGCCGATGCTCCTTCACGGTTTATGCGTTCGACAGCATCATCAACGATAATTCTGATAAACTCTTTTTCTTCATGAGGATAATCAATTCCCCCCCCGATAAAAAAATCCTTGCCATCGATGGAAGTAACCTTGAAATGACAAGAAGATTTAGGAACAGGATAAAATTTCCCCGGTTCCCACCAAGTATAATGAACCCACCCATGACGGTTATTCGGATTTTCAATAGCCCTCAGGATAAGCTTTGTTATCTGCTTGCCGTTTTTGTCGGTAACATCGAGAAGGTTCTTACCCTCCAATTCCGGCATTCCGCCATGAAAGAGGTTCGTGCCATCGAGAGAATAAATATAGAGGTAATAGTCGGGAGTAGTATACTTCGTGAGGTTATCCTTGAACTGGTCGATGCCCTGAATACCCTCATTTTGCAGAACAAGAGAAGCATCATAGACAAAACGAACAAGATCCCTCGTATCACGGTACAGGTACATTCCGAGACCGAGGTCTGGATATTTGCTTTGACAACCCGAAGTTGAAAAAAGAAAAGCCGAAAAAAGAAAAAGGGAAAGCTGACGACAAATCCTTCTGCTCTGGAATTTCATAGATGCAAACTTCTGCTGTTGCCAAACCCTCTGGTCACTAAGGCTTTTAGCCGAATAGGAATATAGATACAAGGAAACGATTTACTCAATCCGTCAAGAGGAAAAAGAGAACTCAGTCTTTTTTTTTCGGATAATACTTTACGTCAGGAAAATCTTTAAGAAACGGATCCTGAGTCCAGACCACCGCATGATTGAGCTGAGCTGTAGCAAGTGTGATCCCGGGAGAAAATGGAAGATTGTGTTTGGCGCTCAAACGCGCAGCCAGCACTGCTACAGCATCCGTGAGGTCAACGGATTGAGATTGCTGCATGAAAGCCACGACCTGAAGCGCTTCAGCATCACTCATATTTTTCATGACATAGGAAAACACCTCATAAAAACAGAGAGTCGGTACGATAACCTTATCCATATCACGAAGCGCTTCAAGAAAGTAGGAAGCATAGGGGCCATCATTGAAAAACTCTATCCAGCCGGAACTATCCACAAGATTCATAGCCCCCCTCCGGACCACTGGACCTCGTCTCATATTTCTTTAGAAACCCTCTCATTTCATGCGCCTCTTTATGTGGAATAAGCTCGATACGTTCTCCGTATTGAACAACCTGAATTTTCTGTCCTGGAACGAGCTTCAGCGATTCCCTGATTTTTCGAGGTATCACAACCTGAAATTTTGGTGAAATAGTAACCTGTTGCATAGAAAAGCAAGCATTATCGTTCAAAAAAGCGTAATACGACATAATTTAGAAACAAATTATCGTAATACGAAACACTAATCGATAAACAATCATGGTAAAAAACACCTTTATAACATCCTCATCCATCGAACCTTATGAGTTTTGGTTTATTGACCCAATAATTGTACATATATGTACAGATTACCTCGTAGGTATCGAGGAGTCTTGTTTAATCATACAGGTTAGAGCTTTACAATTCCTTTTACGCTCTGCCGATATTTTAGCAACCATCAAAAGCAGTTGTTATGCTGAAATATCGCTCATACGCAGCACATAATCTTCACACACTCCCTCAATACGGAGAAATACCGGAAGAGCAGCTTCACGTTGTCAAAACCGTTGCCGCCGTCTATCCGTTTAGGGTGAACAACTACGTTACAGAAAACCTTATCGATTGGTCGAACATCCCGGATGACCCTATGTTCAGATTGAGCTTTCCTCAAAGCGAAATGCTTGATCCTGTAGATTTTGAACGAATATCCGAACTTGTGCGAAGAGAAGCTGAACCGGAAGCGATCCAACAAGCTGCGAGGGAGATACAACTCTTGCAGAATCCCAATCCTGCCGGGCAAATGGAACTCAACACTCCTCGCATGAATGGCGACTTTCTTCACGGCATTCAGCACAAATACAGGGAAAGTGTTTTGTTTTTCCCGTCCGAAGCCCAGGTTTGCCACGCTTATTGTACGTATTGTTTCAGATGGCCTCAATTTTCAGGTCTTGAAAATCTTAAATTCGCAAACAACGACATCAACCTGCTGGTCAACTATCTTCAGGAGCATCCTGAGGTAAAAGACATTATTTTTACCGGTGGTGATCCAATGGTGATGAACACCGGCTTGATAAAAAAATATATCAAGCCCCTCTTGAACATCCCTACCGTAAGAACCATCAGGATCGGCACAAAAGCACTGAGCTGGTGGCCTCATCGATTTACCTCCGATCACGATTCCGACGAATTGCTTCATTTTTTCGAAGAGGTCGTCTCCTCCGGCAAACATCTTGCCATAATGGCGCACATCAGCCATCCTAGAGAAATCGAAACATCCATAGCCATTGACGCCGTTCGGCGTATTCGGTCAACCGGGGCTGTCATACGCAGTCAATCACCAATCGTTCGACACATCAATGATGATGTAGGCACCTGGGAAACCATGTGGCAAAAACAGCTTCAGGAGGGCATCATACCCTATTATATGTTCCTGGAAAGGGATACCGGAGCCAAACACTATTTTGAAGTCCCTCTTGCTCAAGCAGTCGAAATATTCAATAGCGCTTATCAAAAGATGTCGGGACTCGGCCGCACCGTACGCGGACCATCGATGTCCTGTTCACCGGGCAAAATTATTGTTGAAGATATCCTGGAAATCAATGGAGAAAAAATATTTGCCCTCAAGTTCACTCAAAGCCGAAATCCCGAGTGGACGAACAAGTTATTCTTTGCCGAATACAGCGAAACAGCTTCATGGTTAGATGACCTTGTTCCCGCATTTGGTCATGAAGAATTCTTCTTTGAAAAAGAAATGGAAGCCCTTTACTCTTACTGTTAACAACAGCTGAAGAGAAAGTAAAAAAAGCCAAAACAACTCATCACAAAAAAGTTGTTTTGGCTTTTTTCATTAAAGAAAAACAACTAAAGAACCATAAAAACAAAAAGAATAAAAAAATAAAAAAAACAGAAATAAGCACCACGAATAATAAATAAAAGTTTATACAAAAGATACCAAAGACTTATTTTAAAATAACTTAATACTAATAGAGCAAACAAATTATAACCAAAAAAAACTCTCATATATCGCACAGTAATGACGCAAACAGAAAAATTAAAAACAGTAAAAAAAGATTTGAGGTCCATCGACATTGAGGGATCTTTATTCAGCGGACAATGCTTTAGATGGGATTATCTTCGTAATGGAAAACAGATATATTTTGGCGTAATAGATGACAATATCTTCATCATAAAAAAGGCTAAACAAACAAGCTATACCATTACAACATCAAAAAACTTTTCACATGATGAAGCATTTCATGAATTCATGAATAACTATTTTTGTCTCGATATCGATCCAAACGAACTCTTCCCTGTCGAATTCAGTGAACGCTATCCTGGAATATGGAAGCTCATAAAGCCTTATTTAGGGTTGAAAATTCTACGGCAAAATGCATTTGAAACCCTGATAACGTTCATGTGCGCACAGGGACTTGGCATGAAAATCATACGGAGACAGATATCGTATCTGGCAAAAGAATATGGTGAACAATACACCGTGCCCCTAGAGGGTAAACCCTTTATATATTATGGTTTTCCCTCTCCGGAAACCCTTGCGGGAACAAACCCTGAATCTCTCAGGCTTTGCACGAACAACAACTGTATACGGGCGAAAAACATCATCGATGCGGCAAAGAGTGTTGCGTCGGGTGTACTTGATCTGGAATGTCTCAAAGACCCTGAAATGCCCCTGGAAACTGCCAGAAAGCGTCTTTGTGCCCATTCGGGGATAGGTTATAAAATAGCCGACTGCATTTTGCTGTTCGGACTGCATCGTTTCTCGGCATTTCCCATAGACACGCACGTAAGGCAGTATCTCGCATCATGGTTTTCAGTCGGTGATGCGTTACAAACATTGACCCAAAAGAATTATCTTTTTCTACAGGATCAGGCCTTACGCCTATTGAAACCTGAATTTGCCGGTTTTGCCGGACACATACTTTTCCACAGCTGGAGAAAAGAGATTAAACATCTGACAACCTACTAATCCCCAATCACTCATGCTGCCATGACAAGAAAAAGCTCACCCGTTTTAAAGCAGAGCAGAATCATTGCACTGCTTGTTACAGCAATGTTTCTCGGTTCCTGTGCAACCGTTCCGGTGACCGGGCGTTCACAGCTCAATATCGTTCCCGCTTCATCGATGCTCTCTTTGAGTAACGAACAATACAATGAGTTTCTGAGAAAAAACAAGCGGAGCCAAAACAGTGTCGAAACCGCAAGGGTAAAGCGGGTTGGCCGCAAGCTGAAAACTGCAGTTGAACAGTACTTCCGTCAGCGTGGTCTCTATTCCGAACTGAGAAATTATTCATGGGAATTCAACCTTATAGAAAATAAATCACCAAATGCCTGGTGCATGCCCGGTGGAAAAATCGTCGTTTACACCGGCATCCTTCCCTATACAAAAACCGATGCAGGACTTTCCGTGGTTATGGCCCATGAAATCGCCCATGCCGTAGCAAAACACGGCAATGAACGCATGAGCCAGATGCTTTTGACCCAAATGGGTGGAATGGCTCTCAGTAGCGCCTTACAATCAAGTCCAAAAAAAACACGCAGTCTTTGGTTGACAGCGTTCGGTGTCGGCTCACAGGTTGCCCTCGTTCTCCCCTACAGTCGCCTGCACGAGTATGAAGCTGACAAGATTGGCCTGATCTTCATGGCAATGGCCGGTTACAACCCGAATGAAGCTGTAAGCTTCTGGCAAAGAATGTCGAAAAGTTCAAAAGGAGGCAAACCACCGGAGTTTTTAAGCACTCACCCGTCCGATGCATCCAGAATCCGCCAGATTCGAAACGCGATACCGGATGCGATGAAATACTATAAAAAGTGAACCGCTTGGCATCACGATCCCTGAATTGTGAATCCAGGTACGGTGAACACGTTAATCTGTTTTGTTTGGCTTACTCATACAAAGCATCGCCTGTCACGAAAGGCGTTTCACGATTCGAAATCCTCTGAAATCGTTGAGCGCTCCCGGAACGCAAAAACTTCTTTTCGAGCACCGAAACGACAATGAATCGCTATAGCGCCAGCAGCTCCCCCGTTCATGGCGCAAAGATCCTTCATCAGGCCCTTCTGGGTTTTCCCGTGAACCGGTCTCAGGATATCGTTCCCCGTACCAGTCGGCACACCATTCATAAACATTACCACTCTGGTTCCATGTACCGTAACCGGATACCCCATCTGGATAGCCATAGACTTCACTTGTCGGATCCTGCAAACGGTTGCTCCTGTTTCGGCACTTGTCTTCGTCCCAATCGTCACCCCATGGATAAAGATACCCCTGTAGCCCTTTTGCGGCTTTTTCCCACTGTGCTTCAGTCGGCAGCATACATCCTGCCCACTCGGCATAGGTTTTCGCATCATCCCAGTTAACGCAAACAACCGGATGTGTGGCGAATTCTTCAGGGAATGTGTCTCCCTGCCAGACACTCACCGCGTCGATCCATGCCCCTTGGCTTGGTGCCCGATGACCTGTAGCATCGATAAAAACCTTGTATTGTCGATTCGTCACCATATACATTCCGATATAGTAAGAATCCAGATAGACGCTATGCTTACCACAATCCTCATCAAGCCCGTCCCCCATTTCAAATTTACCGCCAGGGACAAGTACCATAGGTGATGCATCGACGTTATTGACGACAAGTGGCGGCAGACTATGCTTTTGGGTGTACAGTGAACGCCTTCGGAGTTCTGCAAGGAGCCTCTCCAGTTCAATACTCCTCTGTTCTTTCGTTGATCTCTTTGTCATGTGTCTCATTCTGACTTGGTCCTGTCAATCAAGACGCGGGCGGCTTTCGGGGATGCTTTCAAGGTCTACTTTTTCACCTGAAAGATTATCGGAAGCATTGCGCACCAGCCCTTGATCAACCATGAGCCGCAGTGTTTCAATATGTTTTTCATGGGATTTTGCCAAAGGAACCATTTCTCTTGCGGCAGCAAGCAGGTCATCGGTATCGATCTCCCGCCGGTTATCACGAAATGCCGGAAACATGGCATCATTGACCAGGGCTTGCAGTTCCGCACCGACAAATCCTTCAGTCATCTTTGCGACCGCATCGAGGTTGAAGCGTTGAGATATCATGCTAATGCCCTGCTGTTTAAGATGCACCTCGAGAATTCTCGTTCTCTCGGCTCTTGTCGGCAAATCAAGAAAGAAAATCTCATCAAAACGTCCTTTGCGGAACAATTCCGGAGGAAGCCGGTCAATATTGTTCGCCGTCGCGAATACAAACACAGGAGCACTCTTCTCCTGCATCCATGTAAGGAAGGTTGCCAGAACACGGCTGGCCGTACCACTGTCCCCGGTTGAACCGGCAAAAGCCTTCTCTATTTCATCTACCCAGAGAACGCAGGGGGCTATCACTTCGGCAATTCGTATTGCCTCGCGAATATTGCGTTCACTCGATCCAAGAAGCCCGCTGAAAACCGCGCCGACATCCATGCGCAACAACGTCATCCCCCAATGCCCTGCAGTAACCTTGGCGCAGAGACTTTTTCCTGTACCGGGTATCCCGACAAGAGCGACGCCTTTTGGTGCTGACAAACCATAATCCCGAGCTTCCTGACTAAAGGCTTCCTGCCTTTCATCAAGCCATTTTTTCAGCGCTCCCAGCCCCCCGACATTGCTCATCATACCGGTGTAGGGATATAATTCAAGAGCACCACTTTCACGGATGATGTGCTGTTTTTCATTCAACACCTGCCTGACTGCACGCTCATCAAGTCCACCTTTCCCGGCAAGCACTATGGCCTTACGAAATGCCCGTCCAGCCTCGACGACCGAAAGCCCGAGCGCGCTCTCAACAAGCCTTTCCATCAGACCGGGTGATACGTTTCTGAGTGCGTTGCTCGAAGAGGAAAGACGCTCGAGGAGCTCTCTCATCTGTTCAGTCCCGGGTTTGCCGACATCGATTGCCGGAATATCCTGTCGAAGCTCAACCGGCAGGTTGCGCTCAGGGCTTGTCAGGATAATATTGACAGGCTGCTCCCGTGCAGGAAGACGGGCCGAGAGGTTGCGAAGCATACGCAACACGGATGGACGATGCTCCCAGGCACGATGAAAATCTTTCAGGATAAATATGGCAGCTCCTTGATAATCATCGATGATGCCAAGCACCGTTTCCGGCGAAGCCAAGCGCTTACCGAATGGAACGGCCGGTTCTTTTATTTCGATAAACTGATCTCCGCTATCCCATGATATGAGCCCCATGCCTTCTTGCGGCCAATCATCGGCATGTGTCCATGCATCAAGGGTATGCATCGCATCCTCTTCGTCAATCGTCACTAACTGTAGAAGAGCGATACGAGCATTGATATTCAGTTTCAGCTCGTCGAGCCAGCCTTTCATCACAATCGACTTTTTTACACTCTCAGCCAGATTATTGTTCATAGCTTAACCACTGGAAAATTGGCAACAGGAAGAGGAATTCTGATCCCGTCCCTGAGCTGAATAAATGATTTGTTCCCCTCGAGATTGTCGCGCAACCAGAGTGTCAGGCGACGATGCTCATCGACTCCGAATCCTGCAATAAACCGTCGTTCACCAACCACAGAGGGGGGATCTGCATGAATGAATTCATGATCATCCGGATTGAGCGGTTTCTCCCTGGCCTCCTGTCTCATTTCCTCTCGCACGGGGCGAAGTCCTTCGGCACCGTTGACATAACTTATAACAGGTCGCTCCATGACTGAACGCTCGTATATGACAAGCCCAAGCACCTGCTGTGCATCACAGGCAGCTTTTATATATTTGCTTGTCACCGGTTTTTCAGTTGGATATGGCGTCCCGCGAGGCACTACCGGAACAAGCTCGAAATCACGCAGTTCGCGGTTCCAGCTCTTCATACAATAATCATGCGCCAGAGCCTGCTCGATCATTCCTCCTCCATACCGGCACGCACCAAGCGCCACTGCCTCGAATGGATTATCACCGTGAAGCTCGCTGTCAGGGAAATAGTCCCGGATTTTCTCATGAATACCCGGTAGCATGCTGCTTCCGCCAACGAGAAAAACTCCTTCAAGCTCCGTCTTGCGTATCCCCGCTCGGTCACGTGCCTGGTCAAGCGCACGATCGAGCGTCCGTACGATAATCTGGTAAAGGTTATGCTTGTTTGGCTCTCTTTGCTTTTCAAGCGCCTCTTGGAGCACCTCACGGGTTATGGTACAGTTGATCAGCAAACCGCTTATATCGTTGTACTGGCTGATCTCAGCTTTATCTTTTCCGTTGGAAATCGATATTTTTGCTTGTTCGATCTGCCGGAGCAGTGCAGACCCGACAACGGATATATCTTCATCATCCAGCCCTTCCCGCTTCTGTATATACTCCAGTAGCCAGTTATCGACCATGATCCCGCCGATTTCTTCTCCGGCTCGACCAAGCACCCTGCATCGCGTATTACCGGAAGCTGACAAATCTGTACGAACAACAGATACATCGAGGGTTCCACCTCCAAAATCAACGATACAATACGGTTTACGGTCGAGAATTTGGTCCAGATAACCCATGATACAGGCCGTCGCTTCATCGAGAAACCGGACGCCACCCGGGAAACGTTTCAAAGCAGCTTCCTGCAACCAGTCCAGGTAATGATCGAATGCCTCAACAGGAACAGTAACCACAAGTTCATCATCGAGATCACCATAATGGCCCCGCACGAACATCAAAATGTGATCAACAAGCTCGTCCGCTGCTTTTCGAGGGTAAATAACCTCCCCGTTGACACGACGACCTCGATTCGCTCCGCCTGTCCTCAAGACATCCATTTTCAACCAACGAAAAGTACCGGGATGGGTTGCCAAACCAGCCTCTTCGACCTGTGCACCGATCATTGGCATACTATTTTTTCCGTAATGAATCAATGAAGGGATAACTGTGGCATTCCCGCCTCGTCGTAAAGGATACGTTCTGGTTAGATTCGGCAGCATGACTGCCTCCCCTTTACAAAGAACTTCGTTCCAACGCACGACAACACTATTGCTGGTTCCGAAATCAAATGCCAGTGCCATCCGGTAGTTGCTCTTTTGTTATTTCTGAAACCTTTCTCACCATTGCTTTGCGTATCGTTCTGCCTTTGTAACGATATCCCGTAAACCTTACAACAACAGGTTCACTTTCTACGGGAATATCTGCATCGAGAAGGTGGTGAAGTCCGGGATCGAAAGAGGTTGTTTCTCCTACCGCACCGAATGCTTCAAACCCGAAATCATGCAGGGAGGCTTCAATTTTTATGGCAACGCTCAGTAAATCCGCCACTTTGATATTCCCTTCTTGCCGATAACGAGCTTGCATTGCGGACAGGTTTGCCAAAGGGCCCGCGATGTTTGTCATAACCTCTTCGAGTGCCTTTTCAATGCCGGCTTCAGTCAGATAAGTAGTACGCTCTCTTTCAAGACGAGATTCCCGACGAAGACGTTGCAGCTCGGCCTCTTTTTCCTGAAGCTCGACTTTCAGGAGAGCCGCACCCGAGTTGTTACCTTCCCTTTCCTTGCAAAGGAGCTTTTGCAGCGCTTTGTACATCTTTGTATCCAATGCTTCTTTTTCTGATATCTGAACACCTACCATTCAATCCCTGGTGCGTCTTCAGTTTCGACCGCCCCTTTTTGCGTAGCGTCATCATTTTCGTCAAGCGTAACGATACCGCGCAAAAAGTGACCCTGAAAGGTGGTCAAAATGGCAAGAAGTGTAAACAACATTTTATCGGAAGCATCTTCACTTTCGCCAAGTACCCGCATGCTGTCCAGAAAGAATTGACTGTCATCTATCGTTCCGGGAATGACAGCGTTGAATATACGTGCATCGATTCTGTCGTTTTTCCTGAGCCATACCACATGCTCATACTCCTCTTCCGGAAACTCACCCGGCAGATAAAGTCTTGCAGCAAGTTTTTCAAGCCACGATCCCGTTCTGGCTATATCACGAAGACGAGATTGCGAAATGCGTCCTCTTTTCGCGCTTATATAGATCGCCCCGGCCCTTACCATGGGATCGTCATATCCAAGTTCTGCCTGCAATTTTTCATCCGAAACCTCGCGCTTCTCCCAGAAGTGTATCATGTCTGTTGTACCAGCCGGAACCTCGTCCGATGCTTTGAAATTGAGTGAACAAAGTTCACGATAGAGGGCCACTGCTCGCTCGACCGTTTTCTTTCGGGAAGAGTCGTCAGGAAGGTTTCCGGTGTGCTCCCAGTAAGCAACAAGCTCAAGCATGTTTTGAAGCGTCATTCCTCTGACCTGCTCGAACAATCCGTCCTGATCACCGGAGATCTTGAGAGCTTCCAGCACAAGTTCCTGCTCATGCCCTCCGGCACCGGCAAGAACATAGGCTTTGACGAGGCGGGGGTCCAGATTTTTCAATACCGTACTGTTGATCCTGCGTTTCTGATCATCCGAAGCCATGATATATGCTTTCTCGAAGATTGAACAGTCAGGATCTTCAAGAACGAGATAACGCTCTGCATCTCCTTGCGCCAAACCGAAAAGAGCATCCATTTCAAGCCCTGGTGCATGCCTCGACTGGTTCGAGATCATCTCCGCAAGCACTTTGTCATCAAGCCGATGCCACAGTGCAAAAACCGTTCTGTCGCCTTCATCATCACGAGGCATAACACGCAGGGCATCATAAAGAACGTTTCTCAATGCTTCTGAACTCCGGGCCTTGTTCAAAAGGGTCGCATAACGTTGCCTTTTCCAGAAAGCCCATACGGCCGCATGCATCTCGTGCTTTGCTTTGCTGTCAATCGTCAGCAGCCTGCTCAAAATACCATCGGCCTCAGGATGCTCACGCCCGACCGCGTCAACCAGCACAACCGCCGCCTCGGCACTGCCGAAAGCAAATAACGCATCGACAGCTTTGCCCCTGCGACTCCGCCCAAGAAGAAAAGTGCCATTAAAAAGGCGTTTTTTAGCTTGTTCGAGGTTCATTGACCGATGTTCGTAACAGAACTGTTTGTTTTGCGAATGCATGAGGACGTTGCACCAGTAATCACCTGCATGATGATTTGTATAAAAAGAATTTTTCCGCAAAACCGCAATTTCCGGACACAGGAATTGTTTTTCCCATCACAAGTCATCCTTGCTTTATAATTCTTATATCTTATCCGGCCGCTCATTTCAAAGGAACAACATGGATAACCAGAGTTCCTCGACACATGCAGGGATCAACGAAGTAATTGAAGCTCGGAATAATAAAAGCAGAAGTGCCCTACAGAAAATGGAAAAAGAGAAATATCAATGACGGCTACTCATACCGCAGGGCTTCGACCGGCTTGAGATCGGCCGCTTTTTTTGCCGGCCAGAGTCCGAAACTCAAACCGATCAACATCGAAAAACCCGTAGCGAGCACAATCGCAAACATCGATGTCTGCACCGCCCAGCCGGCAAAAACCGACAGCCCCCATGCAACGGTTATTCCTGCAACAATGCCGAACAAACCGCCTGAGAGGGTCATACCTACGGATTCAACAATAAACTGCAGCATGATATCGCTTTTTCGTGCCCCTATCGCCTTTCGAAGTCCGATTTCTTTTGTTCTTTCGGTAACCGATACCAGCATGATGTTCATGATGCCTATGCCACCGACAACGAGAGAGATTGCCGCGATGGCCCCAAGGAGCAGGCTCATGGTCTGAGTCGTACTGGAGAGCATTTGTTTAATCTCGGTCATGTCCCTGATCGAAAAAGAATCATCATCGTCACCAAGACGATGCTGCTTGCGAATGATCCGCTCGACAGCATCCTTGGTCCGTTCAATCATGGCCGGAGAGACCGACTCAACGTAGATACCATCGAAGTAATCCTTTCCAAGAACCCTGTACATCGCCGTAGTCACCGGAATCAGCACGACATCATCCCCATCACGAGGCCCTGAAAACCCCTTGGCAGGAGCCACCCCGATAACCGTGAAATTGATCCTGTTGATCTTGATTGTTTTGCCGACCGGACTCATGCTGCTGCCGAACAGCTCCTTGGCAACCGTCATCCCGACAACTGCGACTTTTTCACGTTTTTTCAGTTCCTGCTCGGTAAACCATCGCCCGATAGTTGGAATGGCAGCACGCATTTCACCATACTCGAAACCAACCCCATCTAGTGAAGTACTCCAGTTATTGCCGCCATACACGATCTGCGCACTACCTCTCACAATACCCGAAGCACGCTTTACAAGTGACGTCGTTGCAGCTATACCTTCAACATCATTGAAGGTAAAACGGGTAACGGCTCCCGCCCCCTGAGCAGCTCCCCTGACGGATGCAGATCCCCCTCTGACAGAAAGCAGGTTGGAACCCATGGATTTTAAACTCTCCTCCATCGACACCTGCGCTCCAGCACCGAGAGCCAACATGGCGATAACCGACGCCACTCCGACCAGAATGCCAAGCACGGAGAGAAACGAGCGAACTTTGTTGGAAAGAATGGACTGCATCGCCTGCAGGACAAAACCGGAAAAACGGCCATTGCGCCACAAGGGGATATGGGTGTTCGGATTTACGGGCTCCTTCCGGAGCAACTGCCGATCAGTTCTTCCGGCTTTACGTTCATCGCTGACAATCCGGCCGTCTGACATGGTGATAATCCGATCGGCATATGCCGCAATGGTGTCCTCGTGCGTCACCATGATGATGGTTTTTCCCTCTCCATGAAGCCGCTTGAGAATGTTCATGATCTCCGAAGAGTTCTTCGTATCGAGATTGCCGGTGGGCTCATCGGCAAAAATAATCATTGGATTGCGTATGAGTGCCCGGGCTATGGCAACACGTTGCTGCTGTCCTCCGGAAAGCTGATTCGGCCTGTGATCAGTCCGGTCCTCGAGCCCGACAAGTCGTAAACGTTCTATCGCCTCCTTTCGGAAATCCCCTTCTTCACCGCTGTAGATATGTGGCAAACGGACATTATCGACAAGGCTCATACGCTTGAGCAGATGAAACTGCTGAAACACGAAACCTGCTACATGGTTGCGTAAAGCGGCAAGTTCATCCTCTTTCAATGAGTTGACATTGCGCCCTGAAAGGAAGTAATCGCCAGTGTCAGGCGTGTCCAGCAGGCCGAGAATGTGCATGAGTGTGGATTTTCCAGAACCCGATGCCCCCATAATGGCAATGAATTCGCCCTGCTCGATAGTGAGTGAAACTCCCCTGAGTGCATGAACGGAGCTTTCACCGATACTATAGGTCTTCTGAATGTTATCAAGTGTAATCATTGCCGGAATTACCGTTTCTTTCGCTGCGGAAGAAAAGGATTGCCGCTACCGCTGTTTTCAGGCAGCACAAACGAATCGTCATGAACCAGAAGCGTAGTACCTGCTTCGATACCCTCCCTGATTTCAACGAGATCTTCATCCTGCAAACCTGTAGTGACCTTGACATAGGTTCCCTGTGCATCTCCCTGAAGGTTCTTGACCATAACGACACTCTGGCCGTCATGATTTTGCACGGCCCCGGCCGGAATCAAAACAGCACCTTCTCTTTCATCGACGACGATATCGATATTGGCGCTCATACCGGAACGGAACACTTTTGGAATGGTCTCAGGGATGATATCGACATGGTAGATGGTGACGTTGTTTTCAAGATGTGATTCATAGTGAATATGTTCGACCTTCCCCCTGACCACAATATCCGGATAGGCGTCGAGCGTTATTGTCGCGTCCTGACCCTGTGATACCCTGCCGATATCGGTTTCATCGACATAAGCGATTACGATCAGCCGGTCCGAAAGCACAAAGAGAGAGTCACTGGTGGTAACCGTCTGACCAGGTTCGATGCTGCGCACGATCACCTGACCTTCAATTGGGGCCAGAATGGCTGCTTTACTGTAGACGGTCTCCCAATAAGCCTGTTCTTTCTTATCCCTCAATCTTGCAGCATCCAAAAGAGCCGCCCTTTCGGTGGAGCTGAGCAACGCAAGCCGGTCTCCTTTCGTGACCATGACCCCTTCATCGACAAGAACCTCCTCAACCCTGCCGGCTACCGAAGATTGGATTTTCAATCTGTTCCGTGGCTCTACGACACCGGTAGTAGAAACCGTTTCACGAATCGTTCCGGTTCCAGCTTGCACCTCACGCAGTTTGGTGGCGGATTCTTGCTTCCGAAGAGCCATTCCCCACACAACGGCAAATACGATTACTGCGAAAAACACTGCTGCACCGACAAGCACTTTTTTATTCATTCAGTCCCACTCCTTTTGCCTGTGTCCATTCAGCCCTGGCCACGAACAGCTGGGCCTGGGCATCGAGATGTGATTTTTTTAAGCTGACAAGATTGTCTTCGATAATCACCCAGTCATCGAAAGAAATCAAACCATTCGAATACTGGGCATTGGCAATGGTAGATCGAAGATTGGCCGATTCAAGATATTTTTCCTGTACCTCGAGGTTTTCGGTGGCATCCTGAACATTTTTCCAACGCTCTTCAAGCGTATCGAGCACCTCGAGATAAACGCCCCGGCTTCTGGAGATCTGTTCATTGACTACCCCAAGAGCTTTAGCTGCAGCTGCCTTGGTGCCTCCCCCCGTATACAGAGGAAGCGAAAGCTCAAACCCGGCACTCCAATCCAGCTCATCCGGCGGCCAGCTTTCAAAGGAACTTCTACCAAAAGAAGAATTGAGCGAAAGCTCGGGAAAAAACGACTTTTTCGAAGCTTCGAGATCGTAACGAGCAGAACGTGTGTTTGCTTCGAACTGAAGAACTTCAGGATGCTCTTTCGCTAATGCAGGAAAATCAGGAGATTTTTCAGCAAGCTCTTCAACCGCAAATGAACCCTCTGCAACCAAAGTGGAACGCACATCGCGCCCAAGGGCCGAGGCAAGCTGTGACTGGGCGAGCACAACACCACGTTCGGCCTGGGCAACTTCGAATTCCGCCTCGGCAAGATCAGCCTCGGAACGGCGTAGTGATCCTATATGCTCCCGACCCGCTTCATAACGCAACTTCAGAAACGCTACATTTTCTCGACGACGCTGCTCGATCTCTTTTGCAAGCACGACAAGCTTCTGTGCCTTGAGAAGTTCTACAAA
The DNA here is from genome assembly GCF_003182595.1 of Prosthecochloris marina. NCBI lineage: Bacteria > Pseudomonadati > Chlorobiota > Chlorobiia > Chlorobiales > Chlorobiaceae > Prosthecochloris > Prosthecochloris marina. The sequence goes on from NZ_PDNZ01000001.1 coordinate 194,312, forward strand.
AGCTCGCCGTAACGACAATCTGGCATCCGAAGACGCGAGACGATACGCTTGCTCTTCAGCGTTCAGTGCTTCTTTACTGGCTTCGATTTTACTGCCGGTAACCCCTCCATCATACAGTAGCTGTGAGGCCGAGAGACCATAGGAAAAAGTAGAAGCGCTCTCGAGTTCTTCTTGAGTCGAATCGCTGCGTTTGCCACTCAAGCTGGCGTTTATCTGAGGACGTTCAGCCGAAGTGGTAATTTTTTTCTGCGCTTCAGCCTGCTGCAGCGATGCTTCGGCGGCAGCGAGATCCGGCCTGGACTGCAGCGCCTCACTGACACACTGTTGCCATTGCAACACTTCCTGAGCATAAACCGGGTGTCCCGTTAAACAACTCTGGAGAATAAAAAACAGCATGAACAACATGCCGGTTTTTGTAAAACAACGCACCGCGCCCTTACTGTCTCTCATATCCTCCGAGCCTCACATTTCGGGACAACCATCAAACAAAAAACAGCAACCCTGCCGCCACGTATCCTCTTGCCCCAAAGCCTTGACAAAAGTGCACTCACCATGTTGTTCATCACTTCTTCTCCCGCATTGCTTGCATTATCTCCCCATGTTCATTTACCCGAACCGGTCTTCACTTCGATCAGGGGAAAGCTATCAGCCATCATCATTTATCTTATGCTCGAACATGCAAAAAGGTTTCATTTTTTTCATTTTTCCACAATGTGGCCTTACCGACGAGGCATGCAGCCCCCGATCTTGATCGCCGAGACGCCTTTACGCAGGGATTTCAAAGAACGACAAAAGCTCGGCAAACAAACCATGGTGATGAAAGAGAATGTTCTGAAAAGTTTTTATATAAAAAGAGACCGTCAGCCTTTTCTCGCTCATACCCCATCGAATGGTTGAATCCCCATGAAAACAATTGCAATGTTTCCTGCAGCATGGAATCTGGCTGAAACCACCCGGACGCTCGAAGTGGCAAAAGCCTGCAGAAATGAATTCAATATCGTATTTGCCACTCACGGCGGCCAGTTCGAAGAGCTTATCGAAAATGAAGGTTTTCCTCTGACACGCCTTGAACCGGGACTTACCGACGAACAGATCGAGCATCTCTACCAGGTTGACCAGGGTGAAAAAATCGGATCGTTCTTTACGGTAAAGCAAACCCGGCAACGGGTCGAGAAGGAAGCTGCTTTTCTGCGAAACGAGCGGCCGCTGGCTGCCGTAACGGGATTCAACGTAACCATCACACTTTCCAGCAGGGCTGCCGATGTACCACTGATCTGGCTGACCCAGTCGACATGGGACATCCAGGCCATGATCGACGAAGGGCTTGGAGCCTATGCCGATGACCTGGACATGGCCGGGCTCAGGCTGCTGCCGGATGCTGTACTGAAATGGCTTACCAGGCAGACTTTTTCCTGGCTTGGCGGGACAATTCTTCGTCCGCTGAACACTGTCGCAAAAGAGTACGGCATTGAAAAACTGTACGATCTTCGCGACCTTTGGCAGGGCGACCACAATCTTCTTGCCGAACCACCCGATTTTTCCGGCCTGTCAAGCGTACCGGACACCTACTACTACATCGGCCCACTGATCGCTGATTTAGCCAGCCCTGTTCCAGAAGAGATAAACCGGCTTGCAGCGAAGCAAGAGCCGCTGGTTTATTTTTCCATGGGCAGCTCCGGAAAGCCGCAAGTCATCAAAAGGATTCTGGAAGGATTCCGGGATCAACCATTCAATGTGGTGTCACCGATGAAAACAAAGCTGCAGGAGCTGTACGTAAAAGTGCCGCCGAATGTTCTCCTGACCGATTGGCTTCCGGCGCTCGACGTGAGTCGTCTTGCCGATATATCGGTCATTCATGGAGGAATCGGCACCGTTATGACGGCCGCATTGGCAGGAAAACCCGTTTTAGGCATTGGAATGATGTACGAGCAGGAATACAATATCGACTGTCTTGTCAGAAAGGGATTCGCTCACCGTATAAGAAGAACACGGCTCGATTCAGAATCTGTAAACAAGGCCATTCTGGAATTATTGACCGACAGCAATGCAAAAACATCGGCCATGCACTATGCCGATCACCTCAAAGCATGGCTGGGATCGCGCAATCAGAAAATAAGAAACTTCTTTCATGCGCTGGAAAAGGGAGAACTGAAACCCCGGCACGATCTTCCATAAACGCAACAAAGGTCTGCAATGACCACGATCATCTACCACCTTACCGGAAAGAACTGCATCAATGCCTCTCTCGTCCCCGGTCCTGGCCTTTGAAATTTGAACATAACCACTACCCCATTATAATCCTGTTTTGTATCTTACTGCTTTCCGCACCTTTTGTAAAATCTCTTCTTTCAGATATATGAAATCACCGCTATCGATCGGAGCAGCTTTTGTGGTATCTTTTGTACTGCTTTTCAGTAACGGCTTTGCTGCACCTTCTCCAATGTTCGAGCAACAGGAGAAAAACGTCGTAACTCAGGCCGAGAAAGCACCCGGGATTGAAAAGCATATTATGACAAAAGAGGATTACTGCGATAAAAACGCAAAGGATAACCTGGAAATATCCAAGGCATTGCAACAACTCGGGAATTGCGGACCAAGCTTCAATTACTCGGACTCTTATCAATACTACTATCAAAAATGCCTCCAGGGAAACGCCGTTGATATCAAGCCTCGACAAGCGTTTCTGGCAAAATGCATATCGAACAATTGTGACACGTATGCCAAAACAGCAGTAGCGCAAAACGAGAAAAGAATCGCGTCAGGTTGTCCGAAAGGAGATAATCCGGACTGGTGGAGCTCCAACTACCAATACCATTACAAATGGTGTATCCAAGGAACGAACGCTCTGGGTGTAGAGTCATACAATACACAAAGAGAACAATACCTGAACAATTGCAAAAAAACTTCGCCCCCACCGGACCCAATCACAGTAACCAAAAACGATATTGTGACATTACGCAAGGAAAACGATCCTAAAGCGACATTTGCGGATCTTCCATTTTCCGGAAGTATACCCTCGATAAAAAATGCAAAACTGTTGAGCGTCACCAATAACACACAGGTCAAAATGACCTTTAAAGACAAGTTTTTTACCGGTGGCGCAAAGTGCTTTCCCGGTCAAAACACAAAAATACTGTTCACCTTATGGCCCGGACAAACGCATTCATTCAACAAGCCCAGCCTGATGGCAGGCAAATGGTTTCATGTGTGCGTTCCGATGAATTCATTAATCACCACACCGGATAAACTGCAGCTCGACTACAGTTACGAAGTCACGACCCCCTGACACACTTCTCCGGTTCCAGCGCTCCGTTCGCCTTGTACTCAAGGCGCTCACGACAATTTATAGAGGTGCCCTTATCTTTATGTCGCCATCCCCGGACTCGATCCTTGAAATCATAAACAACTATTTCACCGGTCTTGCCCGGGGATTTTTTCGTCATTTTTATTTTTATCACCCGTTTCCGGTCACGGACTCAACGAAACACCGGTCATCTACGTTATCATTGCAACAGAACATTGCCGCAAATTCGCGGCAATCCCCATGAATCATCGTGACGACCCGACAATAAAGCTGACAGAGATCCTGTTTGCCGGAAGCAACGGAGAGTTCATGATGCGTAACAGATCAACGAGATGGCAATGCAAAAAGTGCTTGTAGTCGGAGCTTCGGGACATATCGGACGGTATGCAGCTCTTGCTTTCAAAAAGAGGGGCTGGTTTGTGCGTGTGCTGGTACGTGACCCTGAAAAACTCAAACGTCCCGGCCCATTCGGAGAACCCTTGCTTGAAGGCGTGGTGGATGAAATCGTAACAGGCGACGCAGCCAAACCCGATACGCTGTTCGGTATCGCAGACGGCATCGACACGGTTTTTTCCTCCATGGGCCTCAGAAGCTCAAAGCCCGGCATGTCATACCATGACATTGATTATCTCGGCAACGCCAATATTCTCCAGGAAGTCATGCTTCACGATGTGCAGAAATTCATCTATGTCTCGATTTTCAAAGCCGATGAAATGATGGAAATGCAGATCGTCAAGGCTCACGAAGACTTTGTCCAGGCGCTCAAGGATTCCGGCATCGACTACTCCATCCTGCGACCGAACGCCTACTTTTCCGACATGCTGCAGTTCCAGAAAATGGCAACTTCGGGAGTTATCATCTGGCCAGGTGACGGTAGCTTACGCATCAACCCGATCCATGGAGAGGATATGGGAGATATCTGCGTCGATACAGCCGCTCCCGGTCATCAGGAAATCGATATCGGCGGACCAGATATCTTTACCTATAAAGAGATGTTCACCCTTGCCTTCACAACGATCGACAAGGAACCCCGAATCATCTTCATCCCCCTCTGGATCGTCAAAGGCCTTCATTCCTTCATAAAACCCCTGAACGCCCGTATCGCCGACATGCTCGCTTTCGCCATTGCCGTCAACGAAATCGACAACACCGCGCCACGTTACGGCGAACGGCATATGAAGGATTTCTTTGAAACGTTTGGAGGAAAAAACAGAACAGACTGAGCTTTACTGATATCGTATGAAGTGAAATATGGCAGGGACTTTTAACTTATTCAACCAATTCCCCTGGTTGCATCTACACTGGCTTCACTCCCAAAGCATGCCAATATGGCTTGAATCCGGCCTCGACTACTTCAACGCTCAGATTCAGAAATGGTTTGTAATCCTGTTTCGTATGAGCAGCATCCAGAGCCTCGTAGTACTCCAATCGCCTTTCTACCGGAAGAACGACCGGAGGATAACCGTCCTTCATCAGCTCAAGGTTCATCAGGAGACGAGATGTTCTGCCGTTTCCGTCTGTGAAGGGATGGATTTTTACAAAGTCTGCATGGACACGAGCCGCACGTTCAATCGGGTGAAGCGCAGGTGCCTGCTTTCTGTACCAGTTGATGAACCTCTGCATTTCGCTTTCGACATGCAATGCGTCAGGCGGCATGTGATCGGCACCGGCAATGATCACATTGGTTCTTCTGTAGACACCAGCATATTCATCGTCGATATTTTTCAAAATCAACTGGTGAATGGATTTGATCTGCCATTCCGATAGAGGCTCGTTCCGCTTAACCAGATCTTCGACAAAATAGATGGCTTCACGATGGTTGATCGCTTCGAAATGCTCTCTCATGGTTTTCCCGCCAACAGTGATTCCCTCCAGAGCCACTTTGGTCTCCTTGAGCGTCAGCGTATTACCTTCGATAGCATTTGAATTATACGTCCATCGAAGAACCAGATCCTCATGAAGATTGGAGACAATCTCAGGCGGAAGAGGACGATACGAGTCAAGTGTTTTCTTGAGTATGTCTATCTTTTCAAAATCAGGCATTATCCAGAATATCAAATTCAAGCGAAATCACCTCTCCGTTGGGACGTGCCTCGCATTAAACCGTTACGGTCCAAAACTCTCCCTCGGACCTCAGCAATTCTATTCTAACCTATTAAAAGGACTAAACACCTAATACTTTATAATCTTTTTTCACTTATCGAACAATGCCCTGCACATTCTCTTCCAGGTCTTGATAATTGCAACTGCAATCCGCTCCGGCGCCTCCTTTTTCATCACCAATGACTTCTACAATCACAAAGATGACATCCTTGAAATACTCTCTGTCAAGGCGCTGAGAGAGGAAATGAAAATAATGCTTGGACTTTTTTTTTGCTGAACCAAGTATCTTATTTTCCAAACAACAGACCACAAACAGATAAAAAAGTGCACCTGATAAATAACCAGCATCTCTCTAAGCCTCTCTTTGTAAAGCGTTTTACATGACATATTCCATTGATACTGAAAACATTCTCACCCGTGAAGCGGCTGAAACCCGCAGCAACCTGGTTTCCAATGCCCGCTACACCCTTGAACTCACCCTGAAAGAGCACGCCACCGAGTACCAGGGGCATTGCATTGTCGAGTTCGACTACCGCCGGGGCGGTATAGAGTACCTCAAGCTTGATTTCATTACCAAACAGATCCATGCTGTTACGCTCGATGGCAAACCTGCGAAGGAGTATCTCAACGGTGATTTTGCCCTCTATCTCAAAGGAGATCATCTGACAGAGGGCCGCAATACGCTGGAGATCACCTATACCAGCCTGTTCGACAACACCGGCTCGGGCTTTCACAAGTTTCACGATCCCGAAGACAGTGAAGAGTACATGCATACCGATTTTGAGCCCTACGACGCGCACCGCCTCTTCCCGTGCTTCGATCAGCCCGATATCAAAGCCTCGTACCGGCTCACGGTAAACGGGCCATCAAAATGGACGTATATCCACAACACCCTGCCGGAGCATACCCGAACAAAGGGTGACGAGATAACGATCACGTTCAAACGCACGGCTGTCTTTTCCACCTACCTCTTTGCTCTGGTTGTGGGTCCGTATGCCAGGTGGGAAGATCGCTACAACCGGATACCGCTTGGGATCTACTGCCGGAAGTCGCTCGAAAAATACATGGACCCTGAGAACATCTTTGCCATCACCAGGGAATCCATGGCCACCCTGGAGGCTTATTTCGACTACCCCTATCCGTACGACAAGTACGACCAGGTTTTTGTCCCGGAATTCAATTTCGGGGCCATGGAAAACGTGGGCTGCGTCACCTTTACCGAACACTATATCTTTCGCCATAAAAAGCTCTACAGCGAGCACCTGAACCGCGCCAACACCATCACCCACGAGATGGTGCACATGTGGTTCGGCGACCTGGTGACCATGAAATGGTGGAACGACCTTTGGCTCAACGAAAGCTTTGCCGACTACCTTTCCTATTTCGCCATGTCCAAAGGCACGCTGTTCGGTGATGCGCTGGAACATCTGTATGTTCGCAAAGAATGGGCCTATCAGCAGGATCAGTATGCAACTACCCACCCCATAGCCGCTTCGGCCCGTGATACCATCGAGGCCTTCAGCAATTTTGACGGCATCAGCTACTCCAAGGGTGCCTCGGTGCTTCGCCAGCTTCAGTACTACATCGGCGATGAGGCCTTCCGCACCGCCATTGGCCAATACTTCAAACGGTTCGCCGAACAGAACACCACCCTTGAAGATTTTCTTTCGATCATGTCGGAAAAAAGCGGCATCGACATCGTAGCCTGGAGCCGCCAATGGCTGCAAACCACCGGTGTCAATACCCTCATGAGCCGTATCGAGAACGGCAGGCTCAGGATCGAGCAACAGGGCTCGGCCGACAACAACCTCATCCGGCAGCATGCCATAGAATTCACCGGTTACCGCCAAAGCGGCAGCGCACTCGTCGAAAATGAAACTCAGAAAATCATCATTGACGGAAAAACCGCCGACGCGCCGCTGAAACCCGATACAGCGTTCGTGATCCTCAATACGCACGATCACGATTACGTGAAAGTGTTTTACAGCCGGACTGCTCTCGCCACCGCCCGCAAGTCTCTCCATACCATTGAAGATCCGTTTGCCCGGCGACTCGTCTGGGGAAGCCTCTGGCAGATGATGCGCGACAACGCCTTCGCCCCGACCGAATTTATCGAGATGGGTATTGAACTGGCCATGAAAGAAAAGGATCTGTCCATCCTCAACAGCCATATTATCGCAAAGATCAAAGCCATCGTGTCGGTGTACCTGACCGATGAAAACAGAGCGATCTGGATGCCCAAACTCAACACCATAGCCCACGAACGCCTGGCCAAGACTGATAACAGTGAAGAAGAACAGATCATCTGGTTCGGTCTCTTGCTTGAAACCGCTCTCCTGTCCGATGAGCTGGATTACCTGCACGGCCTTGTCACAGGGGCCGAGTCCATAGCTTCGCTCGAGATCGACAAGGAAAAGCGCTGGAACATCATTACCCGCCTGATGGCCTGCGGCCACAGTGAAGCCGAAAACCTCTTCAGCAACGAAAAAGAGCTGGATAAAAGCGACCTTGGGCTGAAAAAAGCCTTTATGGTGCAGGCCTCGAGGCCCGACAGCACAGAAAAGGCAACCTCTTGGCAGGTTTTTACAGAACAATCTTCCCGCTCCACGGATTTTCTCCGCTACGGCATGAAAGGCTTTCACTGGCACATGCAGAAAGATCTGCTGGCGCCCTATGTCGATAGTTTTTTTGAGGCAGTTGAAAAAATCTATACCGAGCGCGATGTGCATTACGCCGGAGCCTTTGGCCACGACCTCTTTCCCCATTGGCATCAAACACCGGACATGCTCAACAAAATTGAGACCTTTTTGGATGAGAATGGCAAAAACGGCGACCGCTTGCCTGCCTTGCTCAGAAAACAGCTGATCGAACAAGCCGACGACCTGAAACGGATCTTGCCGATCCTGGAGAAACAACGGGGCTAGGTAAGCACCTTAGTCCACATTTTTAACCATCAGAACGCTATCACAGAAAGAGTTGAGCCGATAGGTATAAGAACGAATCGGCTCAATATCCAATTTCGGGGAGATTCAGAAGCCTGGACGCAATCGCGAGGTAAAGCCCCCGACTCACCAACTCATATCAAAGCTATTTCTGATTCTCTTTCAGGCTCAGTGTCTGTTTTTCAATAAAGTCGGAGACTCCCTGCAGCACCATTCCCACTATCTTTATTTGGCTGGCACTCAGGCTTATAAGGCTGTCGATATAGTACTGGAATGATGCCACTGTATCGACAGACTCTCTCTTTGCAGGATTTTCCGGGCTTTCAGCGTTCTTGACCGGAGCTGCCTGTTGTGATGCAGATGCCGGTTTTGCTTTAGGGGCAGGCTTGGGAGATGCCGCGGTCTGTTTTGGAGCAGGTGCCGGTTTTGCCGAAGGAGCCCCTGCCGGTGTCTCTTTCTTCAATCGTGAAAACCAGCCGCCTTGTTTCTTCTCGTCTGCCATAGTTCCTCCTGATATAAGGGTTTTCTTGTGAGCGAAAACGTGTAAATGGTCCAAAGAAAAATAACATACAACAAAAACCCTTTAATTCATCGGAACGCGCCACCGGAAGTTCCCCCCACCATTTTCTCGCTCTTGGATAGCATGAGTAAGAATGGCATATTGAAGTTGGATTTTCCAACAAACCCCATGCTTTACGCCAAAGATACGAGTAAGACAAAAAAACCAGATCACCATCCCGCATCGCATTGCCGAAGAAGCTGATATCAAGCCGGACGACGTACTTGAAATCACCTACATAAATGATGTTGTAACCATAGTTCCTGCCGGCAGGAAAGGAAATAAACGATCTGTGATGGCATATGCCGGTGTCGCTAAAGGAACATGGGGTAAAACGACCTCAACATTCACTCAGACAACATCCTTGAAATAATCTCCGTTAAGGCGCTGAAAGAGTAAATGGAAATAGCACCTGGACTTTTAAACCCAATAAACTACGTCCCTCACTATTAAAAAGGAGCTCATTATGGCTAATGAGATCATCATCGCATACGAGACCAAGTACAACGCAACCCGGGAGATTGCCCAAAAGATCGGAGAAGTGCTTGCTGAAGGCGGCCTGGGTGCCGATGTTTTCTCCATTGATCAGATCAGCGACCTCGGGCTCTACAAAGCCGTCATTTTGGGAAGCGCGGTTTTTACCGGCAATTGGTGCGAAGAGGCGGCTAAATTCCTTGAAACCAATGAAAAGGTGCTTTCGGAAAAGATGGTGTGGCTGTTTTCCAGCGGCCCGCTTGGCGAAGGGTCTGTTGAAGAAGATTCCAAAGGCTGGCGATTCCCTCAAAAGCTTCAGCCCATAGCCGACCGCATTGCCCCCCGGGATATTGCGGTCTTTCACGGCAAAATAGATAAAGACAAGCTCAGCTTATTGCATAAGTTTATGATCAAGGTCGCAAAAGTACCTGTTGGTGATTTCCGCAGATGGGACGAGATCAATGCCTGGGCTAAAGATATTGCAGAAACGCTCAAGAAAGAGGGTATCGGGCAGGTATCGCCTGCATAAAGATATGCTCGTTAATAGCTAATCCAGTGTATCAATGGTAAGGCCGATGGTATAGCATCGGCCATCTTTTTTCCTCGACTTATTGGAGTTACGGATGTCTCCTACTCCTGATCGGTTGCAGCCAGGACAGCCAATGCTCCTCTGTAAACAGGCTCATCGATAAACCCGTACTGCTCATGCACAAAGCCGGTGTTGCCTTTTTTTGCCCCCTCCTCAAAACAGCGCACAATGGTTATTGCTCGCGCGCGCTCCTCTGGCTTGGGAGCGAAAACCCGGTTGGCCAACTCCACCTGCCCCGGAGAGATACAGCCTTTGGCTGAAAAGCCCATGCTCCGTTCCAGGAGGCACCATTTTTCGAAGGTCTTCAGATCCTTGTACTCCTGATGGACAAACGATACCGGATGAAAACCTGCTGTGAGGGCATCCACCAGAAAGCGTGAAAGCAGATAGCTGGCCGTTGGGTTCCCCGGCGTGATCACCGACTGGGTTAATCCGAGATCGGCACATAAATCCAGAATACCCAGATAGACCGTATCCACCCGCTCCTCAACCCTCAGATCGGCAAGTTTCTTCAGCGCCTCACCGGTCTCGATAGAGAGATGGACTCGAATCGCAGGATCTACCAGGCGACAAGCCTGTTCGACTTCCTGAGCGGTTCTGACCTTGGGGATACGGATTGCGTCCGGCACTGCCCGGTTGATCAGCCGGATATCTTCTTCTCCCCCTTCACCCAGGGGATTGACCCGTACAATCAGTTCCGTTTTCGCCTCTCGGGCATGGGCGGTAAACAGCGCGGCCAGAGCACGAGCGCGGGGCTTCTCTTGCGGTGCAACGCCATCCTCCAGATTGATGACAGCCATATCAGCTGCCAGTACATCCAGTTTGTTCAGATGGTTGACCCGATGGGCCGAAACCATAAGGGCGCTTCGGCGCAGACCGCGAGTCAGGGGACGCCGGGAAACAGTTTCAGGCAACTGCTGTTCGATCGCTTCAATACTGGCACTGTCCAGCCAGGTAATGGCTTTGAAAATCATCAGGAACAGGGATTTTGCAATGAAATACCAACCTCGACACAGGTCGGGAACGTCACACCCTCTCCCTGTAAGGTGGGCGGGTGTGTTGACGGAATATATGCATAGAGCAGCTATTTTTAAGGATACCCTGGAGAATCATATCAACAATCAATCCAAGGAAATACATGACATAATTTCCAGGGATATGAGAGATCAAACGGGAGTAGTGCTTTGACTTTTAAACCTAATTAACTACGTCCCCTTGTCATTAACGTAAAGTGATCACAGCCTCAAGGGTTTTGACATAAACGGCCTCTTTCTGCTTTCGCCTAATATTGATAATCTCCTTTGCTGCATTAATAAGGTCGTCTCTTTGATTCGACTTTGCTGTCTTTGATGGATCAGTTCCCCGTTTAACGAAATTACAGAGTTTACAGCTCAGTGCGAGGTTCTCTATTCCGTTGTTTCCGTTGGGGATTATATGATCGACCTGCCAGAGATCATAATTCTCATAAGAGGCGAGTAAATCCTTGCCACAGTATTCGCATCGAAAGCCAGCACGCCTGCCTATTTGAACTTGTACGTCGGACCATGAAAGCTCATTTTTGAGTATTGAAATTGCCTCTGTTTGTGTCAGCATGATCACTATTTCTTCAATGACGGAATGATGGTAAATGCATAAATGTTATCACCGTCGTAGAACGGCAATGAACCAGCTTGTTTCAACTTGTTGCGGAAGGGAATGTGTTTCTTTTCCGGCAGACCCAATGCCTTGAATGCCTGGTAAAGTGATGTGTACTCACCAATTGATACTCTATTTCTGAGCACACTGACACCATAGCGTTGACGCCTTGTTTCCCTTACCGTAGGGTCTTCCCAGATTTTCCGGACCCCTTCAGAGATTTTGAAGTTTTTCGGCTTGTCGTTATCAGTCATTGTAATTTTGATTGTAACAGTATTATTTCTCCAAACCTATCAGCGAAGTTAAACCTACATCTCCGTCAAGGCGCTGAAAGAGTAAATGGAAAGAGCACCTGGACTTTTAAACATAATAAACTACGTCCCCTACTACTACTTTCCTCAAAGGATGATATCTCCCTGCTTGATTCCTTTTGATACTGTCCATAGTGCCCCACAAGCGAGTCCTGCACCGATCTTTGTTTTATCAGGATTGTTGGCAAGAAACACAGGGATATACTGCTTGTTGAAGTCTCGCCATTCCTCTGGCAGCTTTCTGCTGAGATCTTCCTTAATTGTATAATCAGCGCCAATGCACTCATCACGAAAACAGTCTGACGCATAAGCACTTTTTCGCCCCAGCATTACACGGTAATAGCTCTTCATGATTCTGATTCGGTTTTATCTTCACCCCATACACGGGCTATAGTTGCCTGTATCTTCTTCTTAAAGCGTTCAATAAGTTCACGGTTAGCGTTTACCAGTGCTTGTTCAGCTCTGATTTCAGCGACGATTGCCTGCTGTTTTTCAATGAGAGGCAGAGGAATAGTATAGTCCTCAAGGACTGATCGAGGCACACGTTGCAACCCACCGGTACCTGTCATCTGTGGAGTGGCCCAAGCACGGAATGCTGGTGTTGCTACAGTCAGATATAACCATTCAGGGACTATCTTAGATTTGTCTGGCCTTAGCACATAGAACTCGCTTGAACCGAAACCAACTTCATTTTTCAAATGTTGAGCAATACCAGCTTTTCCGTTCTCGAAGCATGGTGTGACTTTGGCAATAAGGGTATCGTCATTCTTGAAATAGGTATAGCTGGCTGTTACCTCTCTCAACTTTTTGGTTTTTTTTGGCTCAAAGCTCATCGAGTTCTCTCCAATGTCTGCCATCGGAACAAAAGAAATCTCAGTATTTTCATCCAAATCTCTCAATTCGGATTTTTTTGGATTAACCATGCATACATCGGCAACTGAAACCATCTCCCACTCAGGATCAATCGGAATCTGAGGCTTGTAATTGTCGATGACAGCACGGGCTCCGTCGATAACTTTCTGGTAGCCTTCGATTTCTGCCACGATCTCCTTCTGGATTTCGAGAGGGGGAAGGGGGATCTGGAATCTCGCAAGATCTTGAGGCTTCATTCCTACATTAGCTGCCCCGCGCATTAAAGATGCAATTTCGGGCTTTTTTGCATCAAGAATGAAAAAAAGGTACTTGGTATTAAGTTCATTGTCATCAAGAGGCTGTAAGGCTACCAACAAATTGGCTAGCGCAAATTTGCCAGTGATAAAGTGTATTCGGTGGAGTGCTGCTTTGCCATGGCCTAATGAAGAGATCAAAGGTAAACATACAGAAGAACCTTCTAGCTGGTATTTTGAGGCTGTTTTAGGCTCTGCAGCAGTGAGTATTAATGGGTAGGGTCCTGGCTCTGTTTTTGTGCTTGAGAATGTTCCTTTTGTGAATCTACAAACATCAGAAAGTGATACCAGCCTTTCTTCTCCTTTGATATCAATTGAGCGATAGTGGCTACCTGTTAAAACACAATCGTTTTCTAAAATCTCCTGCCGAGAAGCCACCCAAGAACATGCCGATAAATCACCTTCGTTGTGGTATGCTTCGTAGTCATTCAAAATATTGGGGAGATCATTGTGATTACTTGGGGTTCGTTTGACACCAAGACTAAAACCAATATGCTTAACCTCTGAGAAGAGGATATCATCTTTTATTCTAGCCGTTACACGATCAAGAACGAGGATGGATGTTTTTACGCCCGTGTAGGGCATGAATACTCCTGATGGCAATGATATCACACCAATCAAGAAGTCATTAATCAACATTTCTCGTAGTTGTTGGTATGCCTTTCCTCTCTGGAAAATGATCCCTTCAGGAACAATGATAGCAGCTCTGCCGGTAGGCGTGAGGTGTTCTGCCATGTAATCCACGAACAGAACCTCACTCCGCTTACTCTGCACAGAAAACCGTTTATGGGGTTTGATGCCCCCTTTTGGAGACATGAAGGGAGGATTGGCTAAGATAACATCAGCATACTCATTCCATTTATCCTGAGATGAAAGTGTATCATATTCCTCGATATGGGGATTATAGAACCCATGCAGATACATGTTCACCAGCGAGAGACGCACCATATCCGGTGAAATGTCATAGCCCTTGATGTTAGCCGCAAGTGAGCCCATTTCATCAGGAGTCAGTGGAGTCTCTTTATTAGCATCTTTAATATGTTTGTAGGATGAAATCAGGAATCCTGCCGTTCCACATGCCGGATCGAGGATTTTCTCATGCTTTTTTGGATTGATAATCTTTACCATCAAGTCGATAATATGCCGTGGCGTCCTGAACTGCCCGGCATCACCTTGTGAGCCAAGGACTGACAAGAGATATTCAAATGCATCACCAAGACGCTCTGAGTGATCATACTCGAACTCGTCAATGACTTTCAGGAAGCTTTTGAGGGTTTCAGGGTCGCGGTAAGGGAGATAAGCATTCTTGAAAATCGAACGGAACAAGACAGGAATAGCTGGATTCTCCTGCATTTTTGCAATTGCTTCCGCATAGAGGTTGAGAGTCTCATACCCGCCAAGACCTGAACGCATCAGTTTTGCCCAGCTGTATTTTGAATACCCATTGGAAAAGAACCTTCTCTCACCACCAAATTCTTCACTTTCTGCATCCATGTCATCCATGAATTTGTAGATCAGGGCAATAGTAATTTGCTCAACCTGAGATTTCGGGTCAGGAACTTTTCCGACAAGGATGTCACGAGCCGTATCAATACGACGCTTTGTGTTGGTATCGAGCATCTGGGTACTTCGTTATGCTGCAAACTGATTGAGAGAAACGTAATCTTTAATGTACTCGGGTATAATCTCCCTGTACTTCAGGGGAACAGCCTTCAGGTCACGTGCTGAGAACACAGGATTGGTGTACAGTTCATTATAATGCTTGTTATTGATGATATGACGTATCTGATCACTGGTCACATATGCCTTGAAAAAATGTTTCATAGCCGGAATAGCGTTTACCTCTTCCGGCTTATAATCTGCAATAAATTTTGAGAATTCCTCTTCAAGCAATTCATCCTTTGACTTGAACCGGGGTATAAGCCCGAAAATCTTCTCCAGAATCTCCCTCAGGGTCAGTCTCCTGTCAATAGCAGCTGCCTTGCGGAGTTTGTCGAGGTTATAATATTCTTCAGGCTTGTCGAATACCTCCTTGTTGACGTAATCAATTACCTGATCCCACTTGCCTTCCTCAACACTCTGAACTATAAAATCATTTTCCCTTACAGTGTCTTCAAACTGCTCAAAAAACATCCTGTCAATTCTCATACCTTCAGGTCCTACAGGTTCCTCCCTAACAGTGGCAAGAATATCGGTTCCAAGATGCTCATAAGTTTCAATTTCTTCAGGTCCTGGCCTCGGCCCTTCACCACCCTTTCCTGATTTTCCACGAGGAAGCTTTATGACCTTATCATAATCGTATTTCTCCTCGAAGTACTCGCAGTTAGCGAAAAAATCGAAGAGCATGAAGGTTATTTTTTCAGGATTCAGTATTTTCTCTTTCAACTCATCATCAAAGAGCTGTTCGCGGAAATCATGCCTGCGTGTTCCCCTGCCTTTAATCTGTATAAAGTCTGTAGGAGAAAAGATAGGACGGAACAATCCCAAGTTCAGGATATCAGGGCAATCATACCCTGTGGTCATCATGCCAACAGTGACACACACCCTTGCCTTGCTCGTTTTGTATGTCTCAAGGAAATTGCCTGAACCAAGCAGGTTGTTGTTCGTGAAGTTGATCGTGAACTGTTGAGCATCAGGTATCTGGGAAGTTACCTGAACTGCGAAATCAGACTGGTACTTGCAGGGATACATCCTGTCGGCAATCTCGTTAAGGATCTGCGTAAGCTTTGCTGCATGATGCTGGCTTACGGCAAAGATAATGGATTTGCCGATCTCACTACTGACAGGGTCACGTAAGGCATTATCAAGAAATGTCTTGCAGAACAGCATATTGGTGCTTGGAGAAAAGAAGCGTTTCTCAAACTCACGCTGCCGGAATGTCTCCTCTATATCCTCACCGGTAACATCAGTGAAAGATACTATAAAACCCTCTTGTGATAGCAGCTCGGTCGTTACCTCTGTACGTGCGTCAATAACCGTAGGGTTGATAAGGAATCCGTCTCTGACTCCGTCAAGCAGGGAATACCGATACGTAGGCTGACTGTTTTCACATCCGAAGGTTCTGTAGGTGTCGAGCATCAAACGACGTTCCAGCTCACGAGGGTCTTTTGACCTGTTTTTGGAACCATCATATTTTTTCAGGTAGTCACGAGGAGTTGCTGTGAGTCCCAGCTTGTAGCCTATGAAGTAATCAAAGACAGCCCTGGCATTACCTCCAATGGAACGGTGAGCTTCATCTGAAATTACCAGATCAAAATCCATAGGAGAAAACAGGTTCTGGTACTTGTTGTTGACAAGCAGAGACTGTACAGTGCTGACAACAATCTCGGCACGTCTCCAGTCATCCCGGTTTTCCTTGTAAATGACGCTCTTATAGTCATTGGAAAGATAAGCCTTGAAATGCTTGTTTGCCTGATCTTCAAGCTCAAGACGATCAACAAGGAACAGCACCCTTTGAACATTGCCTGTTTTCAGGAACAGTTTAATGAC
This sequence comes from Prosthecochloris marina, assembly GCF_003182595.1. NCBI lineage: Bacteria > Pseudomonadati > Chlorobiota > Chlorobiia > Chlorobiales > Chlorobiaceae > Prosthecochloris > Prosthecochloris marina. The sequence continues at coordinate 210,884 of NZ_PDNZ01000001.1, forward strand.
AGCAGCGGCAGTAAGGGTTTTTCCTGTACCCGTAGCCATTTCAAACAGAAACCTGTCTTTGCCATTTTTCACCGCTTGTTGCAATGCCCTGATAGCCTGCAACTGGTATGGCCTCAGAAATCTGAGCTTGTTTTCCTGTATGTAGCGGGAACGCTCCTCTTCATTTTTCCACCCGGCATCACTACTGTATCGGGGGTGCTGGGTAAGTACGATGTAATCAGTCTCAATCCCCTCATTGACCAGTACAACAGGGTCACTACTGACTTTCTGATATCCCGTAACAGAGTCCGGTGTAGGGAACGTAGTGATGATATAGGGATTGCCTCGCTCAAGATCCCAAAAGTAATGCAGGTTGCCATTGGAGAGGATAACAAAACGGCAGTTCTGGTCACGAGCATACCTCCTTGCCTGCTCTTTTCCGACTAACGGGTTCTTATCCTCTGACTTTGCTTCGAGCACGAGCAGTGGAAATCCTTTCTCATTGAGCAGCAGAAAATCAATATACCCTTTGCTGGTCTTTTCGAAGTTCTCTCCAAACTCGTCAAGCTCCTGCTTACTTATGTTAACCTGTGGCTCAAGCTGTATGTTGGCAGGTCCATGCTCATCAGCAAAAAAACGCCAACCGGCGTCTTCCAGTAGCTTGTTGATTTTGATTCTGGCTGCTGCTTCTTTTGCCATAGGAAATACAGTCTTATCAATGCAGAAAAAATTCCACCCTTAACTCATTGAAAACAAAATAAATAATAAATCACCTTAAAACCACGGCAAACAATGAGAATAGAAAAGGTATAGCATTTTAGGGGACGTTGTTTATTAGAGATAAAAGTCTATTTTAAAATCCATTCACCATCAACCAGGCACCTATCCCGCCTTCAGATCCTCCAGCTCCTAATCTACGTTTCCTGTTATTCAGCGTTCAGAAGTGGCAGCACCCATCCACGGGCACATGCGTTGAAACGATAACGAGTATACCTTTCCAGCGCGGCCTACGGGGAATTGAGATATGGTGATTGTTGAATAAGTAAGAAAGCTGCAATCAATCCTTTTCTTCAGCCAAAACCAAAATTCTCTGCTTCACATCATCGGTAATCCACATCCCGGCACTTATCAAACGTTCAACATAAGGTTCAACCTTTTTGATGAACCCCCTACTTTTTGTTTCCAATAATACTTTTAGGGTTCCCCAAACTTGCAAACCCGCCGCACGAGCTGTTCGTCGGGCAAGCATATCATCAAGCAAAACAACATATTGTGGATTTTCAAGCGCAAGAGACATTGCAGCCAATTCGCCTGGACCAAGATCTAAAGACAACCATTCAGAAGATTGCACTTTTGGGTTGACTGTTTTTAGCCAAGAAAAATTTTTTGGATCTGGCACATCATAGCCTTTATTTCGTCCATCCTGTAGTTCTGCCTTTACTGCTGCAGGCACCCAAATTTCCCCGAAAAGCTCTGGGAGCCATTCAATGCCCTCAATACGATATAGATAAAGTAATGGAGAGGTGTTGCTTATTGCGTTAAGCATGATTTTCTTCTAAATCGTGTAACTCGGAAGCGAGGGGGAAAACATTGTATCGGCTCAGGCTGAGTAAAAACTCCACCCGGCCCATTCCGGCAAGTTCGGCTGCACGACCTGAAGAAAGCCGTCCCATTTCAAATAACTTGACAGCAGCAAGCACACGCAACTCCTTTCCAAAAGCATGAGCATCGGTCTTTTCTGCGAGCAATATCTTTTCAGGAATATCAACTGTAATATGCTGAGCAGCCATGATTTACCCTCTTTACACTTTCGGTTAATGAACTATCATTCTTGTTATTAACAACTGTAATAACATATAAAACTTATCAATAATTCGCCCCCTGAGTATTATGAGGGACGTTCACAACCAAGGAAGCAAGACTAGGGAACGTTGTTTATTAGCGATAAAAGTCCACTGTAAAAACCATTCACCATCAACCAGGCGCATACCCCGCCTTCAAATCCTCCGACACCAATACTGCGCTTCCTGTTATTCAGAAATATTTTGATTTCTTCGGCAGCCTTTTCCCTTTTATCCTTATTGAACCACTCCCCCTAATTCCCCTGATTTTGTTTCTGTCGTGCTACCATTTTCAACCAGTACCAGCCGGAACTCTCCGAAATCCTTCCCGAGAATCATTTTGATCGGAAATAATGAAATAACCAAACCTATAGCGATGCTAATCGGTGTTATAACAAGCTGGAGTGTTTCAACGGAGGTAACTCCCGACATGTAGAGAATGGCCCCCATTACCCCTCCGACTATTGCGCCCAAGATCGTAGCCACAAGAATAGCAACCAAGTTGCGCCACAGGTATGCCCACCAGACACGAATCACTCTTCCCCAGGTTATTTCGAGTTCCATATTTTTTCTCCGATAGATTTTGAGATTCACGTTTCATCTTTCCACCAATGATAGCGACATTTCGTTTATTTTCATCATTTTCACATTATTTTACCGACAGTTACGAACAAAAAACGAATGAACAAGGTCGATTCGGTAAAGAACATTTAACCGCTCCTGTTCGTTAGAATAGGCAGATATTTTCAATCAACGGCTCATGATCATGGAAAAAGAAAAAGTGCTTGTAGCAGGAGCGTCGGGTTATCTTGGGCGATACGCCGTACATGAATTCAAGAAACGGGGGTATTTCGTCAGGGCGCTGGTCAGAAATCCGGAAAAAGCTGGCAAGGAAGGCCCGAATCTCGAACCTTCGATTACAAATGTTGCCGATGAGATCGTGACCGGAGATGCAACCAAACCTGAAACGCTGAAAGATGTATGCAAAGACATCGATGTCGTATTTTCCGCTATGGGCCTGACCATGCCAGAGGGCAATGCAACGAATTACGATATCGACTACCTCGGCAACAAGGCTATTCTCGATGACGCACTGTCGCATGGAGTCCGAAAATTCATTTATGTCTCGGTTTTCAATGCTTCGAAAATGTCCGATGTGGATGTTGTCAAGGCACATGAACTGTTCGTCGAGACGCTCACCTCATCCAATATGGATTATGCTATCATAAGACCCACAGGCTACTTTTCCGATATGGGAATGTTTTTTTCGATGGTAAAGTCAGGTCATATGTTTTTGCTTGGAGATGGTGAAAACAAGGTCAACCCCATACATGGCGCAGACCTGGCAAAAGTCTGTGTCGATGCGGTTGAAAGTCACGAAAAAGAAGTTGGAACAGGAGGACCCGAGGTCTTTACGTTCAATGAAGTCATCAGCATGGCCTTCGATGCCGTCGGCAAGAAACCATGGATAACACACATTCCCCTATGGATGGGGGATGCTGCCCTGTTCATCACCGGCTTTTTCAGCAAAACATTAGCCGGACTGCTCTCTTTTGCGATAACGGTCAATAGAATCGACAATGTCGCCCCTATGAGCGGAACGCATTATCTCAAAGATTTTTATCGTGAACTGTCGAAAAAGGCAGGCTGAAAAAATCACCGAGTTTACTGCGGTATTCCGTAAACGCACTCCTCCCGGTATCGGTTATACGATATGTCGATAAAGGCACCCGTTTGCTGTATGTTTTATCACAGTATACATAACCTGCAGCTTCGAGCTTTCTCATATGCACACTGAGATTACCGTCGGTGGCACTTATACCGTCACGGATTTCAACGAAAGACGCCTGATCGACAGAATCAAGATAACATAGCGCTGCAAAACGGATCCTGGAATGGATCACCTTGTCGAGCTGTTTGTAATTGTAATCTTTCTCTTCGTTTTGCAGGTCACTCCCCTGCACTTTGGATTGAGTATTCATAGCGCATGCCGATTAATCGATATCTTTGAAAAGAGTCTCAAAAGCATGACACTGCTTTTGCTGGATGTTTCTTTATTTAATAAAGTACTCTCAAAAACAAGAATCATCAAAAAAGCCAAAGAAATATTTGCTATACTTTTTTCCATATTTGGATTAAATATCAATGTATGCACACTGAAAAAGTCAACATCAAGTCATATTCACGCAAAGACCTGCAACATGTTGTTGCTGAATTGGGTGAACCAGGATACCGCGCAAACCAGATACATCGGTGGCTCTTCAATGAGCAAGTAGAAAACTTCGAAAGCATGACCAATCTCGGAGCAAAACTGAGAAACAGGCTTTCGAACCGGTATGTCATTCAATCATGCTCGATTGTAAAAAAACAGCTTGATCCGGAGAAAAAAAACGGCATGGGAACATCGAAGTTTCTGGTAAAACTTCATGACGAGCAAACCGTGGAAACCGTGCTCATTCCGGCAGAAGACAGAAACACGGTATGCGTCTCTTCCCAGGTAGGCTGCCCGCTCCGCTGCACCTTCTGCGCGACAGGTTACATGGGATTCACACGCAATCTCAATGCGGCGGAAATGGCCGAACAGGTTTACCTCGTCAACAACCTTCTTACAGCCACCCCCACAAACCACGTTACCAATGTAGTATTCATGGGCATGGGAGAACCCCTGCTGAATACCTCCAATGTTATTGAAGCAATCGAAACCCTCTCCGATAAGGATTACAGTTTTTCACTTCCCCAACGCAAAATAACAATATCAACCGTCGGGCTGATTCCTCAAATAGATGCGATTGCTCGATCCGGTATTAAAACAAAACTTGCGGTTTCTCTGCATGCAGCGAATCAGCAAAAGCGGGCATCTCTCATGCCTGTAGCAAAGGAACATACTCTTGACGGTCTGCATAATGCTCTTGAGCGATATGTTGACCTTACAGGCAAACCCGTAACGCTGGTATACATGCTTCTTGAAGGAATAAACGACACGATGGAGGATGCAAAAAGCCTTGTAGCGTTCTGCAGTGGTTTTTTATGCAAAATAAATTTGATTGATTATAATTCTATCGTTAATATGAAGTTCAAGCCTGTCGAAACAGAGTGGCGAGACCGTTTTATCCGGATTCTTGTCGGTGCAGGTTTGAATGTCACTGTACGCAAAAGCTATGGGACATCGATAAATGCAGCGTGCGGTCAATTGGCATTAAAAGAAAAAACGTTGCCTGCTGACCGTTTCATTAAATAAACCGCACAGCACATTATGGATTTACTGGATTTTCTCCCCTTTAAGAACGAGTTTAACAAAGCGTACCACGGCCTTACCGACAACGCTAACCAAACCTCGGAGAATCCTGTTTTCGATGAGTTGAAAGTCAGGCGCTTTGCAAGGCCGCTTTCTCAAACCACAAATTTCATTGTCGAAAAAATAGAGCACTGGATCGGTTGGGACCTCAGAAGCAAAAAAACCTCTGTTGGAGGCATGACGATGATTCGCGCCGAAGTGTCTTCATTCGCCCTCCTCGGCACAAAAATCGCAGTGACATTCGGGCTGACTGAAGAAATCGACCGCAACGGTCAACCAATTACCACAATCAACTCAAAAGCCGAAACCGAAATTGCATCGAAAGGAGATTTAGGAGAAAGCCGACGGGTTATTCGAATGATGCTGTCAGCTCTCGATTTTGAATTCAGAAAAGCACTTGTCAGAGATGATGAATACCTTTTTCGGTCGCTTGATCCAAAAGGTCAGATTCTGAATTTTCAGGAACAGTTCGATAAAAACGATACTCAGAACAAACCGGCAGAAAAAAAGAAAAAAACGGCAAAACAAGCAATTCCATTCAAAGCCTCTTCCAAATCGAACGGCACTTCCGAAAAAAACTCTCCTCCACAACAACCCGAAACCTCGACCAATCCTGTAGCAACCAGCGAAAAATCCTCACCCGGGAATAAACCATCCAGATCGAAGGTAAAGGTTATCACACTTAAAAAATAGTAATTTAACAACCCGGCATAATGAGAATTATTTTACTTGGGGCACCCGGCGCAGGCAAAGGGACTCAGGCTCAGTTTATTTCCTCTACGTTCAACATTCCACAGATTTCAACCGGTGACATGCTTCGAGCTGCAATCAATGAGGGGACTCCGCTAGGCATGGAAGCAAAAAAAATTATGGATGATGGTAAGCTGGTTTCGGATGAGATCATTCTGGAACTGGTAAAAGAAAGGCTGGATAGACACGATTGCAAAAACGGCTGTCTGTTCGACGGGTTTCCCCGCACAATCGCACAGGCTGAAGCCCTGAAAAACGACTCTATAAAAATCGATCATGTCATAGATATCAATGTCAATGACGACGAAATCATCAAACGCATGAGCGGCAGGCGTGTTCACCTTTCCTCCGGCAGAACCTATCATGTTCTCTTCAACCCTCCTGTTCGGGAAGGCCTTGACGATGTAACAGGAGAACCACTTGTTCAGCGTGAAGACGATAGTGAGCAAACCGTTCGCAAACGCCTCGAAGTTTATCACTGCCAAACAGCTCCTCTTATCGATTACTATCAAAAATGGGAGCAGAGCGGAGACCCGGAAGCCCCTCGGTTCAGCAGTGTAAACGGCACTGGAAGTGTCGAACAGATCAAGAACTCTATCCTGGATATCTTACGATCCTGAGATTATCTTCTCACATTTTTTTATTATAGAAGTCAGTGTAGAAAAGGCACACTGACTTTTTTTATTGTACACCCGTTATCCATGCACTTCGCATTATTATACGCCAACAATTATTTACGTGATGAACCGTTACTCGTAACCGTTGGAGACGATCTGGTTGGAGAGCTACAGCCGGGTTGCCAGGTATTGTTTTCCCCGGTAAACAATACCAGACGGAGTGTTATCGGTTATGTGACCGAGATAACCGATCCCCCCCAGCCAAATCAGCCGGAGGGGATCATAACCGATATTCTCAACAGCGGAAAACCTGTTCTTACCCCGATAACCCTACAGCTCTCGATCTGGATAGCCGACTATTACATGACGCATCCGATAGAAGCAATCAATGCAATCCTCCCTGCCCCGCTGAAAACAAAAGTCAGTGAAACAGTCGAATTGACCGACTTCCAGCTCACCGCCGGCAATAATCGAAAGGTTGTCTCGACCTCATTGCGCAAAGAAATCCTGAAGCTATTGCAACAGAGGAAAAAGCTGACGGTAAAGCAACTTGAAAACCAGCTCGGAAAGCAAAATCTCTACCGAACATTGATCGAAATGGAACGAGGTGGACTGGTGACGTTAAAAAAAGCATTCAAAGTCGCAAAGCCCAAAACCAAAACAGCTTACCGCTTTCGGCAACCCTACATGCAGCAAGAGTTGCTACGCGCACCTCGTCAAGCGGCAGCCGTTAAGCAGCTGCATGCCCTGGAAACATCATGGGGGTTTCCCGAACAATTAGGTATTACAACAGGAATTGCCCGAGAACTGGTTAAAAAAGGAATATTCGAGCCGATAAAGGTTGAAACCGGGACTGAATTTTCAACCGAATTTTCAGAATCAAAAAAAACCATCAAACATCTTACCGACTCACAGCAGCGCGTACTGAACAGTCTTTTATCAGGATTTCGATCCGGAAGTTTCGCGACGTATCTCCTGCATGGCATTACAGGAAGCGGTAAAACAATCATCTATATCGAGCTATTGAAAGAGGTCCTTTCTGCAGGCAAAACCGCTATTGTCCTGGTACCGGAAATATCGTTAACCCCCCAAACCGCATCCCGTTTCCGTCAGTACTTCGGGAACGATATCCAGATTTTGCACAGTGCAATGAACAATCAGGAAAAATATAATGCCTGGCAAAAACTTCGCTCGGGTAAGGCAAAGATCGCGCTTGGGGCTCGTTCAACGGTTTTCGCACCACTTCAAAATGTCGGAGCCATCATTGTCGACGAAGAGCATGACATGGCTTATAAGCAGGACAGAACGCCACGTTACAACGGTCGTGACACTGCTGTCATGCGCGCAAAACTTGAAGGAGCCCTCTGTGTTCTCGGATCGGCTACCCCTTCATTCGAATCGTTCTACAATGCGAAGAGCAAAAAATACAGCCTGTTAACTCTTCCGGAAAGAGTCGATGGCGCTACAATGCCTTCCATAAAGCTAATTCCCATGCGGGAAAACAGAAAGGTCTCTTTTTCCATTTCGGAGGTTCTCTACGAGGAAATCAAAAAGAGACTCGAGCGCAACGAACAAGTTATACTCCTGCAGAACAGACGGGGTTTTGCAGGGAGCCTGCTCTGCCTTGATTGTGGCGAGATTCCCACTTGCAAACACTGTAACATCCCTATGGTTTATCATGCTGCCACCCGGCAGTTACGCTGCCATTACTGCGGTCATACGGTCTTCTACCTCGAACAATGCCCTCATTGCTCTTCGGCAAACATTCTTTATAAAAGCAGTGGAACCGAACGTATTGAAGAGGAACTGCACAAACTTTTCCCGGAAGAAAAGATACTCCGTATGGATGTCGATACCACAGGTGTCAAAGGAGCTCATGCGATGATCCTGAATGATTTTCATGAAAAGAAAGCCCGGATACTTCTCGGAACACAAATGGTCGCCAAAGGTCTCGATTTTCCCGATGTCACCCTTGTCGGCGTACTGATGGCCGATATTGGACTGAATATTCCGGATTTCAGGGCTGGAGAACGGCTTTTTGCGCTTCTCATGCAGGTGGCGGGCCGTGCGGGCAGATCAAAGATTCCCGGAGAAGTCTATCTTCAAACATACAATACCGATAACGATGTTTTCTCCTTTCTTCTGCGCGGCAGTTATGAAAAATACTATCATCTGGACATGCAGGCAAGAAAAGCACTGCAGTACCCTCCTTATGCAAAGCTTGTTTCCTGTGAGTTCTCTTCAACGGAAGAAGACATCGCACAAAAAGCTTCAGAAGAATTTGCCGAAGCGCTCAAGCCTCACCTTCATTCAGCAACATTTCTTGTGCTTGGACCGGCTCCGGCAGGTATAGCACGTATCAGAGGGCGTTACCGCTATCAGGTTCTGCTGAAGCTTCCCGGTAAAAAAATTTCCGCAGACTTCCTGAAAAAGATGAGGTATTCTCTGATGAGTAAATACAGCAGGAACAATCTGTCCATCACCATCGATGTCGATCCGCAAAGTATGATGTGAGGATTACGATAAGCTTAGTTGCAGAACCTTTTTTTCAATCACCTTCATATCCGACCCGTCAATCAAACACATCGACTCCATAGGATGCACTTTTGCCATTTGCCTTTAACAAGTCATTCACTCCGAATTCCTGGATTGCTTATATTGTTGTAATTTCTTTAATGCTTTACACTTCCTGTCATGACAAGTTTCGAATGGTCGTCAGATTACCTGAAAAAGTATCCTTTTAAAACCATCGGTATTTTCTTTTTCCTTGTAGGCCGATACCTTTTTGCGGCGTTCTTTCTCTATGGCTTCTGGCACAAACTTGTCAAAGGCTGGCTCTGGACCGACATTATGCACGGCCATTTCACCGAAAGACTTGGCGAACTTGTTCCGGGTTCTTTTCAGGCAGTTTATCTCGAACAGTTCGCCATCCCGCTGGCAATGCCGATTGCCTGGATTGTTACTGTCGGCGAGCTTATCATTGGCATATGCCTTGTTCTCGGACTCACTGTCCGTGTAAATGCGGCTTTCGCTCTCTTTCTGGTACTTAATTTCGCTGCGGGAGGATACTACAACCTTACACTTCCGCCGTTCATGGTATACTCAGTGCTCATGATGCTTCTTCCTTCAGGACACTGGCTGGGAATGGACAGAAAGCTTCACGAAAAGTATCCGAACTCACTCTGGTTCCAGTAACGGCAAGCGGAACTATATCAAAACGAAACTGCGTTTACATTACACCCCAATCAGTAGTAAAACTGGAAAAACATGTATTAGTAACGTTAACCGGGACATTCAAAGAGAGTTATGAGCTGCATTACAAAGACCCCGGCTTTTATTTTGCTGCCCCCGCTTATCTTCTGTGCGGTCTTTTCAGGTTTCTTAACCGGCGCAAACGTCTCTTACGCCTCGAAATTCAAAAAGACTTCATCCAGACACGATCTCTCATACACCATCGGCAAAGCTGATGAGGCTTTTTACGCAATGAATTACGAGGCTGCCGATTCGCTCTATTCTTCGGTGCTCGAAACCGATCCGGGAAACCCTGACGCAAACTGGAAACTTGCCAGGCTCTATGTCAGCATGGGGGAATCCCTTCCTCCCGAAAAACCGGAAGAACGTCAACCATACTACGAAAAAGCGGTCCTACACGCCGAAGTAAGCATTAAAAATAATGAGAATATTGCGGACGGGCACACCTGGCTTGCAGCATCTCTTGGAGTTCTTGCAGACAATATAGGCCCGAGAGAGAAAATAAAACGTGCCAATATCATTAAAAGCGAACTCGACCGTGCACTCGAACTCAACCCACATGATGATGTCGCCCTATCCATTCTTGGCTCTTTCAACCGTGAAATTGCCGATATGGGATGGTTTGAAAAAGTTTTTGCCAAAACATTTTTAGGCTCTTTACCCAAGGGGAGCCAGGAAGAAGCAGAAAAAATGCTCAAAAAAGCCATAGCTATAAACCCTCGGATCATAAGACATTACCATGAATTGGGAAAGCTGTATAAGGATATGAAACGGTACGAGGAGGCGGTCGAAGTGCTTAATGAAGCTTTAAACAAACCGGTACTGATGAAAAGTGACGAGCGAAGACTTCAAAATATCCGCAAGATGATCAAAAAACTTTCAAAAAAGATCGATGGTTAAGGAGAGAACTGGCTGGCTGAATGGCGCATCGAAAAAACGTAGCGGACGTTTCGAGAGCAAAGCGGACGAAACACAGGAACCGGAGTGTGTACATTGGAAGATGAGGATTCCGAGTAGCTCCCAATACAGCTATCGGAATGCCAAGCCTGTTTTTTGGTGTGCCTTAGAAGTTGACTTTCAGACCGATCAGCACATTGTGACTTGAGATATCGAGCTCTATGTCTTCATTGCCTTCACGAAAACTGGCATCCTGTGTTGCAAAGTATCGGTACATTGCATTAACACTCACCGAAGAAGAAACCTTTATGCCCAATCCTGCACCAACCTGATAGGCAAGCACGATATCATCCTCGCTGAATTCGTCAATTTCATCCTCATACTCCACATTTGCAGCACCGATACCGGCACTGAGAATGGGAACAATTCTGCTGTCACCGATCTGACAATAGTAATAGCCGTTTGCAAGCAGTGAAAGAATGGAAAGGTCACCGTCAGTAGCTATACCTCCAGGCTCGAATGTCTCGAAATCGTTTTTTTGGTAACCGATTTCCCCCTCGAGCCGAAAACAACCAAGGTCAAGACCGTGAGCATAGCTATAAGCCTCACCATCCTCGTAGCTCAGATCACCACGTTTCGAACCTTTAAGACTTGAATCATTTAAATACGCCAGCCCAACAGTCAATCCGGCATAAGGGGAAGCTGCCTGCGCTGGAAAAGAAGAGAAAATAACACCGATAAGACACAATATCCCTTTCGTATACTTTCTTACCATTCATCCTCCCGAGCAATAAAGATACACAGTCGTCACTTAACAACACTCAGTGACATATCTGTGCACACATTACTCTCCGTTCACAGTGCAATCGTACACACGATACCTATATTAAAGGGATAATATAATATTTTTCGTTGAATCCCATAGGATTCAACGAAAAAACATTCAGTCGAGCTCAAGCATACCCATAAGCCCACGAACCCCAAGGTGATAACTGTTTGCCCCAAAACCACTGACGACACCACTGCAAACCTCTGAAATCACAGATGTTCTTCGAAACTCCTCACGTGCATAGATATTGGAAAGGTGAACCTCGATGACAGGTATCGTGATCGCACTGATCGCATCCCTCAATGCAATGGAGTAGTGGGTCAGCGCTCCGGCATTGAGCACTACCCCACTGTATCCCCCCAGGTCTTCACAATGAAAGAGCTTTTCCAGAAGCTCACCCTCTTCTTCGGACTGGAAAAAATCAAACGATACCCCGGGAAAAGTATCGACAAGTTCCTTGTTGATATCATCGAGGGTACGACTGCCGTATATCTCAGGCTCACGTTTGCCAAGCCTCGAAAGGTTCGGGCCGTTGAGTATAAGAATTGAAATAATATCCATTATTCATCACGTGCCACTCCCAGAAAACGGAGAAGCATAAGAAACAGGTTGATAAAATTCAGGTAAAGCGACAATGCTCCCATTACCGATACCTTCGCCTCGGATTCTCCATCAGTAACCATGGCAGCCATTTCTTTAATACGCTGAGCATCATAAGCAGTCAAACCGGTGAACAACAGAACACCGATAACGCTTATAACAAGTTCAAGCATGGAATTCTGCATGAACATGTTGACCAATGAAGCAAGAATAATACCGATAAGCGCCATGAAAGCAATGTTGCCAAGCTTTGTAAGATCACGTTTGGTCGTGTGCCCAAAAACACTCATGGCCGCAAACGTCCCGGATGTCACGAAAAAGGTGCTCGCAATGGAACTGGAAGTATAGACCATGAAAATAGCAGAAAAGGTCAGACCGGTCAGTGCGGAATAAAGAATGAACAGACCCGTTGCCACTGAGCCGGACATGCGATTGATCCCTGCGCTCAAGCCAACAACTATTCCGAGCTGCGCTATAACCAGCCCGATCAAGATGAGATTGTTCGAAAAAATGATGTTTCTGAGCATTTCATTTCCCGAAACATAGTAGCCGACCGTTGCCGTCAATGCAAGTCCAAGCGTCATCCAGGTATACACCTGGTTGACCACCCTCGTCTGTACGTCGACTGAAACTCTCGGTGCCGCTACGGCTCCTGCTGCTGCAGACTGAGCCATCTGGTTACGTTGTATCATATGTATTGTTCGTTGTTCATGTTAATAATTGACTATCGACTAATGACTATACGAGTAGTGCAACATGCACTCTCTCTTTATGTTGAAGAATCAACCCTCGATCTGCAATCCTTTGTTTCCACTCTTGGGACGACACACCCTCAAGCCACCCTGCGATGAAACACTTAGCACTGCACTCAGAGCTTTTTATTCCCTCTTCATTAAAGGATATACTGGCTCAAATCTCTGTCCTTGATTATCACACTCAGCTTCTCGCCAACCATCGCTTTGTCAATGACGATTTTTTCATCACTGCATTTCTCCGGAATGGCGAACATGAGCTCCTCAAGAAGGTTGGTCATGATGGTATGCAATCTTCTCGCCCCGATATTTTCAACCGATTCGTTGACCTGAGCGGCAATGGCCGCGAGCTCCTTGATTGCCTCATCAGTAAAATCAAGCTCAACCCCTTCGGTTTGTAAAAGAGCCTTGTACTGTTTGATCAAAGCGTTTTTCGGCTGGGTAAGGATTTTGTAGAAATCTTCTTCGGTAAGACTTTTCAGTTCAACACGAATAGGAAAACGCCCTTGTAATTCAGGAATCAGGTCGGAAGGTTTGGCCACATGAAACGCCCCCGAAGCGATGAAAAGAACGTGATCGGTCCGGACCATCCCATGCTTCGTCGCGACATTGGAACCTTCAACGATAGGAAGCAGGTCACGCTGGACGCCTTCCCGGCTGACATCCGGCCCCTTACCACCGGCACCGGTTGTAGGAGCGGCAATTTTATCGATTTCATCGATGAACACAATACCGGAATCTTCCACCTTGCAAACCGCCTCCTTTATAACCGCATCCATATCGATAAGCTTCTGCACTTCCTCCTGCTCAAGCAGCTTTCTCGCTTCAGCGATCGTCACCCTTCTTTTTTTGCGTTTTTTCGGAAGACCACTCATCAGATCCTGCATTATTCCCCCAAGTTCCTCCATTTGTCCGAGAGGACCGAAAATCTGCATCATTCCGCCTTGTGAATCGGTACTCAGTTCCATCTCTATCTGACGATCTTCCATTCTTCCCGAACGGAGGCGTTCCAGCATCTTCTCCCGGCTTTTTTTGTTGATGGCATCTTCAAGATCGGCACTTGCTTTTTCATCTCCGGCACCATCCACTGCATCATCTTCTTCTCTTTCATAAGGGGATGACGGTACTGTCGGCAACAAAATATCGAGCAAGCGTTCTTCAGCCAGATTGGCTGCTTTTTCCTTGACTTCTTCGGATTTTTCATTCCTCACCATATTGACCGCCTGATCCGTCAGATCGCGGATCATCGACTCGACGTCACGTCCCACATATCCTACTTCCGTGAACTTGGAAGCCTCAACCTTGACAAAAGGAGCATTTGCAAGCTTTGCAAGCCTGCGTGCAATTTCGGTTTTACCAACCCCGGTAGGCCCTATCATAATAATGTTGTTGGGCATTATCTCATCACGCAGTTCCTCACTGACATTCTGACGGCGCAAACGGTTTCTGAGCGCAATCGCGACGGCTTTCTTTGCTTCCTGCTGACCGATGATATATTTATCCAGGCGAGAAACAATCTGATTGGGGGTAAGAAATTCGTTACTGATTAAAGAGTTATTCACTGTTGTATTTTCAGCTATTTCAAGAACTTTTGGCTGTTTTTGATCTGTCATATCCGTTTACGTTCGTTTACAATAATAAAATGTGTTGATAAGAACTGCGTTTGACCCCACTATCGATCCAACCCCGGCAAAGCCGGGACGAAACAATGAGAAATGCTCAGGCAGAGTCATACTTCTTCAAGAATAATGTGGTCATTGGTATAAATACATATGTCAGCTGCGATCTTCAGGCTCTCCCTTACAATATCCGATGCCTCCAATGCGGTGTGTTTCAACAATGAACGAGCCGAAGCAAGAGCAAACATGCTTCCGCTGCCAATTGCAACGATACCGTCTTCAGGCTCGATAACATCACCCGTACCTGATATGATCAGCGCTTTTTCCTGGCCCACAACCGCAAGCATCGCCTCGAGGCGACGCAGATACTTATCGGTACGCCAGTCTCTGGCCAACTCAACGGCAGCTCTTTCAAGCTGGCCACCGTAAGCCTGCAACTTTTCTTCAAAGCGGTCAAGAAGCGTCACTGCATCCGCGGTGGCTCCGGCAAATCCGGTAATCAGATTTGCCTGACGCAATCTTCGTATTTTCTTCGTACTGTGTTTAATAACCGTGTTTCCAAGAGTCATCTGGCCGTCACTGCCAAGAGCCGCTTTCCCGTTTCTGATAACACCGAGGACCGTTGTGGCTCTCAGCTTCGGCTTCCCATTCATCTCCATTACTGCTCCTCTTCCAAACTTGTGCCAGAGCCTGTTGCTTCATAAACAGACTCGAACGCATTAAAATATTTTTTTTCTTAATCTTGCTACTGGAATTTGCATTTGTTCACGGTATTTTGCAACCGTTCTGCGAGCAATCTTTATGCCTTTCTCCTCAAGCATCTTTGCAAGCTTATCATCGTTCAGCGGCTTTGCAGAGTCTTCGGCATCAATCAGCTCTTTTATATATTGCTTGATGATCTTTGTCGAAAGATCCTCACCCTCTTCGGTAGGCAAGCTACCACTGAAAAAATATTTGAGTTCAAAGGTACCGAACCTGGTCTGAACATACTTGCCATTCACCGCCCTGCTGATCGTCGAAAGATCGAACCCTGTTTTTTCAGCTACGTCTTTCATAACGAGAGGCACGAGTTTCTCAGGACCGGTAACAAAAAAATCATACTGAAAATTCATCAAAGCCTCTATGACCTTGATGAGAGTGTTCCGACGCTGGGCAATGGCACTTGCGAACTCTTTTGCACGACTCAACTTCTGGCGCATGTACTTCCTGTCTTCGGTGGGAACCCCCCTACTCTTGAGAACATCCTGGTACTCTCCCGAGACGTGAACCGTCATATTGCTTCGATCATTCAGCACTGCAGTAAGGCGACCGTTTTCATATGTCACGATGAAGTCGGGAACGATGTATTCGTCAGCACTGACCCCGGCAACAAAAGGATGAGGGTCAAGTGTGGAAATGACAGTTATTGCCGATTCCAGCTGTGACGGACTGATCTGTAACTGCTTGAGGATCCGCTCATAACGGTTATTGAGAAAATCATCGTAATGCTCTGCAAGAATATGCAAGGCCAGAGTATCGGACGGGGTCTTGTCTCTACCGGTTTTCGCTTCAAGCTGAATAAGCAACCGTTCCTGAAGATTATGAACACCTATACCCGGAGGGTCCAGATACTGTATCCTTTTGAGAATGCTCTTCACTTCCCACTCATCAACTTCGATACCGTTTTGTCCGAGTCCGTAGACGATAACCGGAAAATCTTCCTTCAAATAACCGTCATCATCGAGATTTCCGAGAATTTCAATTGCTATCAGCAACTCCCTGGTACCGATTCCTTCCTGTAATGAAAGGTCTTTCAACAGTTTTTCCTCGCACGAATCCTGCTGAACCGCCTGGATAAAACTCTCTTTCGGACGATTATCAATGGTAAACTGCAGCCTTCCTTCCTGATCGTCCTTTTTTCCTCCATCGGTTTCCCCCGCCCCGTCTTTTTCAAAGCGATCGACAGAATCGAACATCCCCTCTTCAGGTTCATCACCACTCTTTCCACCGGAATCATCTACCGATTCCCCTTTCTGCTCCTCGAGTTCAAGCATGGGATTATCCTGCAACTCATCGAAAATCCGCTGCTCGAGATGCATTAACGGAAGTTGGAGCAGCTGACTTGTCATAATCTGTTGAGAAGACAGCTGAGTTCTCTGGCTTTGCTGAAGCTTAATGTCTGGCATAATTCATGGGAGAATTCGCTAATAAGTCTTTCAAGCGGCGATACCATGTCAAGCCGTAACACTCAATCAAGGCTTCTGCAACATAATCAACAAGAAGAACACTTTTGTCGATCCCTCCTTTTGCAGCTTGCCGGCACATTGCATGCCGCTCATAGACAAGATAATCCAATCCAAACTTTTTTTTAATCCTGATCGGAAACAACCTGCATGAGAGCGGTTTTCTCTTTTCTATGGCGCAAAACGTTATTTCCTTATCACGAAAGGCGAAAACACATTCACGTCCTTCTATGGTTCGGGTATAGAAGTTACCCTGATATATTTCCAGGCAGCCGTAACGTCTGATATAGCGTCTGTTTTTTTCCGGAAGTTTTTCAGTGACCGTACCTGTGATTTCACGCAGAGAATCCGCCTCCTCTTCCAACACCGGAGCTCCGAGTTCCCCTTCAACACAACATGCACCCTTGCACAAAACAAGATCACAAGAAAAAAATGCCCCGGGAACCCCGTCATCTATGAGCACGTCATCAATAGCAAGCATCGAGGTCAGAAAAAATCGTTGTATAAAATTCTATTTTACTCATCATCAAGAGTTATTTTTTTATATAGCAAGGTTAAAAACCATTCGTATTAATCCAATTATCAGTAAGAAGCATACTATGACAATCATTGACGGTAAAAAGATCTCAAGCGACATCAAACATGAACTGAAAACCTCCGTTGCGGCATGCAAACAGCAAGTCAATGCCGTACCGGGTCTCACCGTAATCATTGTCGGGGAAGACCCTGCATCACAGGTCTATGTACGAAACAAGGCTAAAAGCTGCAAAGAAATCGGCATGAACTCCGAAGTCATAGAACTCCCGAAAGAAATAACCCAGGAACAGCTTCTTTCCAGAATAGAAGCATTGAACATAGACCCGGAAGTCCACGGCATACTCGTTCAGCAACCGCTTCCCCCGCATATCGACGAGTACGCGGTCACCATGGCAATCTCCCCTTCAAAGGATGTAGACGGGTTCCATCCGGAAAACGTCGGTCAGATGGTGCTCGGCAACCTGAATAAATGCTTCCTGAGCTGTACCCCCTATGGCATTCTCGAACTGCTTTCACGATACAACATCGAAACCAGGGGAAAGCATTGTGTCGTTGTCGGAAGGAGCAACATCGTCGGGAAACCTATGGCGAACCTGATGCTGCAAAAACTCGAAGCAACAAACTGTACAGTCACCATATGCCACTCGGCAACGAAAAACATGTCTGAACTGACCAGGCAGGCGGATATTCTGATTGTAGCTATCGGCAGAGCAAATTTCATCACGAAAGATATGGTCAAACCCGGTGCCGTAGTCATCGACGTCGGCATGAATCGAATTGAAGATGCATCGCGAAAATCCGGCTACCGGCTTGTCGGCGACGTGGATTACAACCCTGTCTCCGAAAACGCTTCGGCCATCACTCCGGTTCCGGGAGGCGTCGGCCCGATGACCATAGCCATGTTGCTGAAAAATACACTCCAGTCGTTCATGCGAGCCAATTCCATTGAAGCCCTGTAACATACGAGATGGCAAAATCAGCAATCCGCTATATCTGCACCAGTTGCGGTGCAGTCTCGCTTAAATATTCCGGTAAATGTTTTGCCTGCCAGAGCTGGGGAACCCTTGAAGAATCGGCCATCGAAGAACCATTGGCGGGCAAAACCTCCACCGACAATGTTCTACCCGCTTCGGAAACGTTGCAGCACCCTGAAA
Source organism: Prosthecochloris marina (assembly GCF_003182595.1). NCBI lineage: Bacteria > Pseudomonadati > Chlorobiota > Chlorobiia > Chlorobiales > Chlorobiaceae > Prosthecochloris > Prosthecochloris marina. The sequence continues at coordinate 229,228 of NZ_PDNZ01000001.1, forward strand.
ATTCTGTGTCTCAGCAAAGAATTTCAACAGGAATCGGAGAACTTGACCGGGTACTCGGTGGAGGCCTGATGCCGGCTTCAGCAATCCTTATCGGCGGCGAACCGGGCATTGGCAAATCAACCCTGATGCTCCAGCTCGCCCGACATACTTCACCCCTGAATATTCTCTATGTTTCGGGAGAAGAATCGCCGTCACAAATCAGGGACCGTGCCAAAAGACTATCCATCATATCCAATGACCTGAAGCTTGTTCCGGAAGTCAATCTTGAAAAAATAATCGGGGTCATCGAACGTGATCAGCCTGATATCGTCATCATCGACTCGATACAAACGCTCTATTCCGGAGAATACAAAAGTTCGGCCGGAACAATAACGCAGATACGAGAATGCACCTCGGAGCTCATCCGCTCAGCCAAAAGCCGCAACTTCATCCTGCTCGTCATCGGCCACATCACCAAAACCGGTTCACTTGCCGGTCCGAAAACACTCGAACATATGGTCGATACGGTTCTCCAGTTCGAAGGTGAAGGCTATCAGTGGTACCGAATGATCCGTTCGGTCAAAAACCGGTTCGGACCAACAAACGAGATCGGTGTATTCCGGATGGATGAAAAAGGGCTCGAAGAAGTAAAAAATCCTTCGGAATTCTTTATATCCGGCCGCTCCACCGGCGTACCGGGAAACTCGGTGCTTGCCGCCATTGAAGGATCGAGGGCTGTGCTGGTAGAGGTGCAGGCATTGGTCAGTAAAACAAACTACCCGATGCCACAGCGAATAAGTTCGGGGGTCGATCTGAAACGAATAACAATCATTCTCGCCGTTCTCGAAAAAAGGCTTGGTATACCTACCTGGGGACAGGATGTTTTCATCAAGGTAGCGGGAGGATTGAAACTGGTTGAACCCGCATCGGATCTGGCGGTGGCGGCTGCGGTCGCTTCCGGAGTCAGCAATACCGCTCTATCCCCCGGTATGGTATGTGCGGGGGAAATCGGACTTTCGGGTGAACTCAGAGCGATAAGCGACGGAGAACGCCGGATACGCGAGGCCGCCCACCTCGGATTCGACACGATTATATTGCCGGAAGCGAACACCAGAGAACTGAAAACCTCCATCCGCAAACTTCCCGTTACGGTAACAGGCTGCAACTCCCTACAAGAAGCCCTGAATCACATGCACCTCTAAACTCAAAGCTCTACACCATAGGGGACGTTGTAAATAATTTACACTTCTTAAAATACTCATCACTTTGAGACCGACAAGAACTCAAGGATCAGGTATCAGACATCAAAAGCGCAAGATATCCTATCGTTTCAAAGGGGTCTAGATAGTTAAACGATCGGGTTTGGCTTCAGACTGAAAAGCCTTACATTTCTTCTGGCCCTATGCTTAGTTCAATGCAAAGGCACTGTTAGTTCGGTATACAATCAACTTAGATTCAAGCAGAGGACGATTATGGCTTATATACTACTTATGTGGCTCATCAATGCCCTGTCGGTCTATGCTACTGCAAGCCTTCTGGGGGGCATTTACATAAAAAGTTTTTGGGCTGCTCTCATTGTAGCCCTTGTACTCGGTCTGGTCAATGCTATTGTTAAACCAGTCCTGGTGTTTTTCTCCATCCCTTTCATCATCGTTACCTTAGGGCTTTTTCTATTGGTTATCAATGCACTCATGCTCATGCTTGCTGCTGCAATCGTTGACGGGTTTTCGGTAAACAGTTTTGGATGGGCTGTTCTTGGCTCCCTGGTCATCAGTCTCGTATCCTGGATGTTAAGCTCTATTTTCAACATATAAATTTCAGGGCATACAGATCATCATGCAAGGTCAAGCAGAAGCAATTATTCTTCCCAAAGCAAACAAACTCAAACTCAACTCGGTACTCTACAGCGCCGATAACCCGAACGACATCCTTGTTAAAACAATTGCAACCACCATTACACCGGGCGTCGATCGTTTGATCCTAACCAATAAACCGGTATCACACAGGGTATTGAACTATCCGATCATACTCGGGAGTGAAATGATCGGACAAGTTATGGAAACAGGACCGGAAGTATCGGCAGTTAAACCCGGCGACTTTGTCTACACATTCAAAGGCGACCGTTGGGCAGGAATCGAGACGTACTATGGCTGTCATGCCGAAGTTGTTCCCACCTCAGAGGAAAACGTTCTTCCTTTGGGTCGCAAGCCAATACACAGGGACCTTCTCACCGGTCTCTTAGGATATGTTATAGCAGCGATCGAAAAGGCTCGACCCGACAAATCCAGCCGTGTTCTTATTCTCGGGCTTGGATCAGTTGGATTGATGGCAGCAGAGTATCTTCGGAGTAAAGGTGTCGAATCAATCGACGCTCTTGAAAATTTCGGTATTCGCGGTCAGCTTTCCTGCGCAAAAAACATCGCGATGCAAATCAACGATTTCACGAGTGATTTCAATGACTCCTATGATATCGTTATCGAGGCCACCGGTCGGATACTACTCCTTGAAAAAGCAATTCGGCTCCTCAGGCCAGAAGGCAAAATAGTGCTCATGGGAAACTATGAAGTACTCGCCTACGATTATCGCCTGATCCAGCATAAAGAACCGGTTATTATCTGTTCGAATATAACCTCTTACGAGCATCTCCTTTCTTCCCAGAAACTTCTTGAAAGTGAAGGTATCGAGAGCGAGAAATTTTTCACCAACGTTTACGCTGTCAATCAATTCGAGCTTGCCTACAGGGTCGCTCTTGACAGCAAAGATGCGATTAAAACCGTCATCAGCTGGATTTAAAGCACATGAATGATGCAGCGATACGTTTATCGGGTATCTCAAAAAAGTTCGGTGAGTTATGGGCTAACCGCGACATCTCATTGGATATCCAAACCGGATCGATTCATGCCATCGTCGGAGAGAACGGAGCCGGGAAAAGCACGTTGACCAGAATAATCTACGGCCTTTCCACGCCAACGTCAGGCACCATTTCCATCAGAGGAAGAAACATACGTTTCAGCACTCCGCGCCAAGCCATTGCCGAAGGAATCGGTATGGTCCACCAGCATTTCATGCTGATACCGGAGCTCAGCGTTACGGAAAACATCATACTTGGAGCTGAGCACTGCCCACTTTTTGCCCCACTGAAGAAAAAAGAAGCTTCGCTGAAAATTCAGTCCATCGCTGAAAATCATGAGCTTGCTCTCGACCCTGATATGCTTGTATCCGAACTCTCCGTCGGAGAAGAACAAAGAGTTGAAATTCTGAAGCTACTGTACCGCGAAGCCAGCATACTGATTCTCGATGAACCAACAGCTGTACTTACTCCTTCTGAGACAGAACAGCTTTTCAAGACACTCAAATCTCTTCAGCAAGAGGGCAAAACCATAATCTTGATTACCCACAAACTCGATGAAGTTCTGAGGGTTTCCGATATGGTAAGCGTGATGCGCAAGGGAAAAATTGTCGCAACAAAAACAACGAGCTCCGTCACGAAGAGTGATCTTGCCAATTTGATGGTAGGCAGAAATGTTCTGCTCCAAGTCGACAACCCCTTGGAAATACCAGGAAAACGCATATTGCAAGTCTCTCATGTCAGTCTCACCGATTCCAAAGGACGCTCAAGACTCAATGACCTCTCTTTCGAAGTCAATGCAGGTGAGATATACGGCATCGCAGGGGTCGAGGGAAATGGACAGCGTGAATTGCTTACCCTGCTTTGGGGGATGGCTGAACCACAACACATAACGAAAGGCACTGTCTCTCTCGAGGGAGCATCCCTTTTAGGGAAAAATTCAGCAGAAATTGCATCATCAGGTGTTTCCCACATTCCTGAAGATCGCCTGAAGCACGCTGTGATATCCAATTTCTCTATAAGCGAAAACATCATTTTCGGTCGCCATAGGGAAGACAAATTTCTCAAGTTCGCGGGCTTCGATGCAACCGCCGTCAACAACTATACAAAAAGCATGATCGACCTCTACGATGTACGTTGTGAACTGCAAAACAACCCATCCCTTGCAAGCCTTTCAGGTGGTAACCAACAGAAAATAGTACTGGCAAGAGAAATCGATCGTCCTGATCTCAAATTGCTCATTCTTGCCCAGCCTACTCGTGGAGTCGATATCGGCGCCATTGAAATGATCCACAAAAAAATCATCGAGACAAGAGATAGAGGTGTTGCCATACTTCTCATCTCTGCCGAACTCGATGAGATCATTTCGTTATCGTCCAGAATCGGTTGCTTTTACAAAGGAACTATCCGGCATGAGTTTTCCATGGAAGAAGTCCGTCAAGGAAGATCCTCCGAACAGGATTTCGAAAAAGAAATTGGCATGTTCATTACCTGAAAAGACTATCAGTCATGCAAAACCGTTCTATCAAGTTTGTCATTCCACTGCTTGCGACAGCAGTTGCATTGGTTATCAGTGCATTGCTGATCATGACAACAGGAAGAGACCCCTTGATGATCTATCAGAAAATGTTCTCGATGACATTCGGTTCGGATTATGGAACCGGACAGATCGTATTCAGAACAACCTCCCTCATCCTGACCGGACTGGCTGTAGCTATCCCCTTCAAGGTAAAACTGCTCAATATCGGAGGTGAAGGCCAGGTTCTTGCCGGCGCATTTACAGCTGCTTTTGTCGGCATCATGCTTCCCCCCCAGACACCGCCGCTCATTGCCATATCGATTTGCTCAACATCAGCCATGATTGCAGGAAGTTCCATAGGTCTCCTTGCCGGGTGGCTGAAAGTCCGATTCGGCATCAACGAAGTAATATCGACAATCATGCTGAATTTCATCGTACATGCTTTTGTCGGTTACCTCTTGACCTGGCATCTTGCCGTCCCATCAACCGTTCATACCCCTGAAATCATCCAGTCGGCACAAGTGCCAATGTTCGATAGCGTAATCGGTATCTGGCGAAAATCCCCGGCAAATATCAGCACTCTGTTTGCACTTACCGCCAGTCTTTTATCATGGATCATGATATTCAAAACCACTACAGGATATGAAATGAGGGCCGTAGGCCTGCAACCCGAAGCCGCAGGATATGCCGGTATCAGTACAAACACACACATCATGAAAGCGATGGCCATAGGTGGCGCTATGGCTGGCCTTGCATCGACGAACCTCGTACTCGGCTACAAGCATTTTTATGAGGCGGGGCTGACAAGCGGAATAGGCTTCATCGGGATCGCTGTAGCACTACTCGCTCTGGCTCATCCTTTATGGCTTGTTGCTTCCGCCCTGTTGTTCGGGTTTCTGGAATACGGAGGTCTGACTGTCAATGCTTACGTACCAAAAGACATTTTCATGATGGTACAGGCAATTACAATTCTGATGATACTGGTACTAACAAAAACCTTACGCTGAATGAGTTAACGTGGATCTGCAAAACTGCTGTCGTAAGATATCAGCGCTCTCTCTTCGCACAACCTTTGCAACCTACTTGTCAGGATCGGAATCAAGATCAGAGCCATAAAGATTCATCTGCTTACGATAGTAGGAAAATGCCTGCTCCTGACGCACAACGCCAAGCAGTTTATCCGATTTACGTGACAGCACCGGAAGAATATCATAATCTGTCAGCTCAAAAAGCTTCAGTGCTTCGTCCAGTTTTGAAGTTTCATATAGGACGGGAATATCTTTTTTCACAATATCTTCGGCAATAAGACCGGTCAACGGTCCCTCTCTGAGCAAAATGCTCATTTCCTCGAGCCTTATAACCCCGACGAACTCATCGCTCTCTGTTGTTACGAGAAAGTTCGATTCCGGGGTATTGTGAAACACATCGATAATTTTTTCAGCCCTTGTAACATCACGAAACCTGACATAACTGGTTCGCATGATGTCCAGGACACTTATATTCTCCGCTACGGAAAGCGCAATACCAAAACCGACACGGACCCCTTCTTTCTCAAGCACATAGGTCTCCATAGAATAGCTATATGCAAGACGGGCAATCAATGCAGCGGTAACAGCAGCAAACATGATTGGCAAAACAATTTCATACTCCCCTGTCACCTCAAAAAGAATCAGAATTACCGTAAGAGGAGCACGAATGATGCCTGCGGTCAAAGCCCCCATACCGACAAGGGCATATGCTCCGGATGCAGCAGTTATGCCAGGGAACAGTGTATGAACCAGATTACCGAACATACCCCCCAGCATCGCCCCCATTTTCATTGCAGGGGCAAACATACCGCCAGAACCGCCGGAACCTACACTGAAGCCCGCAACAACCGGCTTCAAAAGATAAATGCCAACCATGTTCAGCCATGACTCGGTGCCTCTTACAGCGTTATCGATCACTTCATAGCTGTAACCGTAGAGTCCCGGTAACCACATACAGACCAAACCGGTTAAAAGCCCGCCGATTGCAGGCATTGCCCAGGCCGGTATGTTGCGTTGTTTTTCGACTTTCAGAAATGTCTCTTCTATTCGATAATACACCTTGATGAACATCACGGCGGAAAGACCGGCCAAAACGCCGAGCACAAAATAAAACAGGAGTTCCGTGTTGGAAACAAGACTATAATCCGGCACCTGAAACGTTGGTGAATTACCGAGGTAACTACGAGAAACAACTGTGCCTATGACAGCAGCAATAACGATCGGGCTAAAGGTTCTGACACTGAAATCACCAAGGATCACCTCGATAGCAAACATAACGCCACCAATCGGTGCATTGAAAACCGCAGCAAGACCGGCTGCCGCCCCGCACCCAAGAAGAGTTCGTTTCCTGTCCGGCGAAAATTTAAGCACCTGAGCGACAGAAGACCCAAGAGCCGCACCAACCTGTGCGATTGGAGCCTCGCGTCCACCACCACCACCCGTACCTATACTCAGAACGGAAGTTATGGTTCGATGGAGCCACAACCGCCGAGGAAGATTCCCCTCGTTCTGTGCAACTGCTTTTATAACACTTGCGAGGCCATGCCCTGGCCTTGTTTTGACGACATACGCGTTATAAAGCCCGACAAGCAATCCACCCACAGCCGGCACAAAGGGCATCAACAGCCCCCAATATCCCTCTGTTATAAATGAAGTACCAAAAACTTCGAGTCCACCGAAAAAAAAGTGACTAAGAAGCTTGATAGCATCATGGAAAATGACCGCAACGTAACCGGTTGTAACCCCAACAAAAACAGCAATAAACAGAAAAGGCAGATCCTGATTGAGATTGAGCTGAATCAGGATATTTTCCAATGTCAGCTTGAAAAACTTCTGCGATGTCCCCCTAAAATATCTGCTTCTTCTAAACAGTATATACAGGATGGCAAGAACTTTCCTGCTCCAGCTACCTTTTATTTTCGAGGGGCTTTTCATCAATAGGAATTCAACTCACAAAGAATGGATATGCATATTGGGCAGAAGAAGAAAAATCATCCGCATATTCACCATACAATTTATTTTTTTATCTTCAATCGCTTTTAAGAAGAATGATCCGTTTATCTTAAACTTGTTTCTATAATTATGCCAGTAAAACGTACCGAAAAAGCCTCCAAAAAAGCTGCAAAGAATACTTCAGCAGCAACAGCTTCGACAAAGAAAAAAACAACGGCGGCAAAATCAACAACCAAAAGCACAGCCACCCCCAAAAAAACAGCAAAGAAAACTTCCTCCACAACAAAAAAACAAACCAGAAAGGCTGCATCAATCACTCCAATGACAGCAGAAAATCATGAAACTGTCAGAATCGCCGCCTATTACCGCTGGGAACAACGAGGAGGAATCCATGGTTTTGATGTTGAAGACTGGCTACAGGCTGAAAAAGAAATGACCAATTAAAGAAGCGCAAACACGTTATAGAAAGCCATTCGGAGGAATGGCTTTCATATTCCAATGCAAAACGTATACAAATGTCCCTCTTCAGTACTTTATTCAGCAGTATCAAAATCTTTTTTGCCGGCATATGGCTTGTAATAAGGATCGTGCTCGAATATTTCGGAATCATCAGCGATGGCAACGACAGAACAACCGGCATAAAAGACCTTCGTGATGAATATAAAAAGGCGAATTACCGTTGAAACGGAAAATTTTCACAGTTCAATCCGAAACAACCCGTTTTGCCATCCATTTTATTTACTCATCATCAACAACCACAGTGAGATCAACAACTTTACCCGGCTCGGCGAGAGCATTCACCGCCGGTTTCTGATTAATCACCGTATAAGGTACAAGAAGCGACGAATACTCATATGAAACATTGCCGGTATTGAAGCCGTTTTCAACTATAACCGTTCTTGCCTGTTTGAGTGACATTCCCAAAACATCCGGAACAGGAATCTTCTGAACAGTCTCCACCACTTCTGCCTTTCCCACGATCAATGAAATGGAAGACCCCGAGGAAACAACGGTTTTAGGCGCTACCGACTGACTCAGTACCTTACCGTCTTCCGCAGGATCATAGACCGACTGCACCTGCACTCCTGTTATAGCGACATCAAAACGATCAAGAATCTGGCGCACTTCATCAAGTGGCCTCCCATAAAAATCAGGTATTGAAAACCTCGGCTTTTCCCGTTTGTTCAGTACCAGATAAACCGTTCTTCCCGGCTTTACCTCAGACCCTGCAACGGGTCGCTGAACAATGACGGTGTTTGAATCGATATCAGGCAAGTAACGCACGTTATAACTTTTCTTCCCAGTAAGCCCGGCAGACTTTAAAGCACCGAGAGCTTTATTATAGCTCATCTTTTCTACATTCGGCACAAATACACTCTGCCCCTGACGGGTATATGAAATCATTATGAATTTATCCATCACAACGTATCCTGCAACAAGCAGAACAACAACCACAAGAACTTTCTTCATTATACTGTCCGAGCCTTCTTAATTCTGACGTTTCATAACAAAATCAACAAGCAGCCTGAGAGAACGTTTTGCATCACCTTCTTCCACACTTTCTATCGCAGCCAGTGATTTGTCGGCAAAACCCTCGGCCACTTCCGCCGCATAATCCAGTCCGCCCTTCTCTTTGACAAACGCTATAACCTCACGACTTCTCATAGTTCTCTTTTTCGAACTCTTCAGTATGCTTTTTATCATTTTCTGCTCAGCACGATCAGCGTTACGAAGAGCATATATCAGCGGCAATGTAATTTTCTTGTCTTTAATATCGATCCCCAGCTGTTTACCTGTCTTTTTTGAATCACCAGTATAGTCGAGCAAATCATCACGAATCTGGAATGCAAGTCCAAGGTACTCTCCGTAACTCTTCAGCGCTTCGATTTTCTCTTCATCGTCCGTAGTGCTTGCAGCTCCCATAGCACTTGCCGTTGCAAGGAGAGAAGCTGTTTTATCCGATATAACCCTCAGATAATCGGCTTCGGTTATATCAAGACTTCTCGTTTTCTGAATCTGTAGTATTTCACCTTCGCTCATGCGTCGAACAGCATCCGAAACCATATGCAGAAAGAGATAATCTTTGTTATCGAGCGAAAAAAGGAGTCCCTTTGAAAGCATATAGTCACCAATCAACACGGAAATTTTATTTTTCCACAGGGCATTGATCGAGAGCAGTCCTCTTCGCATTTCAGCACCATCAACAACATCGTCATGAATCAGTGTTGCAGAATGCAATAACTCCACCATAATAGCTGCCCGGTAGCTCTTCTCTTGCACTCCACCGCAAACTTTTGCCCCAAGCATAACCAACAGAGGGCGAATCTGTTTCCCTTGCTGCTTCAATATGTAACGAACAACTTTGTCAACGAGACTGTTGTCCGTATTCAGTGCTGTTTTGTATTTTTGCCGAAAAGCGTTCAGCTCTTCGGTCACAGGAAAAACAACTTCTTGTAAATTCACAGGCTTTGTTTGTTGCGAGCGGCTCAAAGCGCACTTATGTAATCAGTTGTAACAATCTGTTAGTATAACAGTTCTCTCCGAAATAAAAAGCCTGAAACCGGATGTAAAATTCCTTATGTCGCAAAAATATTCAAATAACGAGAAAAAAAATCATCAATTACACTTCTCTCTTATTTATACAGCCGACACTATGTCAGATAAAGCTCATAGTGAACCTCCACGCTCTCTTTTTATCATATCACTTCTTCGTTATTTTTGTATCGTGCTTATCCATGAACCGATAAATCCACCCCGTTCACTGCTTGTAAACCAGCAACCATTACCGGGCAAAGGTTTTAGTAAAATATTATCCATCAATACGTTATCAACCAACAGATCAACCTCTAAAAAACAATTTGCTCACGATTGGTATGTTTATTAGTATGTTTCGGTTCAGTAATAAACCAGCTTGCTCCCTGGCTTACCTAAGCAAGGAAAAGCAAACGAGTTCCCGACAAACAAGCTGTTGTGCAGCATGAGCAATGAAACAGAATCCTCAAAATCCAAATCACCTGCTTCGCAGCTGATGGATGCTGAAATTGAAGCAAGAGAGCGTGATCTTGCCGAACACGAGCATGAAGAGGATGACAGTTCCGGTATTACAGAAATGAATTTTATCGAGCATCTCGATGAACTGCGCAGCCGACTCATCAAGAGTGGAATTGTGCTTATCGTGGTAATGGCTCTCTGTGCACTTTTTTCGGACACGCTTGTCAATCAGGTTCTTATTGCGCCATTAAAGAACAGTAGTGACACCGTTGTTTTGCAAAACCTCGTGCCGTACGGACAAATTTCTCTGTATCTCCAAGTAATATTTTTTTCGGGTTTCATACTTTCTTTCCCTTATCTCGTCCACCAGATCTGGCAATTCGTGTTACCCGGATTGAAGCAAAAAGAGAGAGCTGCAACACGTTTTATCATTTCCTTCATTTCGCTTTCATTTTTTGCAGGCATCGCCTTCGGGTACTTCATTTTCATGCCGATCTCACTCAAGTTTTTTGCCAGATTCGGAACCCCTCTTATCGAAAACAACATCGCTGTTCAAGACTACGTCAGCTTCTTCATTGGAGCACTTCTCACGACAGGCATTGTCTTCGAACTGCCGTTCATCTCATATATTCTTTCCAAGATAGGACTGCTGACTCCCGCCTTCATGCGCTTCTACCGCAAGCATGCCATTGTCACACTTTTAATCCTTGCCGCCGTCGTCACCCCCTCTACCGATATCGTTACACAGCTTGTCATTGCGATACCGATGATCCTGCTCTACGAACTCAGTATTGGTATTTCAGGCTATGTGAACCGGAAAAACGATGCTTTGGCGAGTGCACCGAAAGTCACCTCAAAATAAGCAGTAAAAGCAAGGCTTTCGGCTTCGTCAGCTCAATTCGGCCTGGCTCATGATCTTGTGATAAAGTTCATGAACAGCTCTTTCAAGTTCCTTTAACGAACCATTGTTTTCTATCACAAAATCAGCCCGCTCGACCAGCTTTGTCTGGGGCCACTGAGACCGAATACGATGCATGATTTCTTCACGGGTTCCCATTCCTTTCTTCATCGCGCGATCCACCCTTTTATCGAGATCAGCCACAACAACCACTACCATATCCAACCCTTTATCGCCACCAGACTCGAGCAGGATCGCCGCTTCTTTTACAAGTATTTTCACCCCTGACCTCGAAGCCTTTTGAACTGCACGCTGAAAAGCCTTGAAAACTTTCGGATGAATCAATTCGTTCAACTGCCCTAACAAAGAGGAATCAACAAAAACCTTCCGGGCGATATGCCGTCTGTCCAATGCCAACTCTCCGGCTTTATCCAGAAAATACACCTCGTCACCGAAAAGCTTTTTTATCCCTGCAACTATTTCCGGATCTTCAAGCTGAAGCTCTTTGGCAACCTTGTCAGCCTCAAAAACAGCACACCCCATTTCGGCAAATATACTGCTCACACTGCTTTTTCCACAACCAAGCCCTCCCGTTATACCGACAAGCAAAGGAGCACGCTGCACTGTCTTTGCTTCAACGATCATCCTGTTGCAGGTTGTTTCTTACCTGAAGCAAAACCGCCCGCCACAGCTTGGGGTTCTCCTTATAGACATCTGTCCGTTCGTTAAAACCTTCGAAGGTCAATGCATGTATCTCAAACAATGAATCAATGTGCTTGCCTCCGATCAGAGAGACATTTTCCGATTCACTGACAGTCACCCCGGACAGCACCAAATAATCTGCATAAAACGCAGCAAATTTTCTGTCAGCCTCACTCAGAACAGGCTGTTCACTTCGAGTACATCCCTGCCCAAAGAATATGAAAAGAAGAACAGCACCGCACAGAGCATACATTCCGGCTTTTCGAGACCTCATGACGACTCCTTTTAGATTAACCTATCCGATGTCGATTAAAAAAGCTGCAAAAATCTTGAAAAGAAGACAAAAGTATCGACAAGAAAAGGAATTATCAAAAAATTCATCTGCAAGAGAAACTAAATCTTTATGGCAAGAGTTAAAAAACCACATCTCGTTCTAATGGCACTTTTAATTTAAACCTTCAACTCTCATGGCATACACACAACCGGCGCTACCCTATGCTGAAAATGCTCTTGAACCCCACATCTCAGCTAACACCATAAGCTTTCATTACGGTAAACATCATGCGACCTATGTAAAAAAATTCAACGACATGGTAGCTGGCACCGCCCATGACGATCAAAGCATAGAAGATGTTTTCATCGCAGTAGTCAACGATCCGGAAAAAACCGGAGTGTTCAACAATGGTGCACAAGCATGGAACCACTCTTTTTACTGGAACAGTCTCTCTCCGAACGGAGGGGGAAAACCGTCCGGGGAAATAGCGGATAAAATCGATGCTGATTTCGGCGGCTACGATTCATTCAAAGCAGAATTTGCCAATGCCGCTGCAACACAATTCGGCAGTGGATGGGCATGGCTCGCTCTTGACAACGGACAGCTGAAAATCGTTAAAACCCCCAATGCACAAAATCCTCTGACAAGCGGTATGCATCCGATCCTGACCATTGACGTCTGGGAACATGCATACTATCTCGATTATCAAAACCGTCGCCCTGACTATATAACAGCTTTCATCGACGAGTTATTGAACTGGGACTTCGCTTCACAGAACTTCCTCAACGCTCAGGTGTAAAGCTGAATCACAATCCATGACTAAGTGAAAGAGGCTGTCTCAAAAGGGCAGCCTCACAGCCATCAATTTCCATTCATCAGTCACAGGAAAAAGTCATACCACCTGTGAAGTCTGCACTTCTAATTCTCGGAGCAACTCGACTCTTCTATGGAAGCCGTTGCTGGTTCCTGTTCCTGACTTATGAGCCGTATGAAGCTCATATGGACCCATCTCAAAGCGCAGAAAATACCTGCCGAATCATCAACCATGAATGCATGCCCCCGATGTTTCGAGAGCAAGGCAGCCGGAACATATGTTCCGGCAAGTTCTACATCCAGGGAAGTTGAACAACCCTGTCCAGATCGATAATTTTCACTTTTTCCGGCATCTTGAACTGAATATCGAGATCGGCTGGATTGACGACACGCTCATCGTATGCGATGACCAGCTCATGCTTTCCGTTGCCATCCACACCAGGATTGAACATCATGACATCAATTTCACCTGGAAGGTTGACCGTCTTGCCTTCGAGAGCATATGGCGAGAACTGCCTGAAGTGCACTTCCACCTGTTTTCGACCACGAGAGTCGATAAAAAGCAATCCTTCGATATTTCGTGTCAATGGATTTACCAGCAACTCTTTTTTTCCACCTTCTACAACAACGACAAAACTAACTTTTCCCGCTCCTTTATAAACCCTTTCTATTGACTGAACAGGCTCGTCGACAGCCACTACACCGGCCAGAACATCAGACAGAAACTCATAACCAGCCCCCAATCCAAGAATTTTCTCAAGATTATCAGGATGGTTTCTTCCTACAAGAAGCCGGTTGTTCAGCATATCGTGAACAAAGAGGGAATCAGGCCGAAACAGCATATCGGCCACCGGCCACCCAACAACTCCCGCACTGACTATTATGCGCGTGTCTTTTGATCGTTCAAGCTGTACGGTACAGTATAAGTGCTCCCCTCTTTTCGGTGTCCTGATCCAGATATCGGCATACCCATCGATGGCAGCCACCACTTTGGACGCCTCCGAAACATCACGATAAAGCTCTGCGAGATCCTCGCTAAGCTCAACGCTTTCTGTAGGCCACTCTTCAATTGTAACTGTTCTGAAATCCGCACACCCTGCGGCAAAAAACACAAAAAAAACGTACAGGAACCCTCTAAAGGCTTGTTTCATCGAAAAATCTTGGATAATGAATAGGTCAAGAATATTGAGAATATGGCGAATATTCTTTTTTTAAGCTGTTCTTTTTTTATCCCTACATTAATTCATTGATATAATACGCAAATTGCGTCACCAAAATTCGACCCGCTTTATTTATGGACTCTCTGTACCTCAAACCGAAAGAACATCGCAGGCTGTTCAAGGGCCATCTCTGGTCATTCAGTAACGAACTGCAATCACTCCCGAAAGATATTACTGCAGGAGAAACCGTCAAACTCTATACTCACGACAACAAGTTCGTGGGCACAGGGTTCTACAATCCTCATTCCCTTATTGCCTTCCGGTTGCTGTCAAGGACAGGAGAGATTCCAAACGGCGATTTTTTCAGAAAAAAAATCCTCAATGCCCTTGACCTGAGAAAGAAACTCTACCCCGAGTCCGATACAAACGCTTTCAGACTCATACATGGCGAGTCCGATGGTCTCCCAGGTCTGGTTGTCGATTGTTTCAACAAAGCCATCGCTGTGCAGGCATTTTCGGCCGGCATGGATCGTCATCTGCCGCTTATCTGCGATGTCCTTCTCGACCTTTTTCAACCATCTTCTGTCGTTGTTCGAAACGAATCCGTTCTCCGGGAACTCGAAGGGCTTCCCTTGTATAAAAAAATCGTGCATGGCACTTCTGCAGATGCTGTTCAGACCATCCATGACACCGGGCTGCAGTACCTCATCAATCTTCTGGAGGGACACAAAACCGGCTTTTTCCTCGACCAGAGGGACAACAGGCGCATCGTCCGTAAAATCGCTCACGGAGCGGAAACTCTCGATGTGTTTACCAGTGACGGAGGATTCGGACTGAATGCACTTTTTGGAGGAGCCAAATCCGCCACCATGGTCGATATATCTACCGATGCGTTACAACGTGCAGAAGAAAATGCCATCCTGAACAAGCTCTCGAACTACGCACTGATTAAAGGAGATGCTTTTGACGTTCTAACCCAGCTGGTTGAGGAAAAAAAGTCTTACGACCTGGTTATTCTCGATCCGCCAAGTTTTACAAAAAGCCGCAAGAACCTGCCATCAGCACTGCATGCATATAAAAAGCTCAACAAACTCGGGCTTCAGCTCGTCAGAAACGGCGGCTTTCTTGCAACCGCCTCATGCTCGCACCATGTTTCAGAAGAGGACTTTCTTGGAGTCATTCGTCAAGCCTCGTTCACACAAAAAAAACAGTTACGCCAGGTCTTCAGAAATACCCAACCCGCAGATCACCCTATACTGCTCTCCATGCCCGAGACTCATTACCTCAAGTTCGCCTGCTTCTATGTCAACGAGATGTGAGGCATATGGGCACAAGCCATTGAAAATCTTCTGCATGACAGCTTTTCGACAACAACCCTATGACATAACAAGAGTCAAAACCTTATCATGCAGAAGATTTTTCAGAAAAAGAGTGCACCAATTCATACACCTCTTTCCATGAAGACGCGCGTGGTTCGGTTATAGCCTTGTTGGTACTGTTGGCAAAACAAATGGTGTAGAGACCTTTTTTCCGCAACTGTTCGATATTATCCGGCGTGTCCTCAACATAGATATCAGCACCAACTTCCGACTTCTCCTTCATGAAACAAAGGTCCCAGTAAGGAATGCCATGACCATCAAGCCATGAAATAGTCTGCTCCACAGCTGAAGCATGCGAATAGTGGAGGAACAGCCGGTGAGTGATAATTCTGATATGGAACCCCTCATCGGATAACTTTCTCAGGTATTTTCTCGCTCCGACAATCATGGGCATGGTCTTGAAAAGTCCCCTCTGGTTCAACGCGTACCGATGCAGGCTCTCGTATTGCTTTTTCCCTGAAATACCCCACTCCTTCAACCCATAAGAAACATCAGTTGTCAACTCGTCAACGGAAAGTTCGAACCATTCTGCGGCAATCTCCCGCATTCGCCCATAAAAATCAGCACAGACCCCATCGAGGTCCACCCCGATGACTGGCTTACTTTTTTCAGGTTTTCCCATACGTCAAAGGTTAGCGTTTATGTGCCATTCAGTCACACGAGAAAGAGAATGTCATATTCACTTGCAAAGCCTCAGGCACTAATAAAGTGCTCTATCGAAGACTCTCCGATGTTTCAACGTAACCGGATGGTCTTCACCAAGATACTTGAAGATTGCAATGCATGCTTTACGGGCACCGTCGTCATCGTAATAACGGTTTTCTCTGATTACCTCGATGAAATCGTCAAGAGCTGCGTCGAATTCCTGTTCCCTCAACTCATTTATCGCTTTAAGATAATGATTCCGGATGCCGTCTTCCGGAAAATCATCGGCCTTTTTCATTAAAAGAGCAATGAGCGTTCTTGCAGCACCAACGAGCTCTGCATAATCGAAATCACCCTCAAGTCTGTCAACAAGGTCAGCTGCCTGCTCGGGTGCAGGGAAAATTTTCAGTTTCATAAGCATCGATGCTGCACGTACATTTCCAGGTTCATTTTCAAGTATCTCCTCGAAAATTGAAACTGCAGCAGCTTCATCTCCCTTCATGGTAAGCAGCTCAGCTTCCTTGAGCCGATCGGCATATTTTCCCGGAAGTGACTTCCTCAACCACTGCTCTATCTGCCCCTCAGGCAAAGCCCCGACAAATTCATCAACAACCGCACCATCAATAAAGAGCTTTACAGCGGGAATACTCATGATACCGTACTCACGTGCCACGTCCGGATGTTCTTCGGTATTGATTTTTACAAGGATACATTCTCCAGCATGTTTTGCTGCAACGCTTTCAAGCACCGGCCCGAGCATTCTGCAAGGCCCACACCATTCCGCCCAAAAATCAACGAGAACCGGAATATCCTTACTCTTCCCTATAACATCACGGCTAAAATCAAACGTATTTTCTTGCATATTTTTTCTTTGTTGAAATATTTGTACATAGACTCAACTGTGCTCAAAGGAAAATAATGATCATATGCAAAAAAACATGGGGTTACCCGTCCATGAAAAAATCAAGTTTTCTATCTTGCAATGAGATACCGCTCGATGTCAAGCCGGCAGCTCAATCATCTTTGAACCCATTCTCATATGATTACTCTTGAAAATCTTCATGTTTCCATCCAGGGCAATCCTGTACTCGAGGGCATCAATCTATCGATAGATGATGGAGAAACCGTTATTCTTTTCGGGCCGAACGGTTCAGGCAAAACCACCCTTTTGTACACCATCATGGGAATAGGTAACTACGATGTTACCGAAGGCCGAATCCTCTTCGACGGTGAAGACATTACAAACCTTCCGGTTCATAAACGTGCAAGAAAGGGAATCGGCATGTCGATGCAACGTCCTCCGTCAATCCATGGCCTGAAAACAAGGGGACTCGTCAAAATGTGCGCAGGGGAAAGAAAGATTGACATCGATACTCTGGCAAAAAAAGTCAACCTTGAAACTTTTCTGGACAGGGACATCAATCTGGGCTTTTCCGGCGGGGAGATCAAACGTTCAGAAATCCTTCAATTGATGGCCCAGCAACCCGACCTCTTGCTGTTCGATGAGCCGGAGTCAGGCGTCGATGTGGAAAACATGGACCTGATAGGCAACATGATCAGGGAGCTCCTGGAAGGAACCTCTGAACCGGATGCAGAGCATACCATGCATGAACTCATGCATGAACGGAAAACATCCGGCCTGATCATCACACATACCGGCTATATTCTTGACTATATTGCTGCTGACCGCGGCCACGTTCTTTATGACGGCCACCTTTGCTGTGCCGACAATCCGAAACGAATTCTGGATCACTTGAAAAAATACGGCTATAAAGAATGTATCAGATGTCTCAGCTGAGAGATTCTAACCTTGTACCGACGGAAATGAACGATAAAACCGTCTTATTTAGTAAAGTATGGTACAGCACACTTTGAACTGAATTTTTGAACCACCTGTAAACAATCATTAACGGTGAAAGTTGATCTGTCCAAATACGAGTTTTCCGATCATGAAAGCAAAGAGATTGACGATCTGAAAAGGCTTGAAAAAGGCGAAAAGGCAAGCATGAAAATGGCCGGATTCGACGTATCGGAAAAAAACACCAGCGCCTCGTTCGTGCAGATTGACCATAATCATGCATTTTGTAAATCCTATGACCCCGGAGTCGAAATACTCCCTCTCGGTTTAGCCCTTTCTATACATGAAGGATTGGCCGACCTGCAGTGGAACCTGCTGAAACCCGATAAAGACGAGTTCACAAAACTTGCCGCGGAGAACACACACGGCGGCTATGTCATACGCGTCAAAAAAGGAGCCAAACTCACCGCTCCGGTACAATCCTGTCTGATGATGCACACGAACAAGGTTGGCCAGAGCGTTCATAACCTCATCATCGTGGAAGAAGGTGCCGAAGCGCACATTCTTTCCGGCTGCACAACGACGGAAGCCGACCAGTCTGCCGCACATATCGGTATATCCGAATTTTATGTTGAAAAAAATGCCAGCCTTACCTTCACCATGGTTCATAACTGGGGTGAAAATGTCGAGGTGCGCCCACGTTCAGCCGGTCAGGTCGAAGCCGGGGGGATTTTCCTCAGCAATTATGTCAGCCTCAAACCGGTACGCAACCTTCAGATGAACCCGCTGATCACATTGAAAGGTGCTGGATCGGTCGCCCGTTTCAACTCCGTTCTGGTTTCTACCGAAAACACTTTCATGGACGTCGGCAATCGAGTTATCCTCGATGCAGCTGATACCAGAACAGAAATCATCTCACATGCGATTGCCGCAGGTGGACACATTATTGCGCGTGGACATATCCAGGCAAACTGCTCCCCGGCAAAAGGACATCTCGAATGTCAGGGCTTGTTGCTCAATAACGGCATCATACAAGCCATTCCGGAACTCGACGGACGCGCCGAAGGCGTTGAGCTTTCGCACGAAGCCGCTGTTGGAAAAATCGCCAAAGAAGAACTTGAATACCTCATGATCCGTGGACTGGACGAAGAAGAAGCAAGTTCAGCAATTGTTCGAGGGTTCCTTAACATCGACATCATGGGCTTACCGCCTGAATTGAAAACAGAAATAGACAAAGCCGTTACCGAAAGTGAAAAAAGCATGTTTTAACCCCATGAAAAGTACGTTATCCTTATCAATCCTGCTCCTGTTTCTTTTTATTACTCCACCTCTGGCCGCCGAGCAAAGGAATGTTGACGGAACTGTTCCCGTTCAGTTCACCGACCTCGCTGAAACAAAAGATCTGTCTGGCCCAAAAGGCCGTATCGCTATCCGCATCGACAACATCAGAAATTCCGAGGGAGCTCTGAACATTGCCCTTTTTACCAGTGAAAAAGGATTTCCTGATAAACCAGAAAAGGCATTTGCTCTTGCAAGTATTGCAACAAAGGAATCACCCGGTGAAATCGTTATAGAAAACATTCCTTACGGGACCTATGCACTCAGTGTTCTTCATGATGAAAACGAAAATCAAAAAATGGATAAAACCTGGATAGGCAAACCAAAAGAAGGATTCGGAACCTCCAATAACCCAAAAGTCAGGTTCGGCCCGCCCAAGTTCGATGAATCGGGCTTTGTTCTCGATCGGGAAAACATATCAATGGTGATAGACATGATGTATTTATAGCGATATTTTCACCACATAGTAAACCGGAAAAATATGAAAACAACACCATCCATCGCAAAAGGGTCCATGATAGGCCTTTTATGCAGTATTGCCCTCATCTCCTGCAAACCAACGGTCAAAGTCGAGGCGCCGGAAAAACCCATAACGATCAACATGAATATCAAGATCGATCATGAAATAAGGGTAAGGCTCGACAAGGACATCGAGAACATGCTCGATGAAAGAACAGATATTTTTTAACCAGGGAGGTCTGACATGAAAACATCAACATTTACACCTGCATCTCGTAGCCTGAAAACATTTGTGCTTTTCATAACGTTACTGCTCTCATTCAGTCCCGGACTTTTTGCAATCGATCTCCAAACCGCCCTTTCAAAAGGTCTGGCTGGAGAAGTTGATAACGGTTATCTCGCCATTCCACCCGGAGCGACAAAGGAGGCACAGCCACTCGTGAGCTCAGTCAACAACCAACGGCGCACCGCTTATGCTTCCCTTGCGAAAAAAAATGGTGTCTCTCCTGAAATCGCCGGCCAAGCAACGTTTGAAAAGCGCTATCCTGAATTTCCAGCTGGAACCTGGGTAAAGATTCAGGGAAGGTGGATGCAAAAGTAAACTGTTCACCGTGAAATGGGTATTACGCATTTTCATTGCCGCACTGCTTGTCATCATTACTGTTACAGCAGTTGCATGGCTTACGTTTCCTCGATATGCCCAGTCTTTGATCGACAGGGCCGTCGAGGGAACAAATATCAGTATACAGATAAGCAATTCCGGCTTACAAGGTCTCTCCGGAATAACATTCGACAGGCTCGAGGCTGTATTCGATACTCCGCCCGATTCATGCACAAACAGTTCTGCCAGATATCGGCTTACTGTTCATAACGGCAAACTGCACTGGAAAAGCCTGCAAAACAACAATTCCAGTGCAACCGGATTGATTCCGAAAATTCTATCTCTCGATCTTGAACTTGAAGCTGACTCGATCAACATCGTTCAGGAGGGGGGATTGTCGTTCAAAGAAAGCAATCCTTCTGTGACAGGGAATGTGAATATTACCCGAAAGGAGGGATTAACCTTTACTTTTGAACCGGAATCGTTCCAATACGGTATTGAAAACGGTTCTCTCGCTATAAACAACCTCAGATTCGAAGGTATCAACTACAGGTTCACGATCGACCGCAAAGGCGAATGGATCCAAAAACCTGCTCTTCTCAGCGTTGCTTCCCTGCATTCAGATGGTCAATCAGTTCCTCTCGCCAATTTTGAAGCACTTTTCGGTTTCACCCAGGACCCGGAAAACATTTGCGGAATAACTTTTAAAGAATGCTCTGTCGACCTGTTCGGTCTCAGGGCAAAAACACCGAGAATAGATTATGATCCGCTCGAAGAGGAAACCAGTTTCACCCTGCTCCTGGATAGCCTGCCACTTGAAAAACTACCCGGTTTCAAGGGAACCGAACCCGACAGGCCTTTCGCCAAAGGAGAATTGAGCGGATCCATACCGATAGAGTTCCGAGATTCCGTGATCAGAATTCACAATGCGACCATTCGAGCAAATCCCGGCACAAAACTGATGTATTACTCCCTGGAAGGCCTCCCCTGGCTTTCCATTATCACTCCAGCAAGCAAAAATCCACATGATCTTTTTACCAATCTCAACGCGACCTTTGCTCTGAACAACGAGAATGCAAACCTTCCGGGTATAGCATTAAAAAGCCTATCCACCGGTTTTCTCGGCGGAACCCTGAGTTCAGGACCTGCTGTCTATGACGCAGCCCGGCAAAAACAGTCTTTCATTTTGAAATTGGAAAACATTCACCTGCCCGAACAAATGCGCCTGCATGGTGACTTCAAAGGATCTCTGAAAGGAGAAGTCAGCGGTACGGTACCGCTGAGCATAATGGAGGGAAAATTTGCGATAAACAATGCTCGTCTGTCGTCCAAAGGCAATGGCTCCATTCTTCACACTCCTCCTCGTCAGAAAAAAGGTGAAAAGGATACTATTTTCAGTTCGCAAACATCCGATGCCACTTACACATACAGTGAGCCCGACTTACAGCTCTCTCGAGATACTGAAGGAAAAACAACAATCGACTTCGAGCTGAAACAAATGACACGCAAAACATCAGGAGGGACGTTGGAGCTGTTGTCCCCAAAAGGAATCCTTGACCTCTGGCATGTAAAAAACAACCCATCCATGATTTCCCTTTCAGAGTTCTCAGCAGGATTTATGGATGGCCTGGTTGCGATAGAACATGTAGATTTCGACATGGCAAAACATACGGCAGAAACAGAACTGATTTTAGACCGTATACCCCTGCAGAAACTGCTTGACCTGCAAGGCATGAAAAAAATCTATGCGACAGGAACTGTTCGTGGAAAAATCCCGGTGATTATCAAAGATCAGCTTTTTGAAATCCCCACAGGTAATATGGATGCCGATCAAACCGGCCAGATAATCTATTCAACAACCCCCGAGGAAAGGGCGGCTGCAAACGAAAGTTTGAAACTTACTTATGAAGCTTTGAGTAATTTTCTTTATTCCGAACTGATCTCCTCTATCAGTATGAGCCCGGATGGACAATCAGTTATTCGTCTTCAACTGAAAGGTGTCAACCCCTCATTCCAGGAAGGTAGGCCTATCCACCTTAACCTGAATGTCGAACAGAATCTGCTTGAATTGTTGAAAAGTCTTACTATATCGACCAGTATCGAACAAGCAATTTCTGAAAAAGCCTTGCAACAGCAATAATACATCTTGACCTCATTATATTAAAATTTTAAAAACGGAGAATGTACTTTTGACACATCTACTGATCCCCCTCGTCGCTTTGACTATACTGACCGGTTCTATCCCGTCAAATACAGGGCCATACGGCAGCCATCCGATTCTCCGGCTTTTTTCACAAGAAAAAGACGAAAGCGCAAAAGACACCGCCCTGGTTGAAAAAAAAGAACACGCCAGCGAACACACCAGCATGTATCTGCAAATCTGGACAGGAAGCGGAACCATCGCTCAACAAAACCTGTTTACCTTCAATGAAAAAGCCACTATTGGTAGTAGCCGTGAAAAACTGAACTGGTGGTTTCGATTGCAAAGGGACAATAAAGCAGAGTTCGCTGTCTGGCAGGTGGCTGAATCTCCGTTCACCAACACTCTGCTTGACTGGAAAAAACCCGACGGGTTCGTAGCAAGCGGCCCGGTTATAAGTCAATTCGATCTTGGAAATATCAATTTTTTCGAGATTGAATTCGAGGAATTCGTCGATGTGCAAGCCGGTGAAACCTCAAAAAAAGCCATAACCTATTATATTCGTGTTATTGCACTCGATGCCATGGGTGAACCTGTAGGCTCCCCTTCGAATACAGTCATAGCCTACTACGGACCACTCGACACGTGAAACTCGTTTTGCCCGCAGAAAAATTCCGAACGATGAAAACAGACTGCGATTTTGCGTATATTATACACTGAAAAATCCCAACCCCCTCAATTCGAATTCATATCGTATGAAATGGAAGGATCTTCTTTCAGTGGAAATCGACTATACATACGGCGTAACAGACCACCTTATAAGCCTGGTCCGGGATGATGAACTGGACTGGAAACCCGATCACGGAAGCAACTGGATGAGTATGGGGCAACTGCTCATGCATATGACCGATGCATGTGGCAGTACTTTCGACGGACTGATCAGCGGGGCATGGGATATCCGCGAAGAATATGCGCTGAATGACCTTGACATGCAACAGATTTTCCCACCGGCCAACATGCTCCCCATGATCAACACCGTAGCAGATGCAAGAAAACTGCTTTCCGAAGATCGAAAGCTCGCCTTGAAAAGCCTAAAAAAATGCACAGAAGAAGAGCTGGCCGGCAAGTATGCACCGGCTCCCTGGACAAGACATCCCATGATACTCGGCCAGCGTCTTTTACATATGATATTGCATCTCAACCAGCACAAAGAGCAGCTATACTACTATCTTAAAATGACAGGCAGATCCGTAAACACATGTGATCTATACGGAATGAGCTGCGATATCTACCCAGGAAAACAACTGAAAGATCAAGAGAAAAACCCATCATCCATCTGATCCTCCCTTCATCCATGCCAACTCGCCTACCCACAAAAATGTAATAAATTCACCTATTCCCACATTTCAGTATTCTTTTTCCATTCTTCCTCCCAATCTGATAATATCATAACCAATTTCATTACAACACATTAATCGAAAAACAACAGTCTGGCACATATTTTGATGTTAAACGTTTAGAAGATGTTTTCACAAGTCCTGACTTTCAAGCACTCAACTCATTTGCCATGACATCCATCGACACTCTTTACGGTCGGCTCGCCGGAGTAACGTTCGATCCACTTTTTTCCACCAAAAAAGTTGACGGCTGTATTGTCTCGAAAAAAAACATTCTCACCACTCCGTTCGGTGAACTCATACCGCAATTCGAAACCGAAGATATTGGAAGACGATCAAAAAAACCCGTCTATTTCTTCAAAAGCGGGGCTGTCAAATCACTCCCGCTCCAACATCAGACAAAGGTAAAAACACCTTTCGGAGAAATTCCAGCCGAACTGATCACGTTTTACGAAAGCGGGGCCATTAAAAGAATATTTCCACTTGACGGGAAGCTCAGCGGTTTCTGGTCATGGCAGAATGAGTTGACGCTTGCAGAGGAATCAACATTGGACACGCCAACCGGATACATAAAAGCCAAGTTGCTATCGCTACAGTTCTATGAACAGGGGGGACTCAAAAGCCTGACACTATGGCCGGGCGAGAAAGCAACAATCTCAACCCCATATGGGGAAAAAGTGTTCAGAAAAGGTGCTGCATTTTACGAAAACGGAACGTTGCGCTCCTTCGAACCGCAGAAAAAAACGGAAATACCAACACCTATCGGCATAATGATAGCGTTCGACAATGAACCTAACGGAATACATGGCGATCTGAACTCACTTCAGTTCAACAAAGATGGGCTGGTCTCTGGTCTCAGCACAATAGACAATGAAGTATCAGTATATTTTCCAGGTGGCGGCAAACAAATTTTCAAACCGGGAGTGAAAAACAACGTATGCGGAGATGAACGCAAAATCAGCGTACCACTGAAAATACGTTTTGAAAAAGATGCTGTTTTTTTCAACAACAGCGCGCCTTTCAGGCTCGATCTTTATTCGTTCGATGTAAGAAAACATTCGCTCAAAACGAGTTTGCCTGCTTATGCATGCACCGGTTAACGAACCGACCAACCCGCAAGCCAACCCGTTGAAAATGCCGCCTGGAGATTGAACCCTCCAATTTCACCAGTGTAGTCAAGAAGTTCTCCGCAAAGAAAGAGGTTTCTGCATTTCTTTGACTCCATGGTTTTCGGATTCACTTCTTTCAAGACTACCCCGCCAGCCGAAACCTCTCCGGCCTCAAGAGGAATTGCCTTAACAAGGCCAAAAGCAAAATTCTGCAGGACAAGCTCGAGTGACCGCCTTGCTTTTTTAGTGAGGTTCCCCCATTTCTCTTCCTGATCGATACCTGACCGCTGCATAATCAGGGGAACAAAGGAAGAAGGAATAGTGGTCTGCTGTTGAAGAAACCTGCGTATCAACTGTCCCCCTTTCGCAAATGCATGCTCCTGCAGTTTTTTCCCAAGGGTTTCTGCAGAACAATTCGGGAAAAAATCAATCATTACCCGGCTCTCACCTGCCTCTACCCGCATCTCAGCCACTTCACGAGAAAGAGACAAACAGGCAGGCCCAGACAAGCCCTTGTGCGTTATCAGCAGGTCTCCGGTTCGAGCAACACTGTTACTATCCGTTTCAACCTTCAGGGTGACATCCCGAAGAGAAACCCCCACAAGCGTCCGTGAAGGAGCATTGTCAAGATATATCGGTGCAAGAGCGGGCAGTGGTTTCGTTATCTTATGACCGAAGGAACACGCGATTTTCAAACCATCTCCCTGAGTACCGGTTTGAGGGTACGAAACTCCACCTGTAGCCACTACCAGCATATCCGCACTGAATTCTCGCGTTTCAGTCATAATCCTGAAAACACCATTCAAGTTCTCAACACGCTTCACCCTTTCACCTGTAAGCACCTGTATCAACGAGCTCTCGAGTTCTCTCTCGAAGACTTTCAGGACATCATCGGCACGCCCTGATCCAGGAAACACTCTGCCATCATAGCGAACAACCGTTCGCAACCCCTGGCGTTCAAGCAGTTCCAGCAGATCTTTATTGGAAAAAGCATAAAGAGCATGTCGCAAAAAACGCTGTTCGGACTTGCGAAAAAAGCCTTTTTCGAGCAGCTCATCAACCGTTCCATCGTGAGTGATGTTACACTTACCTCCCCCCGAAATGCCAATCTTTACCCCGGGCCGCCGATTCCGCTCGAGAATAGTTACCTGAAAGTCCTTATCAGCAAAGCCACAACTACGGGCTTTTTTCCTTGCAGCAATGGCGGCACACATGCCAGAAGACCCACCACCGATGATGAGGACATCAGAATGCACTGTATCAGAAATCTTCCGCATCAAACATTCCCATCGACTTTTTTTATTTGCCCCTTTTCATCACTTTCACCCGCATTCCTTCCTCGAGATCATTCGTCGGATGCACCACGACGACATCCTCCTCTTCAAGGCCGTCGAGAACTTCAGCATAGTAAGTCCCACGCATTCCTATTGTTATCGGTTGCCTTACTGCCTTGCCTTTTTTGATCACAAAAACATTCCACCCCTGGTCACCCCGAAAAATACTGCTGATAGGCACCTGTAGAATACCCTCATCTTGCCACAGTATAATCTTTGCCTGTATACGGTAATTGTCGCCAAGCCTTGATTCCGGCTCTTCCAGATCAACAATGATGTTGACCCGTTTCTCCTCGATACCCAGTGACGAAATTTTCGTAAACGCAGCAGGCTCGACAGTTTTGACAAACCCTTTGAGCGCAGTGCTCCCTCCCCACTCCTCGATCTGTACGTTCATCCCACGTTCAACCCTGACTGCATCCGAAGAAAGAACATCGATGACCACTTCAATATCTTCCGGATTGCCCATCTCAACCAGTGGAGTTCCGGCAGAAACAACGCGCTCGCTTTTTTCAAACACCCTCAACACCCTGCCGCTGTCGGGCGCAAGAATATCAACGGTGTTGCCGCTTCCCGGCTTACCGATAACTGAACGGGCTGCTTCCAGGTCATAGCGGGCTGACTCCACGTTGAGCAGAGCTGCCTGGTGCTGTTTTTGAAGAACCTGCCAGGCCGTTTTTACATCCTCAAAGGTCTCGGCTGCAACAGCCCCTTTCCTGTAGAGATTTTTGTAGCGGTTGTATTTTCTGGCCGCCTGGTCCAGATCAACTTTGACCTGCCGTTCACTTGCACGGGCGGCTTCAAGCACAGCTTCTGCCGAACGGGATCTGGCTTCGGCTTCCTCAAACTCGCGGGTATTGAGCGGGGGAGGTGTCACACGGGCGACAACACTGTTTTTTTGCACAAAATCACCCTCTTCAAGTGTAATGCGCTCTACCCTGCCGTTCACCGGGGAAGCAACAGTAAAGCTGTCGCGCACTCTTGTCATGCCCTCGCCGTCAAGGGTCACTGTCAGTTCCCCTCTCCGGATAGATTCAGAATCAACCTGTAAGGGCGACGGCATCATCACAAATATCAAAATACCGGCAACAACCACCCCCGAGATTGCCGCAATACGCTGTGTCTTTGAAAGTTTCATTCTCCTTTTTAATTAAAGCATTTATTCAAAGTCCCACTTGGAATCCCGCAATCCTGCTTCTGCTATCGAACCATCCAGCTACCAAGTTAACCGGCCACCATAACACTTAGCACATAACGTTCTCCCCACATTGCTCAGCACCCAACACGGGCACGCATCCCGACATGTCGGCCCCCCTACAATTTCAATGACTCAACAGATCAACAATCTTCCTACTCCCTCGTCTTCAGAACCGCTATCAGATCAAGCCGGTTCAACCGGAAGTTCACCATAAGACCTGAAAAAACAGCCACGACGACGATAACAATCAGCGCAAAAATAAAGTTAAAGTTGCTGAAAACCACAGGCATCCGGTACAGTTCCGAGCTTAACCCAAGAGCAAGCAGGACAGAAAGACCTATGCCGATCAAAAATCCCACAGGAATAGCGATGATCGTCAGAATCGCTTGCTCTCCAAGCAGGATAACAGCAATCTCATGTCTAGTCAACCCCAGGACACGAAGGCTTGAAAGCTCCCTTGCCCGTTCAGAAAGTGAAATTCTCGCCCCGTTATACACCACGGCAAAAGCCAGAATGCTTGCAAAGGTAGTGAAAATAACCGTCGATGCCGTCGTACTCTGGGCTATCAGCTCCTCAAAACTTTCCAGCATGGCCTTGAGCATCGACGTTCCAGCTACACCGGGCATTTCCTTGAAATCTGCGAACAGCTTTTCAGACTTGGCCTCGTCAATTTTCAGGTAGGCCGCACTCACTATTCCCCTTTCCTCCGTGAGACGGTCCAGCTCTTCTATGCGCATATATGCCGATAGTCCAAGCAGTTCATCAATCACACCTCCAACAGGCACCCTCACAGTTCGCCGTTTTCCTTGCAGAAACTCGACAGTCAGGGTATCTCCCGGAGATATTCCGAGAACATCTGCAAGCGTTGAGGTTACAAGCAAGCCGCTTTCCGGAAGTTGAAATTGACGCTTCTGCGCATCCACCAGACGTTTCAGTCCGTTGGAAGTTTTCAGACCGGTTATAGATTGGCGGCGCGACCGGTGCTCATAAACCAGCCTTGCAGGCTCCTCTCGATAGAATTCCTGCTCCAGGACTCCATCCAGTGAAGCAAGATCGTATTGCACCGAATACGGCCTTGACTCGTTGAAAATAACCGTGAGATCCTCTCGATGCTTCTCGTTGAACTCGACCAGCATGATATGGTTTACCGCATCATAGCCGTAACGCCCTGCTATGAGAATCGCAACGGCAAAAGCGATCATAAGCACTGAAATAGCTGCTTTCCATATCCGCCGTTCCAGATTTCTCACGATGATGCGTACTGAAACCGGAATTTTTTTCTGAAACTCTTTACGGTCAAGAACTCCCGGTTTGTAAACAACAGGAGCTTCGGGACGCATTGCTTCGGCCGGCGGCAGTGAGACAGCCTGACTAACCGCACTGAGCGCTCCTACAAGCGCCGCCCCGGCACTGAGCAGCACCGATAAAGCCACTTCTTCAAAACGGAAATAGTAGATCAGTTCGGCAAAATTGTAAAAACCCTCATAAACCTTGGTCAAGCCCAGACCGAGCCAGACACCGAGCGCAGTACCGGCCACGGCACCTATGCCCACAGGAACCATGGCAAACCCCAGATAATGCAGTCCTACTTCCTCATTTGTATATCCGACGGCTTTCATCACTGCGATCTGATCTCTCTGCGTACTCACAAGCCTCTTCAGTACGATATTGAGCAGAAACACGGCGACAGCAAGAAAGATGGTCGGCAGTACGGTAATCTGCATGCCCACCTGCTTGATTTCATCGGAAATGAACCGATCGGAAAGCTGTTCACTCCTTCCATACGCCCCAAGAGAGCCGTAACGACTAAACATGTCGTCCAATCTCTGGATAACATCTTTTTCCGACGCGCCATGAGCAAGAGTAAGGGAAAGGTCGTTGAACGCCCCTGTCATGTCCAACGCCGCCTCCAATGCATCACGGCTCATCCAGAATACCCCGAAACGCCGGTTATCCGGGAAAAACGCTCCCGGTTGTACCTCATAGATATATTCCGGAGAAAGCCCCTTGCCTACGATTACCAGCTCTTTCCAGCGCCCATTGATCACCGCGCCTACACGATCGCCTATCTGAAGACCATTTGCCTCCATAAAGGTTTCACTGGCTATCACCTCTTCCGGATGCCCTGCTTCCATGTAGCGGCCTTCCCGAAGAAACACGTCGTTGAGAACCGGCCGTTTCCTGTCCGGCATCGATACCAGCCTTCCACTTGCCGGTTCGTTCAGGCCCGGCACATCAAGTGTCACGTCAGCAACAATACGAGACCTGACTGCTGCGACCCCGCGAATATCCCTCACGTTTTCCAGCATGACTTCAGGTGCCCGTTTTGCCTGCATGAAAACATCGGCAAAACGGTAGTCGCTGTAATACCGTACTTTGGTCTCTCTTAACGAGTATTCCACACTGCTCATGGAAACGAACACAGAAATACCACAGGCAACAACCGCCGCTACAGCCAGCATCTGGCTTTTCATGCGCAGCAGTTCACGCAGCAGTTTCCTGTTCAGCTGTTTCATGCTCTTGCTACCAGCTCAGTTCAGAAGGTGACAGTTTTTTCTTGTTGCTCTCGATCTCGGTAATTTCGCCGCTCCTCATGCGGATCACCCTGTCAGCCATAGCCGCGATGGAAACATTGTGCGTAATCACCAGCGTCGTAGTCCCCAGTTCTTCGTTCACCTTGCGTATAACCTCGAGAACCAGCTTGCCGGTCTCATAGTCAAGTGCCCCGGTAGGCTCATCACAAAGCAGCAATTCAGGACGCTTGGCAACCGCGCGCGCAATGGCGACACGCTGTTGCTCCCCACCTGACAGTTGTGCAGGAAAATGATGCATCCGCTCTGAAAGATTGACGAGTCTCAGCGCCTCCTCGGCCGACATGGGGTTTGAGGATATTTCTGTCACCAGCTGGACGTTTTCAAGAGCGGTAAGACTGGAAATAAGATTGTAGAACTGAAAAACAAAACCTATGGACTCTCTTCGATAAACAGTTAAATTATCCTCGGTTGCCGCAGTCATTTCCTTCCCACGAAAATAAAGTTGTCCTTCCGAAGGCACATCGAGTCCACCGATGATATTCAAAAGAGTAGACTTACCGCTGCCGGAACTACCAAGAAGCACAACAAGCTCACTTTCGTAGAAGTCTACAGAAACATGCTTCAATGCTTCGACCTGTACCTCACCCATCGTGTAGATCTTGCTCACCCTATCCAAATGAAGTACTTCCTCGCCCTTGCCAGTCCGGTTATACACCATAAAAAGTTTAAGCCGATTTTTCGCTCTTTAACTGCCTTATTCCATTGATTTTCATACTGTAATATACACCGAACTCACCACTCCCACGTCCGTTCACTTTGTTGAAAAGTCAAGTTTTTGCAGGCCGCTTCTCGCCATATATAACGAACCTCCATCGAAACATCTCAAGTCATGCACTAAACAAAAAACAAGTAAACAACTGACGAACACTATTCTGACAGATGTTTTTACCCTTTTATAAAAGTCCTGTACATTGTAAAAAAAGAAAGGAAACAGCAAGGATTTTGATGCATTCTATACCATATATGGTTGATTAAAATGGGAATGAAATCCAGCATCAAACAAAGTATTTTTGATGCAAAAAAGCACCCCCCAGAGTCTTTTTCTGAAACATTGAGGGAAAGCATCAGAGCAACCTCATCGCATGCCGGTCTCTGAAAGAGGATCGGCATGCGATGAGAAAACCCAACGAACTTCATGGAAAAAGAAGTGGAGGAAAAGTGCACCACCTTGGCTTTCCTCGAGTAAAAAAGTATTTAACAAAAAACAATGGCCTTACCCCCGAAGCCATGAAAACGATTTTGCCCAAGGAGCTCAAACGCCCCAGAGTACTGCTTCAATCGGCACTCATTTTTCTGCCCATAATGGCCGTGATAGTTTGGATGAGTATCTACATCTACAGGAACGACCTGTCACGTAATATGAAAGAAATCAGAAATGCTTCCGAAAAAAACATGCTTGACAAGGAAAGATGCCTGGCAGACAAGATTGAAGACACAATCCAGGATCTGCATTTCATCGCTTCACTACCCGAAGTTCCCGATGCTCTTGAAAATTTCCATGGAACAGCTGCCGAAAGATTAAAAAAAACCCTGACCTCTCTCAGCAATGCTAAAACCACTTATGATCAGATTCGCTTTCTTGACGACAGCGGAAAAGAGGTGATCCGCATCAATTATGACCCGTTAAAAAAAGCCCGTGCCGTCAAGGAATCACAACTTCAGGAAAAAAAACATCGATATTATTTCACGGCTATACAAACGTTAAAGGGTAACGATGTATACATATCACCCTTCGACCTGAACGTCGAACACAGGAATATCGAACAGCCGAATAAGCCAACACTTCGCTTTGCCAGATCAGTTTTTGATTCACGCGGCAAAAAACGTGGCTTCGCAATCATCAACCTCTTAGGCAAACCGCTTGTAGAATCCCTTGGCTTCCACCTTTCCACCCGACACAACGAACTGATGCTCTTGAACGATGAAGGCTTTTATTTGGCTGGAGCTCCGGACGACAACAATTGGGGCTTCATGTTCCCGGGAACAGAAAAAGCAATCACTTTCGCCACACATTTTCCCGATGAATGGGCACGCATCATTGACGCCGAAAACAGCCAGTTTCATACAAAAAGTGGGCTTTTCTCATTCAAAAAAATTCATCCCCTGCCAAAAAGCGCACTCATCGATTCAGGTATTTTCCACTGGTATATGGTTTCCTTTATCCCGGCAAACAAACTAAAAGCAATCCTTCCGGTAAAACTCGACTATGTAACGCTCCCTCTTTTCACCGGCCTGATTCTTTTTGCAGGAACCCTCCTGCTGACCATAAGGATAGAACGCAGCCTCCAATCGCGCAAAAATCTTGAAAAACTTGCAGCAGAAATACAGGCATTTTATGACCACACTCCCACCTTGATCACCATCTGCTCACCTGAAGGCAAATACCTCATGGTCAATAAAGCAACAGCAGAATTTTTCAAGATGCCGAAAGAAAAAATTATTGGAAAAAACCTTGCTGATCTGCTGCCCCCCGAACTCGTCAAGGTATTTTTGAAACGAATCGAAAAGGTCACCGCAACAAATGTCCCCATCATGGCGAGGGATCATATCCATATCAACAATCATGAACAATTTTTTCATAGTGTCCTCTTCCCTATACGTTTCGAGAACGCCCCCCCATCAATGTTCGGAGTATCGAGTATCGACATCACCAACCAGGTTCGTTACCAGAACGTTTTAAAAGAAAACGAAGCACGTTTTCGATCTCTTTTCGAAGGATCACCCGATGCTATTTTTCTTGCTGATGCATCAAGCGGCATCATTACAGGAGCAAATGAGAAAGCGTCGATATTGACCGGGTTTGCAAAAGAAAAACTTATCGGAAGACACATAGCTTCACTACACCCTGAAAATCAGCAGAAAACCGTCGCAGAATCTTTCTCTGAACATGAAACTGAACCGTGGAAATTCAGAACAAGCACACCGATTGAATCCGCTGTTCAGCATAAAGACGGTCATACAATACCTGTCGAAATCATCCGTCACAAAATGAAGCTCGACAAACGCAATGTCATATACAGTATCTTCCGTGATATCACCACTCGAAAAAAGACAGAATCGGAACTTCTGGAAAAAACCGTAATGCTGGAAACTGTCTCCGGATCGGTTCCGGCCTATATATTCATGAAAGACAAAGACCTTTATTACACATTCATCAACCGCTATGCGCTCAAGCAACATAACATCTTTCCGCCTGAACAGATGATAGGAAAAACAGACTATGATATTTTTCCTAAAGGAATAGCAAATACCTACCGTTTTAACGACAAAAAAGTTTTGGAAACCAAACAGCCGATCATAAACATGGAAGAAGAGATGATTTTGCCGGATGGAACAATTATTCCGGTTCTCACCAATAAATTCCCACTGTTTAATAAACAGGGGGAAACAGAGGGCATCATCGGCATTTCAATAGATCTTTCCGAACAGAAAAAAGCGGAGGAACAAAAAAGAAAGCTTGAACATCAGCTTCACAACAGTCACAAACTTGAAACTCTCGGGACACTTTCAGGAGGCATTGCTCACGACTTCAACAACATACTGACTCCGATCATAGGATTTACCGAAATCGCAATCCATAATCTGCCGCCGGAAAGTGACGCTGTTCAAGATCTTCATGCTGTGTTGAAAGCCGCAAAGCAGGCCAAAAGGCTTGTCCAGCAGATACTGACCTTCAGCAGACAGAAACCTCAAAATCTCCTGCCACAGAAACTACAACCACTTATCAAAGAATCGCTTGATTTCCTGATACACTCCATTCCAACCACCGTCAAGATAGAAAAACTGATAGAAGAATTTGACGATATGATCATGTGTGATGCTTCCCAGATCCAGCAAATCATCATGAACCTTTGTACAAACGCCTGGCAGGCAATGGAAACGGAACCCAGAATACTCACCGTTGTTCTCAAGAAAACAATCATTGAAAAATTCATGGCCTCCAGCCACAAAAATCTCAAGGAAAATCAACAATACGCCGTAATCACGGTAAAAGATACAGGAAAAGGTATGGCAAAGGATGAAATTGACAAAATGTTCGATCCGTTTTACACGACAAAAGAAGTGGGTAAAGGAACGGGGTTGGGACTTTCAGTTGTCTATGGGATCGTCCAGGGTCATAACGGAGAAATAACTGTCGAGAGCAAAAAAGATAAAGGGACATCCATTTCGGTGTTTCTGCCATTAATGAAGGAATGGCAGAAAAGCACTGATAATGAAGCCGATTTCGATCGTTAACGATGAAACCCGAAGACCTCAAGCTGATCATCAAAATTTTTCAGTTCCTCCCCATTGCCGGAAAAAAAAGAAAAACATAATCTTTTCGAAATTCACAGGGCAATACATCGCACGCAAAAGATACAAAATTCCCCTACTCATTTCTATGGAACGAACTGATGGATTCATAGCGTTATCAGAAAAACAGCATACCCTTTACTCAAAAAAATATCTCTATGGACACCGATGCTCTCTATACATGGTTCATGGGGCTTGGCGCTGAATACGGAGTCAATCCGTTTATTTTTGGAGCAATATATATCGGCGCAATACCTTTTTTCACGCTCTCACTTGCATGGCTTGTCAGAAACCTGAAACAGAAAAAACCAGCTGTGCTACCAGCGCTGCTTACTGGCTTCTTTTTTATTTCAGCTTATCTCTATCTCATCATTGCAGGCAGGAACGTACCTTTATGGGTATACCTTTTTATTATCCTGCTTGTCGGTTTGGGAGCATGGTCAACGATAAAAAAAATCAGCAAACAGATTTCGCAAACAGGAGAAAGCAGATGAACTTCGATTACGACGTTATCGTTATCGGCGGTGGGGCCGCAGGTTTGACAGCTGCTGGAGTTTCAGCATCATTAGGTGCGAAAACCGCGATGGTCGAGGAGAAAAAACTGGGAGGAGACTGTACCTGGTACGGCTGTATTCCAAGCAAGACACTGCTTAAATCAGCCAAAGTAGCACAAACTGTTCGTGAAGCCGGGAAGTACGGCATCACAGCCGACAATCCGACTATCGACTTTAAAACAGTCATGAAACGGGTCCATACAGTCCAGCAAAACGTTTATCATGAAGCCGATGCTCCTGAAATTTATGAAAAGATGGGCATAACGGTCGTCGAAGGCCAGGGAAGTTTCTCAGATGAACATACGGTTATCATAACAAAAGAGGGCATGAACCCTCAGACCCTTCGTGCCAAAAACATAGTGATCGCTACAGGAAGCAGACCGGTCATACCCCCGATTGAAGGCCTTGAAACCGTTCCCTATCTGACAAATGAAACCATTTTTTCTATAGAAAAACAGCCGAAAAAGCTTCTGGTCATCGGTGCCGGACCAATTGGAACCGAAATGGGCCAGGCATTCACAAGGCTCGGCTCCGATGTAACTGTTTTTGATTTCAACGACAGAATTCTCCCCAAAGACCACCCCGAACTAACAGCAATTCTGCATGATATGTTAACCGGTGAAGGCATCACCTTCAAGCTGAACACCACAGTTAAAAAAGTGGAGAAAAAGAATGGCAGTATAATAGTAACCGCTGAGGATAAAAAAAACGGAAACTCCTTTAGTGTAGAGGGAGACACACTTCTTGTTGCATCCGGAAGACAAGCGAATATCGAAACATTGAACCTTGAGGCAATCGGAGTGGACACGCACAAAAGAGGTATCGTCGTCAATGAGAGTTGCCAAACATCCCGTCACCATATCTATGCCTGTGGAGACGTTGCAGGGGGCCCGCAGTTTACCCATATGGCCGAACACATGGCAAAAGTCGCCGCGAGTAAAATGTTGACCCACCTTCCGATGAGAACGGACGACCGGCACGTTCCCTGGTGTACCTATACGGAACCCGAAATGGCGCATGTCGGCGAAACAGAAGAGGCTCTTCAAAGCAAACACGTCGGCTATGAGCTCTATCGATTCCCGTTCAGCAAAATAGATAGAGCCATTACGGAAAGCGAAACGGAAGGCTGGATAAGGATCTATGCTGCAGGTTTCGACGGCAAAATATTCGGTGTCGATATTCTGGGTGTTCATGCCGGAGATTTGATCAGCGAGTTTGCGCTCGCAATGCGCAATGGAATTACCCTCCGACAAATGTCCGATACCATTCACCC
This sequence comes from Prosthecochloris marina, assembly GCF_003182595.1. Lineage (NCBI taxonomy): Bacteria > Pseudomonadati > Chlorobiota > Chlorobiia > Chlorobiales > Chlorobiaceae > Prosthecochloris > Prosthecochloris marina. The sequence continues at coordinate 265,505 of NZ_PDNZ01000001.1, forward strand.
CTACCCATCCTATGCACTTGGAAACAGAAGAGCCGCCGATCAATGGTACGTCCGCAAGCAATCCGGAACACTTGTCGGCCTCCTGCAGTTCTTTTTCGGCTACCAGGGAAAACTGCCGGATACAAGCGATCCTGAAAGGATCGTTTAAACCCCAAGAACGTTTCCATATAGGCCTGATTATTGTTTTTTTGTAAACTTACAGCTTTCAACAATCGGGAGTAACTATATGGAACCATCGTTTTTCGCCTTGCTCGTCACAACATTCATTACCGGTATTGCCGGGGGCGTACTGCTCGGCAAAAAAATCAAACCTGCCGCGGACACCATTTCCGAAAAACCTGTTCGAATAGGTCACTCGAACATAAGCGGACGAGGTGCATTTGCAACCCGCAACATAAACAACGGAGAAATCCTGGAACGCTGCCCGGTTCTCGAGCTCAGTGAAGAAGATATCGGAGGAGAACTGCTGAACTATGTATTTTACGGAGAAAACGAGAAAACAAGATTGGTCGCAATGGGTAACGGTATGCTTTTCAACCATTCCTCTTTCCCGAATGTCGCCTACTATCTCGAAGAAACACCGCTCGGCTCTGAACTCATCATTTACGCTCTGCGGGATATACGAAAAGGTGAAGAACTTTTCTACAATTACGGCAGTGAATGGTGGGAAACTCGAAACATGAATGAAATCGCCTGAAAAAACAAATCATTCCAGTTCCTCTACAACAACCCCCATATTGAATATGAGCACCATGTTACCGTCGTGTGCAAATTTTATCTTGTTCCCGTACTCTGTAGGCTCGATGTCAATACGTCCCTCATAGATTTTAACCGGTTCTCCCGAAGCCGAGTAAACCGTTACCTTTCGCTTCAGGCCAACCCATTTGGACTGAAAGTCCTTGACACCTCGCTGAAATTTCTGCGAACAGCCGCCAAGCAGGAACATCGTCAGCAAACATACAATAGCCGTGGTCTTTATTCCCTTGGTTTTCATTATAAGCGCTGCTTCAATATTTTTTTCATACTTTCATCATCCAGTGCAACAGGGTTGCTTTTGCTACGTGTACGCGAAACAATACCATCAATATCTTTCTCTTCAACACCGTACACCCCAAGTTTCGGAAATTTCAACTCATTTTCCCAGGCATCCAGCTTTTTCAACAAGGCAAAACAGCTTTCTTCATCATCCAGTGAAGGATCGGAGCATAGCACTCTTCCTACCTGAGCGTACTTGGCAAGAAAACGATTGGGATCGCAACCCTTTTCACGAAGCTGTACCATATTCTCCATGGTTGCCGAACCAAGCAGTGTAGCACAGAGAACTCCATGAGGAATGTCAACGAACCCGCCAATCGAGGATGCAAATCCATGAACAATACCCAGTCCGGCATTAACAAGCGCAATACCGGACATCAATGCCGCATATGCCATCCCGGACCGTGCATCAATATCCCTTGTTTCAGCCTGGCAGGCCGGGATAAATGACCTGGAAAAACATTCGAGACCGCTCAGAGCAACCGCATCGACATAAGGTGATCCGAAAGGTGACACAAAAGCTTCAATCAACTGCGTCAATGCATCCATACCGGAAGAAACCGTAAGCCAGCCTGGCATATCGAGCATAAGCTTCGGATCGATAAGAACAGCTTCGGGTATAAAAGCAGGGTGACGGAGAGAGCGCTTGTAACCGCTCCAGCCAACTTTGCTGATAACAGCATTGTTGGTTGCTTCACTTCCGGTACCTGAAGTTGTCGGCACGGCGACGAACGGCACTTTCGAACCATCATGAGCTCTGTAACCGGGTAACCCCTCGATGTACAACTCTACAGGTTCTTTCTTCATAAGCATTGCCGATATTGCTTTTCCGGCGTCGATCACACTCCCGCCCCCTATCGCAACAACAACATCGATACCCGTGTTTCCATAGTCCGCAACAGCGTGGTCAACAATTTCAGGTGAAGGCTCTCCGGAAACCGTATACTGGCGGAACCAAAAAGATTCAGTCGACAAACGCTCGAGGAGAAGAGAAAAATCCTCCGACTGTCGGAAAGACTTCGCACCGGTTACAAGGAGAACCTTGCTTCCAAATTCACCGATCAGAGCCGGAAGTTGAAACAGCTTCCCTTCACCGAAAAAAACACGAGGCTGACGAAACAAGCCAAAATCAAGCAGAGCCACTATTCTCAGAATCTACACCTTTCACCAGAACCGGCAGCATTAAAACAACCCCAGTAATAAGCGAAACTGCACCGAAAGGAGCAACCGCTTCTGCCGCAGTCAAACCGATTCCGGCAAGATATGCTGAACCTGAATGCAGCAGACCCCCGAGCAGAAGCCAGGAAGCAATTTTTGAGACAAGCGGCATCCTTGCGCCAAATCGATAAATCAGGTAGCCAAACAAGACATTGATCAATGCTTCCAAACCACCGTGCGAATGCGCTGCCGCAAGCATTTCACGGACAGGACTATCCATCCATAGTGGATCCTGCCCCATCAACATATTCACCAAAAACATCCCAAGCCCGAGTGTCAAAACAAAGTAGGCCGTGCCGACAACAATGTTTTTCTTTCCTGCGATATTCATAGTCCCTCCTTGACCATTTAGGGTGTTTACATTGGTTTTTCACTCCATACAATCTTCCCGGTTGGATCGATATACGCTTCCTTACCTTTGAAAGTCACCTTTGCGAGTCCCTTGTGAAAACTCTCCGCACGACTGAAACGTGGCTCGATAACCATCGCACCCGATGTATCAACGTACCCCCACTTCGTAGTTTTTCGTACCGGTGCGAGCCCACAACAGAACGGTTTGACCTCTCTGTACTCCAAAGGTACGATCTCTTTACCGCTTTTATCGATGAAGCCCCACTTAGTACCCATCGCTACGCGGGCATATCCACCGGAAAAGTTTTCAGCCGTATCATAACGGCAGTTTACAACGCTGGCGCCTGTTGTATCGATAAAGCCCCATTTACCGTCTGATTTAACCCTGGCACGGCTTTCGATAAAACTCCAGGCATCCTCGTAGCTGGGCTTTATAACCATTGCGCCAGTCGTGTCGATGAAGCCCCACTTATCCCCGACCTTGACTTTCGCCCTGCTTCCCCAGAAACTGTCAGCTTCTTCGTACACCGGAGGAACAACAAACCTGTTCGTTTTATCAATATACCCCCACTTTCCATCTTTTTTAACCAAACCCAGTCCATGAGCAAAAAAATAACCGAGCTCGTATTCCGGTTCGATCACCATCCGCCCTGTTGTATCTATCGCCCCGTATTTTCCGTCAATCATCACAAAGGCCAACCCTTCGGAAAAATGATAACCGAAATCATATGCCTGACTTCCTATCCGTGCACCACTCTTTTTAATATAGATCTGCTTACCATCCACGTGAACCCTTGCAAATCCTTTTTTGAAGGGGGTTATCTTCAGGTACTCCGGCTCGATGACATACCTGCCCGTCGAGTCTATGTAACCCCACTTTTCACCGACTCTGACCGGAGCAAGACCATCGCGAAAGACATAAGCGATCTCGTAGCGAGGCTCTATCACCATTTCCCCGTCAGGATTGATGTACCCGAACTGTCCCCCTTCATAGGCAACATAGAGGGACTCGGGAGGAACAGCACGTGCCTCCGCTATCCTCTGATCCACTATATTCCTGCCGTCCAGGGTACACCCCCCGACCAGAAACACCAGTCCCGCTGACACTATCCAGCGATACAGACGATCAATGCCCTTTACCTTCTCTTCGGCCAACACCGCACCCTCCTTTTCTTATCATTGTCGCTCCACACTCGGAACATTTCATAGAACGGCATGGAACACCAGGATTGTGCTCTGCCTCGTACCCGCATTTCGGACACAAACACAACTCCTTTTCCGCACCACCGGTTTCTTCACTTTTCATAAACACACCTCCTTCAAAGACGATTGATTTCCCGTACACAAAAGCTTCGGCAACCTTTTTATGCGCAGACTCAAGAATGCGCCCAAACGTTTGACGGGACACATGCATTTTTTCTGCTGCTTCTGCCTGATAAAGCCTCTCGAGATCCGCCAACCTGATCGCCTCGAGCTCATCGACCGTAACGACAACTTCTTCGAGCTGACTTCTCGGGGTATTTTGTGGCTTGAAACACCGAACTCTCGGCATATCCTCGACTCTCCGGCAACTTTTCGGCCTCCCTGCCCCTTGACGCCTCAATCTAGCAACCATAACAGGATTTTTCTCTTTTGTACTTTCGATAACACCCCAAATTTAAATGAGGTAATTTAACAACAACCGGCAGTTTTGCGAACATGCCGGTTGTTACGCACATTCTCGTTGAAACTCAATCCTCGACACAAATTTCAGCTTTTGAAATCGCATTGGCCGTCACAACGATCAGAATCAGAATAACCAAAGTCAGAACCGCAAGTTCGAACAAAACAAGATTCTTGTAGAACACACTATGCGTCATGTGAAACATCACCACTGTCGCAAGCGTCTTAGCTGCAAGCGGAAAGGAATATGCCCACCAGGAAAGAAAGAAATTGATTTTTGCGAGAATCTGAACCTTGAAAAGAATCAGAATAAACATGAAGAGTGAAAAGTAGTACAACACTCTTGCAAATCCGTCAAGTCCTGCATCATGCCCAGCAAGTCCGGCAAGCTTTACGTAGGCTATAAAAGCAATCGCAGGTGGAGCGAACAAAATGAATAGCGTGGGCAACAATCTATCAGGAATCGGTGGATGGAAAATCATTCTGTACATCACGATGGTAAACAGCGCTATCCAAAAAACAAGACCCACAGAGAAAAAGAACCAGGAAATCTCGACAAAACCATGCGGAACACCTGCAATAGGCACAATAAGTGAACCAACTATGGGAATGAACCATCCCGGAGTCATATGCTCTATTTTGAAATGCGTATGCCTGATCCAGATTGAAATAATGACAATGGAAGCTATAAACTGCAGGATCGCACCCGTTACCCAGAGATAGTAAGATACCTGCATATCACGATCGAGATATGCAACACTCAGCACAAGGAATATTTTTGCAACCAGCGGAAAGAAGTTGATCTTGACCGGATGGTTGAACTCCTTGGCCAGTGTACCGGGGTGCCGCATCAACTTAGCGGCATAAGTCAGCCCAACAAAAACAAAAAGGGCGATCGTTATATACACCAGTATCGTTGCCGGTGTTTCGAGAACAGGAAGAATACCTTTTCCATCATGTCCTCCCACTTTCTGAACTGCAAGAGAAAAACCAGCCATGCCGAGAACGATAGCAAAAAACGTTATATGGAAATTTTGCAACCGAAGGCTCTTTTCCTCTGCAGCTGTCACTGCATTGTTGCTCATATCGTCTTTATTTGATTTTAAGGTTGAAAAATATTACTCATCGACTACGTTGGTCACAACTTCAAAATCCGGCGCTTCCTGAATATGCTTTTTCACCGCGCAGAGATTAGCGGCCTTTACCAGAGCATCGTGATATTTCCGGGGAAAATCTTCCGGAACCTGGATTTCCAAAGAGATTTTCTCGATCCCCTTACCACCTTCCTTCTTATGCTGCTTCTGCACAATACGGATATTGTCCGTTGGAATGTTTCTCTGCTCACAGAATGAGTAGACATACACGCCGGCACAGGTTCCTATCGAAGCGAGAAAAAGCATGAACGGTTCCGGCGCCGTCCCCTCTCCTCCGTTCCTCTCTGACTGGTCGGTTTCAATCGTAAAACCGCGATATGCCGCGTTCACTTTTTTACCGCCACCGGAAGTTATAATCATGGTGTTATGCATGACAGTTGCTCCTTTTTCCTGATTAGTATAAAAGATAAAAGGCCCCTCTATTAATTTGCTTCGCACCATGATCACTTTGTTGTTCGGCACTCGAAACCCTCATGTACTTGTGTACATCCCGGTTTCTCTGGCTCCGTTCGCCTCGTACTCATAACGCTCGCGACAATGTATAGAGATGCCCTAAAGTTATTTGCGCCTCATATATTCCTGCATGAATATGCACTATTTTAACTGAAAAACAAGAGCGCATGATACACCTTACCAGAGCAGCAGCACAACAAAAGCAATTATAAGCATATGCCCGATATTTCGCAACAGGAAAAAACAAAATCATAAAAAAACGGATCCGTAATCTAATCGGCATGCCGGCGCCTCATGCAATAATAGCAGCCGTCATATGATTTTCACTTGCCGACAGATCATACAAAGGGCAGAAAGCCCTGGTGGACTCATGCATTTTCGACAGCTGCCGGCAATCAGGAGGGTGCAATGCATGATGAGAAACGGATAACCATTGAAAAATTCATGAAACAGCTGTACAGCCTTTTTTGCAAAAGCCCTATGGCTACCGCCCCACATAAGCAAACCTACATTACAACACTCGTATTGAGAATTGCCCTACTGACGCTATCCAGGAAAATTAAAAACGGGACATGAAAAACAATGCACCTGCACCCCACACCAACGCTTCGGTGATTTCGCTCGAAGCACCGAGAACATCACCGGTAACTCCCTGAATTTTTTTTAGACTGAGAAAACCGCTGAGACCTGCGCTCACAGATGCAACAAGCAAGGCAAAGCCAAAGGGTAGAAGCATACCGTCAAAAAGAACGAAAAGAACGATAACGGAGACGGAGACGGAAGAAACCAAATGCGGTAAACCGGCACCTTCGACAAAGCCTGAAGCCGTTCCACCTTCACTACGTGCATATGGAAGAGATGACGCAAGCAATACCTGAGACAAACGGGCGAGCACAATTCCGGATACAACCCAGTCATACAAACCGAGAGAAAGAAGTTTGACAAGAATAACCCACTTGAAGATAAAAAGCAGGACAAGCGCCAGAGCACCGAACGAACCGACTGCCGAATCTTTCATGATGCGCAGACGCCTCTCCACACTTCCCCCACCGAAAAAACCGTCAGCGACATCGGCAAAACCGTCGACATGAATCCCTCTCGTCGACAAAACACCGGCAAGCAACACTCCAGCCGCTGCAAATTCACTCCAGCCAAAAACCATTAACAGATAACCTACCCCCGCCTGGATCAGCCCAAGCAAAAGACCAACAACGGGAAACCAGTGAAAAGCGTTACAGAAACGAGTCGCCTCTTTTCCCGGTACAGGCAGCACCGTCAACGTGCGCAATGCAGTTACCAGACCTCTCAAAGCATCTTCATTGATTTTTCCAGAAACAACATAACAGCAGCGACAAACGCTTCAGGAACCTCTTCCTGAGGAAGATGACCGCAATTGGGAATAACCTCGAGTTCCGCCCCGGGAATCTCTCTGGCCAACTTGAAACTTTCTTCTGTTTTGACGGTCAGATCGTGTTCACCGGTTATCACCAAAGAAGGAACCTCGAGGTTACCGAGTTTTTTTTCAAGACCAAGGTGATGTGTTTCAAGAAAAAGCTCCCAGAAAGCTCTCGACCAGTCTCCGATCATAAGGTCCTTCCTGAAGGCTGCCAGCGTTTCGTCGCTCAACAAGGCCTTGTTATACCAAAAACCACGAATATTCCTGTCGTACAGTTTGGTTATAAGAAACTTCATGAGCCTTGAAAATACAGGGCTCATGCCTGTAAGCAGCGGTTTCAAGAAAGCCGGTACTTCACTGGTGGCATACCCGCTGTACACCATTGCACCAACAAGCACAAGCCCCTGTACCTGCCGAGGGTGCCGCAAGGCCACCAGCAAGGCCAGTGTCCCCCCGGTTGAATTACCGACAAGAATCGCCTTTTCATGGCCAACCTCTTCGATGAGCCTTACAACCAGATCACTTTGAGCTTCCGGTGAATAGCGAACATCGTTTTCCGGTGAAGGAACCGGGCGTGAAGTCAACCCGAAAGCCGGGCGGTCGAAAACCAGTACTGTTGTCTTCTCCGAAAGAGGAGCGACAACATCACGCCATGAACGAACACTGAGAAAACTCCCATGAAGGAGTACAATCAAAGGCTCTCCTTTTCCGAAAACCTTGTAATGAACCCTGAAACCTCCGGATTCGAAAAAGCGGCTGTCGGAATCAGCATATTTTTTCTGGAATTGCAGAAATGCATTCATGAGCGTAGATATCAGGCTCTATTGACGTTCCGAAACGTTGGCCCCACTAAAGGTAGCCATTTCATTGTAAATCTTTATCGCCCCCTCGATGACCTGCATGGCGAGCACCGCCCCGGTTCCTTCTCCAAGACGCAGATCAAGATCGAGAATAGGCTTGGCCCCGAGCTTGTTCATTATGATTTTGTGCCCCTGTTCATTGGACAAATGGCTGAAAAAAAGATAATCACTCACTTGACATGAAAGCTTCATCGCCGCAACTGCACCGGCCGATGAAATAAACCCGTCGACAACCACAGGCATCCCGACCGATGCCGCCCCGAGAATAAGACCGCAGATACCAGCGATCTCAAATCCGCCAAGAGACGCAAGCGTTTCCAAAGGGGTGCTGAGTGATCCTCGGTTGGTTTCAATGGCACGTTTGATGACCGAAATCTTATGCTCGAGCATCGAGTCGTCAATCCCGGTACCACGACCGGTAATGGATTCTACAGGAAGATCAAGCAGGACAGCGAACAGAGCTGCAGCGGAAGTGGTATTGGCTATGCCCATTTCTCCTGTAGCAAGCAGATGGTACCCATCCGCATAAGCCTCTTTTGCAAGATCAATTCCGACCATAACCGCCTGCAGAGCTTCATCGACAGTCATGGCAGCTCCCTCTGCCATATTTGCAGAGGCTTTTCGAACCTTGCACTTTCTTAGGCCGGGATGGTCCGGAAAATCATGGTTCACACCAATATCGACCATATCAAGTCCAGCTCCGGCATGCCGCGTAAGGACATTGATCGCCGCCCCGCCGTTCAACATGTTATACACCATCTGCGGGGTTACTTCAGCCGGAAAAGCCGAGACACCTTCCACGGCCACACCATGATCTGCCGCAAAGCAAAAAACTTTCTTCTTTTTCAGTATCGGACAATCGGAACCCGTTGCAAGAACATACTTCATCGCAATCTCCTCCAGACGCCCAAGACTACCTTTTGGCTTGGTGAGATCGTCAAGGTGTGCCTGAATTGGTCCCCTCAATGAATTATCAACCGGCTTGATATTGCCGAGAACCTCTTGTAACTGATCGTACATATACTCCACTGTTCGTTATTATTATAAGAAAGAATGAATAGCCGCCGCCTCATATACATTTATGTCAGGACTTCATAGAGCGGTTCCGGAGATCCCTATTCCCTACGACCTCTTTCCTAAACCCTAAACCCCATTACCCAAGAGCCTTACTTCAACTTTACCGGCAAACCGCTACAGAGCAACCATGCCTCGGTTGAAGCACCAGCCACTTTCTGGTTGATGGTGCCGGCTATATCACGAAATTTCCGCGCCATTGCATTTTCAGGCACGATCCCCATCCCTATTTCATTGGATACGAGAATAACATTACAAGGAGGATTTTGCAAAACAGCAAGCAAACGATCGACATGATTCATGATTATTTCATCCGACCCGAGCTTATACAAAAGGTTTCCTGCCCATACAGTCAAGCAGTCGACAATTACAACATCGATCGACGACGGTATAACACGCAAGGTTGCATCTATATCGACCGGTTCTTCAAAGGTTTCAAACCGATCGCCCCTCTCCTCGCGATGTTTATCGATGCGCGCAGCCATCTCTTCATCAAAAGGTTCGGCTGTAGCGAGAAACGCTTTCTCAGCATATCGTTCTGCGCGTTTCAGAGCAAATGAACTTTTACCGCTTCTCGCACCACCCGTAAGAAAAACAACATCAGCCATAGCGAAACGAATTTTATATCAAAATGAAAAAAAGTCTCTCATCAATACGTTCCTCGAAATAACCATACTTGTAATTAAAAAAAACAGAACCCCATAACAGCATAGACAAAAAACTTCACCTTTCGCTCCGAATTGAGACCGTATTCTCAAAACGAAACCTCTTCCGACTCAAAACAAAACAGTCTTACGCTAAAAATAACGCCCCAGACAAAACCAAACGTGAGCCAAATTCACCACATCAACCAGAAACATCAAATCAGAAAAAGCTCCAAAGCATTTAAAAAAAATATCATATAGCAGAGAATTTGCATTCTCTTCATATAATAAACATATCCACTTTGCCTGATAACAAAAACACGGCACAATATTTGCACACATAATACATCGAAAAGCAGTAAATGATTTTATCAGTTAAAAGTGTAATCATTTCAAAAACAAAAAAACAGGGAGACTCTATTGAAAAACAACTCAAAAAAAACACTTGCAATTGTTACCCTCGCAGCATTACTGCTTACCTCTTTTGGTAAAGTCGGCCATGCTACTGTTGTATCGGGAGCAACAGGTTCTACGGATGTATCCGTAAACTTGAGCGGTATCGTCATCCTTCATTACATTTCCGGCATAACCCTTAATTTCGATAACTTATCAGGAGTAGGCATCGATGAGGGAGTTGGCACATGGGATGTCACCTGGGCCGATGGCGAAGCTTCCGGCACTGCAGGTCTTACTAATAGCAACCTCGACTCATCTGCCTCTGAACCAGAAGATGGAAAGATAACGGTGCATATTCCCAACGTCTGGGCGGTACGCGGCATTTCCAGCTCAGGCAATGCAGAGGTATCAGTTGCGCTCACCACCCCGACTATAACGAACACAACATCTGGCTCATCTGCGACAATCACGATTACAGCTGCCCAGGTCAAGCATGGAAGCTCTACAAGTAATGGATCCAACCCAATCAATGTTCCGCTTGGAGGTATACTCAAATCACAAGCCGAAATCGGTGATGTCAACCTCACCCTTGATATGAGTTCTGCCAATGCAACGGGAACATACACAGGGGGAGTATACACCATAACCGCTGAAGCAGTGTAATCTTTTCTCAAGCACCCCGCTCATGGCGTATATGGTATCAATTATATGCAAGAGGTTCTCCAACGAGAGCCTCTTGGCGTTCTTTCTGGCAATAACCGTTATTGCCACTGCTGTGCTACAGCCGTCAGACTCTTTGGGAAAAGATAATAACGGCTATATATCAGTCCGTTTCGAAAAACGCATCAGGTTCATGCCTATGATGCCGGGAGAGATTTTCAACAACAACCATCATGCATCAACCTATCTTGCAGACGAGGGCTCTTTTTCACCGGACGTCACCTGGGATGGCACCATCGTTGAGCCTGCTCTTACAACCAGTAACATAAAACGTGTCTATGACACCAAAAAATTCTCGCGATGGACACACTGGCAGGATAGCAACCGTTCCTGCCTCTGGAAGATCACCATTTATGACGACGATGATGATGATGACGACAGCGATACGAAATGGAATCGTGTTCCATCGATCGATGTGGCGATAGATGTCGAAGACGACTACGGCAGAAGCGGAAGACTGAGCCATGTCTCGGATCGACGCTCGTGGATCAAGGTGAAAGTTTTGGAAACCCGTACTATTCCTTGGGATGACGACGATGACTACGATGACGACGACGAGGATACAACCAGATTCTGTGGATGGGCTCATTTTTCTTTTAATATTTCCAAGGCCCGCCGCTCCGGAGAATACACGGGAACAGTTCATACAACGCTAACCTTTTTATGAGTTATAATTATAATGACATATCGTTTTTTTCTTTCCGTTTTACTCTTGTTAGCCGTTGCTTCTTTCAAAGATCTGTATGCAGAGGATATAATACCTCAGGGACAGGTGGGGCTGTCGCCGGAAATTTTCGAGGATATCCGTATCGGCACAAAGCCGGTGAACGAAACCATCCGTTTTTATAACTTTAAAGATAAACCGGTCAGGGTTGAGGTCAGCGTTCACAACTGGACCACCGACACCAGTAACAGGGTCAAACTGCTGCCACCGACCACTCAATCGCTGGACCAGTGGATGACCATCAATCCCCTGAACTTCACGGTACCGCCGAAACAAAACCGGCCCATACGGTTCTCGATTCGGCCGAGAATGCAACCTGAACCTGGCGAACATCGCGCAATAGTGTACTTCACAGAAATTCCTGCTGAAAACGACACGACGGCGCAACAAACCATCAGGACAAGGTTCCGGCTCGGTGTCGGGGTGTACGCAATTGCCGACCCTGCAGAGAAAAAGGCCAAACTGCACGCCTTCCGTCTGGACAGGAACACACTTCTCGCCGATATCGAGAATACCGGCGACATCCATGTCAGGTTCGGCGGGCGCTTCGCCATCTGGAAGGAACAGGATTTTCCCGGAAGCAGCAACCCGGACAAAGTATTTCCGAAGAACAAGGAAAATGAGAAGCCGGACGGTCTCGCCGCTAGAGGCCGTCTCAACCGCTTTCCTGTGCTGCCGGACACAAGGCGAACCATTGCAACCGCATTGCCCCGTATGGCGGAAAACGGCAACTATATCGTCGCCGTTCAGGATACACTAGCCGGAGTTCCCCGTTTGCATACGTTCAAGCTTACCCAGTAGCACCCCAAACGTAACATGCTGATTCGATGGGTAGCAACAGCACAGAAAACGATATCTGCGTTCCTGACGCTCGGTATGCTCTTTCACGCACCGCCTCTTTTCGCAACCGACAAGTTATCGGACTCTCCGGAAGAACGAATACCAGCCGACCAGGAGCAACCGCTCGTGGTCGAACTGTTTTTCGACAACCTGTCCGCAGGCATACAGCTTTGCTACCAGCATAATGGCGATTTCTGGATTCCTTTCGAGCTGTTTCAACAACATGCCCGCCTGCCGGCAGTAGAGGACAGCACAAGCAAGATGCGTCTGACGACAACGCTCGGCCCCATCGATTTCGACCTGTCATCCTTGCGGGAGTTCGAAGGAGAACAGTGCGTTTCGTTCACAGCCCTGAAAGAAACCTTTCATGTCCACCCGCTGTTCAACGAATATCTCTACGCGATAAAAATCCTCGTTCCCTGGCGACCGGTTACCTCGTTGAAAGGAAAGAAAAAAAGAGCCATTGAACCCGACATATCCGCCCCTCGTAACTCACTCTCGTTTCTCCACGTCGAAAGCGATGCATCCTACAGCTTTCACGACAGTAACAGTGATTACTTTCTTGAAATAGAGGCCGGAGGACGGATCGGCGCAGGCATGTGGGATATCAGAACAAGAGGATACAAACATGACAAGCTGGCGCTTTCTCAATATCACTGGACAACACTCAGCAAAAACACCGTTCTCAGAATAGGCACAGGAACAAGCCAGGTATACAACCTTGTCAACAATTCCGAATATACAGGCATTCAGTTCGCATGGAACAACCGCAACATATTACAGAATCTGGACGATACCTACTACAGTGACTCCGATGCCCTTTTGAATATCGACCGCACACAGCGCCGGACAATCGAAGGCACCGGCCCACCTGCCGGCATCGCCGAGTTGCGTTTCGACGGACGTGTCGCTGCCCGTCAGAGAATTTCCTTCGATGGAAAATTCATGTTCAGCAATGTCCGCATGACAACCGATCTGAGAATAACCGAGGTTTATATTTACGAGTATTCAACCCTGGAAAAGCCTCTTCGCATTATCGACTACACGCAATCGACATCAAACCGGAGTCTCGCGCGGCATGAAATTCTACTTCATTGTGGTGCAGGACGATCGGGAAATCCTCTCGATGAAGACTATTCGAGCTCCACTTCCCTGACAGGGTTCACTCATATGCTTTACGGACTGAACGAGCGCGTAACGCTCGAAGGCAGCATACAGTATGATCCCTATGCACAATCGATCGGTCAGCTTCTGGGATTTGTCATGTCAGTCGGTTCCAGATGGAATACATCATTTTACGGCGCACAGTCAAACGGACATTACGGAGCCGATGTCTCGATTAACGGCTACGGAAAAACATGGAGCGTTTCCCAGCGATCCCAGTGGAATGAAAAAGGGTTCGGGTTTGATACCAGAGAGCGAAAGCAGCGCCACATCCTGCGCCTGCAGGCACGGCCGTTTTCCTGGCTCAACGCCTTTATCTACGGCAACTATACGCAAGAAAACGGCAGCGTGATCAGCCGTCACCTTCTCCCGGGCGCTCACCTGCAAATCTTTCCGCGAACAAGATTGTCGGCGATACCATACGATAGTGACGGCACTTACCACTATGAAGCGTCGCTGCGGCCACGCAGAGATACCGATGTGCGACTCCGTTACGAAGACAAGGTGATCACCGCCAATGTCGATTACGATTTCAGGAACGGCAGCAACAGCCTGCAATTGTACCACTCTTATGCGCCAAAAAACGAGATGCATGCCTCGAGCGCCTATTTTAGCTGGTATCCCCAAAACAACAGAAATGACCGTATCCGGCTCGGAGCCTCACATATGCATGGCAGATTCGGCTTTTCCGGCTCGTGGAGCCGGGATATCAATACAGGGCTCAGTATCGCTCTATCCTATTACGACAACATGTTCAATGCCAGCGGATTGTCCATTGAAGACAGCCCCTATCTATCGGATAATTACGACAACCACACCATAAGCCTTACCCTCAAATGGGATCTCGGACACTCCGGCAAACGGTTCTATCCCATCAACAGAGCAGCTATAAGCCAGACAAGAGGAGGCATGGCCGGAGCTTTGAAAATCATGACCGACACAAATGTCAGCCAATCGTCGATCAATGATGTCTCAATATTGATAAACGGAAGAAAGCTGGGGCAACGCCAGATTGGAGGCACTTTTTTTGTCGGGAACCTCAGACCGGGTGTATACACGGTCTCGGTCGATCCTGAAAATCTTCCATTAGAAATGGTTATCGAGCAACAGAACATAAAAGTCGAAGTACAGAGCGGAGCCGTTACTGAAGTAAATATACCTGTTTTTACGGAGTATGGCGCCGCAGGCAAGGTATGCACTGCCTCGGAACATATGCTTGCAAATGTACCGGTCAGTATCGTCGATTCAGCCGGAAAAATCGTAAAGCAGACGAAAACCGACCAGTTCGGTTACTACCGTATCGACGGACTGAGACAAGGAAACTACACGGCAAAGGTAACAACAACAAAAGAAGGCGAGCCGGACCATGTGACGGAAACAGACTTTACCATTACTCAAGACTTTCTGTTTGAAGTCGACATTATCATACCCGAGTCCCGGGAACAGCAGTAATGTGCTTCATTCAGACTACTTCTCCGCCCCACAATATCATACCGCACTCGATATGCATCCATAGATACTCTCGACAGAAGATGGATCCCCGGGTCGCGCTTCGCTTGCCCGAGGATGACTTGGAGAATGGAGTCATGCCGCACTCGATGCGGCATCGATACTGAGCAACAGGAAAACCAATGGATCCCCGAGTCGCGCTTCTCGCTTGCCCAAGGATAACCGGGAGAAAGGAGTCATGCCCCGGAATCCATAAAAAGCACCGAAAATCATTGACTGGATCGGTGTTACGAAACCAGTCCTTTGAACATAAAGAGAAGGGATGTTTGAGATCAAGCAGAAATTCAGTACAATATAAGAGAAAGGATAGTATACGAAGTATCCTCTGGAGTTCCCCTGAACCCCCCGGAACATAAAGAATGAGATGGCAAAAAGCGCCTTTACTTTCATGGCATTCTGTATGAGCATTTTTCTGCTCAACCCTCATTCATCCAAGGCAGAAAGCCCCGCTAAAACCCAAAGTGTCGTGGGTAGTACCAATATTTCCATCGTTCTTCCGGACCTCATTATCCTGCATTATTATTCCGGGCTGACCCTTAATTTTGAAGAGTTTTCCTCAGCAGAAGACAGACGTTCGGCCGATTTCGATGTTCAGTGGAACGGAGATGCCGAAAGCACGAGCCAGCTGAACGACGAGAATACAGAAATCGATTTACCCGACAGGGTATCACTGCAACTACCCAATGTCTGGGCTATCCGCGGCCTCTCCCCTTCGGGAAATGCCAAAGTTTCTATATCGCTCAACAACAATGTTCTCACCTCGGGTTCCTCCAGAATTATCATAGAAGAAGGTGAAGGGAACATTCAAATAGAAGATAATGCCGGTCATTCCGGTACAACGATCAATACAAGTCTGAAAGGAATAACAAGTTCTGAAGCCACCATCGGCAATGTCCGCATAACACTGAACTTTTCCGAAACAACCAAAGCGGGCCTTCACACCGGTGGCCAATATAAAATCACTGCAGAAACAATCTGATTCCTGAACCCGAAGAGTGGACAACAGTCGATTCGACTATACTCAACAAGCTGAAAAATCAGTGCGACTCGGTAAATTGTCATCACGCTATCCAGGAAATCTTTTTTAAATTCAAGGGTAGACGCAGGTGCTTTAGTTTCTTTCTTTTAACCCCCTAAATAATTCTCATTATGAAGTTATTATCATTTTCAGGAAAAGCCTGTACGGTTTTTCTTCTTATTCTTGCATTTTCCATCGATAATGCAGATGCTGTCGTCGGCGGCGGACAACAATCGAGCAGCGGAACAGCCAAAGTCACGGCAAATGTCCCCCAATTCATCGTGCTGCATTATTACTCGAACCTAACGCTCAATTTCGAGACCCCGACTTCCGAAGCTCTTGATCAGGGTGACAATACCATGGCAGTATCATGGGAAGGCGCAGCCTCCGGAGACGAACTCTCGACAGCCAGTCTTATGGATGCCAAGCTTGAACTCGATGGCACAAAAACAACCGTGAAAATGCCGAATGTTTGGGCAGTAAGAGGTTTTTCAAAAAGTGGCAACGCAGAGGTTACCGTAACAATCCCTTCTGGAGGAGATGAGCTTTCAAACGGGGAATCAAAAATCGGCATGTCGAACGTGAAGGTCAACGACGGAGAAAACAGCGGCAGCTCGATCAAGGCCAACCTTGGAGGTATTGCAAAAAGCTCTGCAACATTTGGAGGCATCGAGCTGGATCTTGATTTCAGTGAAACCAGCCGATCTGGCAGCCATGCCGGGGGTCAGTATACTATAACCGCTTCAACGATATAAGGTTGAGGCTATTGACTAATATCCGGTGGCCAGATCCAAAAAACAAACGCTCTCTTTTGGTGACAATCGCTTTTTTTCTAATGGCAACCTCTCATGCAAGCCCTGCCTTTTCTGCAGACAATCTGAAGATTTACAAAAACAGGAAGCTTGACAAGGTAACATTGAGTGAAATCGGTTTATCAAAAAGCGGAGTTTCTGCATCACTCAGTCCATTCGAAGCTGATGTAACATGGAACAGCAGCGATGTCGATACCCCCGAACTGTTTTTGGAACAAATATATACCACAACGAGAATCAGCCGTAAAAACGTGCTGCTGTGGTATTACCAGTTCGACGATAGTGATGACGATGACGATGATGATAGTTTTTCCCGCGGCCGGGCATTTGATGTTGAATACAGAATTCTCAGCAGAAGCGGAGTTGAAAATGCCCTTTCGCACAAGAATGACAGCTCGTCGATAATCAAAGCGTACCTTACCGAAAAACCGATCGAGTGTGAAAGGAAAAACAAGAAAAAGATCAGATGTCTCGGCAGGGTCGATCTGGATCTGGACATCTCCCGGGCAAAAAAATCCGGAAAATATTTCGGTACCATCGAAATAACAATCATAACAATCTAAACGCTATCATGAAAAAATTACTCACGGCGCTCCTCATTGCCATGGTAACAATGGCAGCCAATGTTCACGCTCAAGAAACAGCTCCTCCCGGCCAGATAGGTGTATCTCCCTCGATGCTTGAACTCTCGATCGGTTCCGAACCGGTTAACGAATCACTCAGGCTTTTCAATCTGAAAAAAACACCGACCAACGTAAAAGTAGAGGTTTATAACTGGACCCTCGATGAAAATAACGAAGTCAAACTTCTGCCTCCAACCGAACAATCCCTTGACCAATGGATGCTGATCAACCCGACCGCATTTACCCTTGAGCCGGGAAAAAGCCAGGTTGTTCGTTTATCCGTTCGTCCTCCGGTCAAGCCCGATCCCGGAGAACACAGGGCACTTATCTATTTCATAGAAGAACCCATGGAGGAAAACGTAGCAGATGAAGAAAAAAAACCGGTAGAAGTTCTCTTCAAGCTGGGTGTTGGAGTATATGCAAATGCAAATCCCGTGAAACGCTCGTCAACGCTTAAAACGCTCTCTCTCGATAAATCGGACAATACGCTGAAAGCGGCGATCATCAACAGCGGAAACGTTCACACCAGATTGACAGGCGGTTATTCCATATGGAAAAAAGATGACTTTCCCGGCATCCAGAATGCAGAAAAGTACGTAAAGAATGAAGATGCCGATAAAAATCCTGAAGGGCTTGTTGCATCGGGCCAGCTGAATCAGACCCCTGTGCTCCCCGGCAATACCCGTACAATCATAACTCAACTCCCTTCTCTTCCAAAATCCGGCTCGTACATTGTTGCAGTTTCAGGAGAACTTGGAGATAAAAAGATTGAAAAGACCTATCCCGTATCGCGCTGACACAGCAAAGGGTAACGGCCAATGGATTTCACCAAGCGACTCATTGCGCTTTCTTTCCTTCTCTCCGGTCTCTACAGCAATAGCGCGATACACTATGTTCAGGCTGCTGACTCAAGGCAGCCTGAACCGCTTCTTGTTGAAGTTTTTTTCAACAAGAAATCTGCCGGCACCCTCATTTGCTATCGTCACCAGGACACCTACTGGGTTCCGTTCGACCTCTTCATTCAGCAAACAAAGCTCAAAGGTCAACCTGCGGAAAACGGTACAGTCAGCTATCAAACTACTCTCGGAGTACTTTCCCATGACCCGGAAAGTCTGAAAGTCATTGAAGACACTCAGTGCATATCGTTCGATCAGCTGGAAAAATCCTTTTATGTCAAAGGACGCTTTGTACAGTCGGTATTCGCTCTTGCGCTCGATGTCCCATGGGCTTCCGGCAAGCCTTCGAGAAAAAAAGCTGCAAAACCGGTTATCACTCCTGATATTCAGGCCCCATCCAGTTCCCTCTCTTTTCTGAGATTCGAGCCACAGGTTTCCTATGAGTTCAACGACAATACAAACAGAGACTTGCTCATTGAAGCCGGAGGAAGATTCGCCAACGGTGTCTGGGACATAACCTTTGAAGGCGATCCAACAACACGCTTTCGACCCTCGCGTTACCACTGGACAACGTACAATAACAACTCGGTCCTGAGAGCAGGTACCGGATCATCCGACCTGTTTTCTCTTCTAAATGATCTGGATTTTACGGGTATACAGGTAGGATGGAATAACCAGACAATTCTCAATCAACTGGATTTTGAACGATACAGTGACTCTGATGCCTTCCTCTCTCTCGACAGAACACAGCAACGGACCATTGAAGGTAACGCCCCTCCTGCATCTATCGCCGAACTCAGGATCGAAGGAGTTGTTATCGCAAGACAGCGAATAGGCCTTGACGGCCGGTTCCGCTTCCCCAATGTCAGGATGACGTCCGACCCGAGACGTACCGAGGTCTATATCTATGAAAGAACATTGCGGGAGAAACCTTTGACAATCATTGACTATACAATGTCGATTTTGAACCGGACGCTTCCGGCAAAAGAACTCCTTGCAAGGGCTGGCGGTGGGGTAGTTGGCAACCCCCTGAATCAAAATGAAAGCGACAGCACATCATGGACCGGGTTCGGTCACATTATCTACGGCGTTCACAACCGGATGACCATCGAAGCGGGAATCCAGTACAACCCGGAAAACATCAACAGGGAAGTATTTGCCGGGACAGTTCTCTCGATAGGCGGTAACTGGGGAATAGCACTTTATGGCGGAAGATCCAATGACCGTTACGCAACGGATTTCAGACTCGAAGGAAAAGGAACAGATTGGTCTCTTTCATATTTTGGGCGGTTAAATCAGGAAAATTATTCAAAAGACGGTAAAGAAAAACAAAAAAACCACTCCTTGCGCTTCAGCACCGGAATCATCAAGCCTTTCGACCTGCTTTTGTACGGCAGATACAACAAAACAGGAAACGAGCCTGCAGAAAAATACCTGCTGCCCGGAGCCTACTGGTATGTTATGCCAAGCCTCATGTTGTCCGCCCTTCCCAATGATGAAGAACAATACCGATACGAAGCAAATATGAATGTGACTTCACGGAGTGATCTTTCCGTCACCTATGAGGATGAGATAATCGCAGCAGATCTCGATTATGATTTCAGCCGTTCATTGCAGAGCAGAGCACTCTACTCACATGCATTCAGCACCGGAAACAATGTAAGCAGCCTATACTTCGACTGGTATCCAAAAGGCAACCGCTTCAATCTCATCCGGCTCGGGGCTTCTACATCAGGCAGCCAAACAGGCTACTCTGTCGCATGGAACAAATTCATCAATGCCGGACTTGAACTAAGTCTGCAATACAGTTACAATATGAACAATGCCTTACGGCTTGAAACGGAAGACACTTTTTCAAATTTTGTCCCACCTGAAGCGAGACAGTACATCGCATTTGCCCTCACCTGGGATCTTGGCCGTTCGAGTAAACGCTTCTACCCCATCAACCGAACCGCCATAAGCCATACCCGAGGGGGGCTTGCCGGATCAATGAAAATCATCAACGAAACAACTCTGAAACCTGACGACATCAATAACGTCGATATCCTGCTCAACGGGAAAAAGCTCAACCAGCGCCAGGTAGATGGTTCATTTTTCGTCGGCAATCTGAAACCTGGCGTCTATGCAGTAGATGTGGATGCCGAAAACCTCCCTTTAGAACTCAACATACCCAACAAAACAACATATGTCGAAGTGATGAGCGGTGCGGTCAGCGAAATCACCATACCGGCTTTCGTCGAATACTCCATTGCCGGACAAGTTACCGATACCCGGTCAATCGCTCTCGAAAACAGAAAAGTAACCGTCATGGATGAAAAAGGTAACGTTATCGATCATGCCGTGACAAACCTCTTTGGCTACTACAGAACAAAAGGACTCCAGCCGGGAGATTACACACTATCCGTTTCCGATGTAAAGCACGAGGTAGTCATTAAGGATGATTACATCTACGGTATCGACTTCACTGTCAGAGAAGAAACAACTCCCGCTGTTTTACACGAAAAGGAAACGAGGGCGGAGAAAAAAAACACAGCGAGGCCGGATACATCCTTGACAAATGGAGAAAATCACTTACAGTGATATCAAGTGCTGTATTTCATCAACTCGGCACATGAAGCATTGAAATCATCTTCTGAAAAAATCTCCATGGTAAAAACCCTTGCCTGATCGCGATTGTCATGCAGCGCCTGCATGACCAGACTGAGCGTTTCAGCTCGCATGTGCTGCAGCCCGTTATGGTCCTTTCCGTTTTTTATACCATGCATATGCATCACACGTGCTCGTGGCAGATACCGGACGAGATGCTCCTGAACAGAATAGCCGTAGAGTTCAAGATGTCCAATATCGAGGGTTATGGAAAGTTCGAAAGACGAAATAACCTTCTCAAGAAGCTGAAGTGGATAATTGAGGGTTTCGACGCAAAATTCTGACGCTTGCACCGAAACAGCAGAAAAAAGCCCTTCGAGTGAAACACGGAAACTGTCTGCAAACGCCACTTTCTCCTCTTCAGAAAAATCATTGACATTCATGCCTTGCCCTGCTTCAGCATGCATAACATAGGCAGAAGGCTGTAACGCCTCCGTCAGTTCGACAACCCTGCGACATTTCTCAACCGACCGTTCACGAATAGCGGAATCGGAACTGCAGAGATAGACATCAAGAGGTAAATGGATCGAATAGGTTAGATCATGCCTTTCGCCGATGGCAAAGAGCTTTGCAATATCACGCTCCGATGGCAAATTGCTTATCTCGTCCGACTCGAACAGAACCAGTTCGACATCATCGACCTTGTCTTTCAGGTACTCTATATTCGGGATAATCTCATCAGGAATGATATAAGAAGTTGTACCAACTCTGAAAGGAAACTGCTTTTTACAATTCATTCTTGTATGTTAATAATAACAGGGGTACCCAAAATCGAAGAAGCTACGCTCTTTTTGTTCTTATCTGTCACTCAGGGACTCGCCTGACGATAATAAATATCTACCTCCCGATTGGGACAGTAACCCACGGTTCTGTCAACGAGCTGCCACCCCCCGAAAACCTCCTTATAGGAAGGATTGTTGTAAATAAAATACACATTACCGTAGCACCCAACTGTTTTTGCGACTTTTTCAGTAAGCTGTTTATCGAACGGGTTGAATGCAAAATATACCGTATCGTCGCCAAAACCATCATACTCAAAAACATCCTTACAAAATAACTCTGCCCGGCTACATTTTGTAATGGAGAGATTTCTACAAGCGATCCCACACAAATCCTGATTATATTCTATACCGACTATCGTCTCAAATGGATAAGAGTGCGCGATAATCAGCGCCTTACCCTTTCCGCTACCGATATCAACAAATCGTAGTCGAGAGGATTGTTTTTGAAGCGACTTGTTGTGATGCATGACCTTATCGAGAGAATTTACAATGACATCGGTAAACGCCGCTTGATAACCGGAACCATGCTCCAGGTTCCGCAGCCCTTTCGGATATACTGTTTTCTGCACAAGCGAGCATGTTTCGGTGTGATGCTCTGCATCAAAGCTTTTCTCCTGAGCCAAATAGTCCATAAACCTGCGAGGCCCGTGACGAAGAATAGCCTCGGGCAACATTTCAACAAGTTGTGGGTGTTTTCTCATACCGGCATGTATTACACTTTGTTCGTGATTTTTTCCAACCGGTCAACATCATATCACCGGGTACCTGATAAGAGTCTTCATTTTTGAAGGCTCGGTTTTTCCGGGATCGGAAAGATATATTTCATGATGTAACCCATTCACCGACAAGTCATTGTCAACCATGAAATCCATCAACTTTTCGATTGTTTCCGACTCGTTAGCATAGGGCCCCTCATGCATAATTTGTATACACTTTCCTTCTGCGAACTGCTTAAATGCAATCTCTCGAATCAGGTCATTTTTCTTCTTCGATGCAACCTCGGACTGAACGGAAAGCATCAGTTCTCCTGTCACGAACTCAGGCATCCTGATCAACAGTTTCCAGCACCATTCGCTTTTTGGAACCTCAAAAGCCGGCCTTTCCCCGTCAAACCACCACAAACCTTCAAGCTTTGGAACTCCGAAATCATTGCCCCGCTCCTTGCAGAGTCTCTTGATCCCATAAGCGAGTGAGTAAAGAGCTTTGAGCTTTTGAATAAAAACTTTCCCTCCAGGCTCACCTTTACCTTCTATCGACAAATAATTCGCAATACCGAATTCCATAATTTCAGGAACTCTCTCTGACGTATAGTACGACCTGTATTCTTTAACAAGATCAAACTTGGACATCCCCACTCCTTCTTCAAAAATAGCCATCCAATAAAAGTATAACCTGCAGCAACGACGATAGTAGCTACGACATACCAAACGTGCGGCGGACTGTTGATTTTCAACGATCCGGGCCACCTGTTTTAAAACAACGGTATTGTTGACAATTTCGCCTCATTTGACGAAAAAATCAAGAAATTTCGTCATTCCTATTCTTTGTATGAGTCTCGGAAATAAAGAGATGGCGGTTTCAATCAAAAAAAATCATCCGGCCTTCAACCGCTCGGTGAAAAAGCACCATGAATCTCGAATCGAAACATCATACGCCTGTTGAAAGGCTTTACCGAAAGATTCACCACCTTGAAGGGATAGCAGAAGACTCCTGAAAGCATTCTCATCGTGTTCTTTCAGAAATGCAACGAACATCGAAGACTGTTTGTAAAACATATGTGGCTCGAGCCCCCAATGATTCCCATATTTCGGAAAAAAGAAATCGAAAAAACCTCCTGCATCATCCGGCTCAAAAGCTTTACCAGACAGAATCTCTCTGGCCGCCTCTTTTTCCCGAACAGTCCCGGCTCCACCCCCTTCAGAAACAAATACGGCCAAACCTTCAGTAAACCATTGCGGCATCGTCATGTACTTGTACAAACCTCTATGCTGAAGTAAAAAAAGATGCGAAAGTTCATGAGTTATGTAAGCGTCAATCTCTTCCGGATGCTCGAGCAGCCGCGGAGAAAGAAAAACGCTACCTCGATAGGTAATGCCTTTTGCATTCCTGCCGGTCAACGCCTCAAAACTTTCCGGACTTGCAGAAACATAGAGACGTATATTTTTTATAAAGGAACCGTACTGCAACCGTTCCACGCTCACTACTGCTGTCTCGAGAGCTTCAGCCACGATTCCTGCAAACTCTTCAGCTCCATCTTCATAAAAAACTCTTTCGTCATACGAAAGAGTATGAAAATGATCGGTCGGTTTACAATAATGCGCAAGCCCATTTGCAGCGGAACAACTCCACAAAAAGGGAAACAGCAAAACAAAAACGACTATTTTACAACCCCCAATTCCTTTGGGCGGTCGGCTCGGATCAACGTTACGATTGCTCATGATAACGATCAAGGATAGATATTCGGTCGTTCGTGAACACACCTATGCACTTGTCCGGCTAAAAACCCTCACACACTCGAACAGCAATATAAACAAGCGCGCAGATGTTACGTTCGATCATGCTGACATTCAAAGGCGCTGAACACGGGCACTTCCGTATGCGTCACACATTCATTGAACTATCAAGCGACTCAAAATGTTTTTATTAAGAATAAGTCTATTTAAAAATTAAATCCAGAGAACGATGCTTATAATTCGAACATTTATAATGCTGTTTCTCGTCATGGGATTGAGCACCCTGACTGACGAAACATTAGCGATAGCCTCATCGGCAGATAGTCCGGGTTCCGAAAAAACAGCAGTTGTGCCGGAAGGTTTCGGTCAAGTAAAGCTCGATAAAGCAGAATCACTTGACAAGCTCTGCAATCAGAATTTGACTTGTGAAACAATTTTCATGAAAGTGAACAAGGTAGACCGCAGACATATTTCTGCAGGAAAAACCGTACTACTTCCGGTAGATATCGAAAAAGCCTCGCAATACACACCTGTTCCACAACAGCTCAATGACAGCCGTGGGGAACGGGAAGTTCGGGTTTTTCTGAATACACAGTATTTCGGAGCTTATGAGAACGGCAACCTGCTTTTCTGGGGACCGATTTCCAGTGGCCGGAAATCCAACCCAACCTGGCCCGGAGAGTTCTTTGTCAACTACAAGCAAAGACATAAACGCTCAATTAAGTATAATAACGCACCGATGCCTTATTCTATCAACTACGACGGCCCGTATTTCATACACCAGCAGTCCCTTCCCGGTCACCCTGCTTCACGCGGTTGCGTTCGACTGCTCGAAGCCGATGCAAAAAGGCTTTTCAGCTGGATGAAAGTAGGCGATTCGGTCACGGTTCTGTAGAGCAAGCATTCTCAACTTCGAGGGTTCGCGCTACAGAACCTCTCCCCCATCTGTGGGTTTACAAGTTACTGTCCCTTTTTTTTCCTCCTCGTATTTTTTCAATGAAATCCATCAGCAGTTTTATCCACTGGTATACTTGAAAAACTATCCACTCAATATCCCTCTTTGTCACAGGCCTGACTTCGGCATAGTCATGGCAGCAAGTATCACTATTCGTTCTCAGGATTCTCAACCTGTGACAAGACCTCATTGAGCTCACTCAAATCAAATGGCTTGTCCAATACAGCGACAATTTTCAGATCTTGAGTGACCTCTTTTTTATCGGCCATTCCATACCCGCTTATGAACACCACCGGAACGTCATACCCCTCTTCTTTGAGACGAGCGATAACGCTAATACCATCAAGGCCGGACATCTTGAAATCTGTAATGATCAAATCAAATGCTTCAGGATCCTGCAAAAACAACTCAAGTCCTTTCTTCCCGTTCGAAACCGAGGCCACTTGATGATTCAGCATTGTCAAATAGTTTTCCAACAATTTGAGAATCAGGGGCTCGTCATCCATTATCAATATTTTCATGTATCTTCCAGCACTGGAATTTGAATTATAAATTTTGTTCCTTTCCCTTCTTCACTCTGGACGCTTATTGTTCCTTTATGATTTTGAATGATTTTGTAAGAAATCGACAAACCCAACCCTGTACCTTCTCCTTTCTCCTTTGTCGTAAAAAACGAATCAAAAATCTTTGATTTCACGTCAAAAGGAATCCCGCATCCTGTATCTTCAACCTCAACAACAACAAAACCATCATAATGAAAAGAGCGAACCGTAAGTTGCTTTTTAGAAGAGGATTTTAAAGCATTTTCAGCATTACTGAATAAATTGATGAACACCTGCTCCAGTTCGATCACATTTCCTTTGACCAACGGCAAATCCTCGGAAAGCTGCTGGATTACTTCAATATTCTTACTGGATAAATCTTTATTGAAAAGAATAAAAGATTTGTCGATAACCTCATTAATATTAATATCTTCCTGCTTTTCCAAACCAGCGTCTCTGCCGAATTCCAACAAATGATTGACAATCACGGATGCTCGTTTTGTCTGTTCCTTGATTGCCCTGAGATGCTCTTCTATAAGATCGTATTTACCCTGTTCATGAAGAATCAATGAAACATCTACAGCCATATTAATTACTCCCAAAGGATTATTGATTTCATGAACTATTGCCGCAATCATCTCTCCTACCGATGCTAATTTTGCGGACTGGACCAATTGACTTTGAGAAACTTTCAATTCCTTGTTAGAGACCTGAAGCTTTTGATTTAAATATATAATTTCCTTAACCTGCAATCCAAGAAATATTGCAAAAAAGAAAATAAGTATAGGAAATAAAATAAACAGTTCATCAATTTCTATATTCTCATAAAATCTCGACCACTTACAAAGCAATTCAAATGCATCTATCCAGCTTAAAACAGGAAATAAAACCGCTCCAAGAATTGTAAATATTATTATTCCTTTTAATAATCGGCTCACAACAAAAACCCGTTTGAATCGAAACCTTAAAACAGCTAAGCAATACTGCTACAGATTCAAAAAAACTGTATCGCAGTTTTCAATCGAGACATAAGTAATACCAGAACTTGAAACATCAACACTCATCATACCATTCAGCCAGCCAATTCTTACGAGGACACCTACTCCTGTCATTTTTTATAAAAACAAGATTTCGGTAGCAAATCCCGAAAAGTCCCCCAGAATCATCCTAAATAACTATATACTCCGCACCATATCGAAGTAATCAAAAAAAAACGTCAATCTCTCTCTCAAACCGAGAAGATAAATCAAGTGAGCTCTTATCATGTAATTTTGATATATCATCTATATCACAGAATATTTCAAAGAATATAAAATCAATTACATACTATCATTTGACACCTTTTGTTTACAAAGGCCCAAAAGCACGATACAGCCGACCCGATTTATCCTATGACAACATATTTTTTCATACCAGACACGTTGGTTGATTCCAACGATGAGTTTTAGAGGAAAGATTTCATATATGCGTATCGGAATATGAAGCGACGCATAAAAGTTCGTTTGAGGAAACAACGCTATGCAAGACTTCGCCCCGAAAGAATCACGACATTTCCGGGAAGATGGAAAAAAGTGGATCTACAACAAGAATCAGGCAAGCCTCTTCCAGACATCTGCTTTGCATGTCTTGGAATAATTCCAGAAATCTATACTTGGAAAAAGAGGATGGAATGCAGGAGAAAAAGCCCTCGGCTTAACACCAACAGGCAGCATAGACTCCATGAAAAAGAAATTGACGCGGGTCAGGAGAAAAAGATTCGAAACTGTATATATGTCAACAGCAGGCCCGCCGTTCCTCCCGCCAGCACCTGCATTACGGTATGCCTCTTCAAGTAAACCCTTGCCGTTCCTATAACGATTACCAACAGATAAAAAGGGTAGACAACTGTACCGAATGCAAACGTCAAAGCAACTAGAGGACCAGCAATACCTGTAGTGTGAACGCTGATCTTCCACCACCTGGTAACAAGCATGACAAGCAAAGTGTTTGAGGCGTAGCAAAACATAAGCCCCTGGACATGAACAGGGGCTTGTAAGCCCAGGAGGATAAAGAAACCTGTAACATAACTGACGATGCTAAAAGTAAACGGATTCAGCCGCTGAGCTCTTTCAGTGATATCGACCGTCTCGAGGTAACCTTTTTTCTTGAGGTAGAAAATATACAGGAATGGAATTACCATCGAAAACAAAAGAGTGACCGAGAAATGGAAACCGTTCACAACAATGCTATCGCCCCCGCCCCAAAACGTCAACAGAAAAAAAGCGATGCCTGCATTCGTAATAGGATGAAAAACATTGGAAACAAGCTCAAAAAGCTTGTTCAGTCCATCTTTTTCCATTGCTTCGATGTTTGAATCTTGATAAACAGCCTCCTCAAAACATCTATCGATGACCCTGCATTTCAGCTATGCCATACATAAAGCAACATTCATGAACGACCGGAAAAAATGTGGTTCAGGACGGCTTCTTTGTCCTGTAAACAAAAGAACGCCATCGCTCTTCCTCCACATCCGCTCCGGCCATCTCCGCTCTTGCGAGTGCGAAAAAAAGATCGGATAACCGGTTGACATAAACCGGAATGGAGGGATGAACAGTTGCCTCTTTCATCAGACGAACAAGCATACGCTCCCCGCGGCGGACCTGTGTACGAACCACATGACAAAGAGCGGAAATTTCCGTTCCGCCGGGTAACAGAAAACAATCCGAAGGCCCGGCCGCCTCTTCCAGTTCATCGATCCAGTGCTCACACCATTCGGCTCCGTCAAGAGGAAGCGGTTTAACATTCACCCTGGAAGCATCTGTTGGAGTAGCAAGATGAGACATCATATTCATGAGAGTAACCTGCACCTCCTGTAAACGCCCCTGCCACGCATGGCCCAACGGTAGTTTCGAACGCAACAGCCCGATATAAGAGTTCACTTCGTCGAATGTGCCGTAGCACTCCACTCTGGAATCATCCTTATCCACTCTGGCGCCGCCAAACAAACCCGTCGTCCCCTCGTCCCCCGTTCTGGTATATATTTTCATTCTTTTCTCCTATTTTCCTTTTGAGTTTAGTGATCCCCCTTCAACTCTTTCATCAAGTCATGCAGACTGGTCCATGCTTGAGCACCGTCTGCAAGAAGCTTCCTCACAATTTCGACGGCCTGCTTTCCCTCGGTGTAATCGCGTTCGGCAATTCCCTCGGCTATCCACACCTTTTTTCCTGCCTCGATCGCCTCTTTTGCAAGCTGAAGATTGATCAGATTGCCTTGTCCGAAAGGCACATCACTCACAACAAGGATATCGGCCTTCGCTGCCTTGAAAGACGCTTTTTGAAAAGCTTCCTCTCCTATGGCGGAAAAAGGCTTTTCGAATACCGCATCGATACCGAGGGCAAGAGCCGCTTCAGCATCCGAATCCATTTCGTTCAAAACACCACTTGTAATCCTGAACCCTTGCAGTGAAAAACGCCGGAAGAGCTCTATCCCGGTCCCTCCTCCGGCAATGACATGCACCGCTTTATGTTTTTTCGAGCTTCCGTTGAAATTCTCGAGAACACCGGATACATGTATCGAACCGGTAACGGGATCTCTTTGAACTTTCAATTCACAATCATACACCTGATCAAGAATTTCAGGAACAAGCACTTTTTCAGGCCTGCCTTCAGCGACAATGCGCCCTTCACTCATCAGGATCAAACGATCAGCGACTTCCGACGACAAACCCAGATCATGACTGACAAGGAAAACCGTCATGCTTTTTTCACGGTTGATTCTTTTTAAAATGCGCAGAACCTCATAACGATGATTGATGTCAAGATGTGCAATCGACTCGTCAAGCATAAGAATACGTGGCTCCTGAGCAAGAACCATAGCAAGAATGACCCTCTGCTGTTCACCACCGCTCAATTCCATGAAATAGCGGTCTTTCAGGTGAAGCACATTGGTATAGATCATAGAGCGCTCGATAACCACAAAGTCTTCTTCAACAAGTCCTCTCAGGAAACCTGAGGCGGCAATACGACCGTTCATGACAATCTGACCTACAGTGAAGGCCATCGGAGACTCGACTTTCTGCGGGACCACCCCTATATATCTGGCACGAGTCACCTGGCGCATCGATCGAATATCTTTTCCAAAAAGATAGACACGCCCCTTGACCGGCTTCAGAAACGCCGAAGCGGTTTTCAACAACGTGCTCTTGCCGCACCCGTTAGGTCCGATCAACGAAATAAATTCGCCCTCGTTTACCTGAAAACTGAGATCATCGAGCACCGTCCTGCCTTTGTATCCGGCATTCACTTTTTCAAACGTCAACGCAGCCTGTCCCATATCCTCCTGCTTTCCTGTTTCGATTCCTCAACAATTAAACAAATCGGCAATCTTAGCTAACCTATCCATGCATTTTTCATTTTGCGTTGAAGAATCAGCAGAAAAAAAGGCCCTCCGGCCAGAGCCGTTACAACACCGACAGGAACCTCTATCGGAGCGAGCACCGTTCTGGCAAAAGCATCGCAAACAGCAAGAAAAGTTCCTCCTCCAACTGCGGAAAGAGGAATAAGCCAGCGATGATCCGGACCGAACATCGCCCTGATGACATGAGGAACGATCAAACCCACAAACCCAATCATACCAGCCATCGAAACCGCCGTTGCCGCAATCAACGTCGCACAAAGCAGCCCCCCCAAGATGACGGCATCGGCATTGATACCCTGATAGTGTGCCATTTCCCTCCCGAAGGTCAAGGCATTGAGCCTGGTAGCAAGAAACCATGCCCCTCCAATCCCGATTCCGATAAACAATGCAGAAAAAAGGCGTTGGTTGAGAGACGGCGGCTGAAGGTTCCCCAACATCCACCAGATGACATTGTGCAGCCCCTCGGCGCTGGCCATGGAAACAAAAAACATGATCAAACTCGAACAGATAGCGCTGACAATCACCCCGCTTAAAATAAGGCTGTAAACCGAAGGCATCCCTCCGCTACCACGGCTTGCAATCCAGTAGACAAGAAAAAGAGTCACAACAGCCGAGGCAAATGCCGTTATGGGAAGACTAAGAGGTACAGCAGCAACAGCACCGAAAAGAATGGCCATGGTTGCCCCAAGTCCCGCCCCGCCACTTACTCCGAGCACATAAGGTTCGGCAAGAGGATTGCGCAGTATCGCCTGGAAAATCACTCCCGAAACGGACAATGCACCGCCGACCAGCACACCCATAACAAGACGGCTGAACCGTAAACTCATAATCGCCCGTTCTACCGGGGAATCGAGGTCGGGCCATAGCATACCCGTCGGCCCCAGAAGAAGTGAAAACCCAAGGAGAAGCGAAACGAAAACAAAAAAAAGAGCAACACGCGCTCCCGATATGGTATTGAGCCCCAACATCGCAGCCGGACGCAAGGTTGTATCCTGGTACTTTTTCATATTCTTCAGCTAAGCAACAATCATGTAACGCTCCCCTGAACAGTGAGGCGAATAAAAACTCCCGAAGCAAGAAACAAAAAAGCGCTCAGCACCATAAGTCTAATGGTTTTTCTCAGGGTATCGATAGTACAATCATCCTCTACAATTCCCAGATACGGCAACGTCTGTCTGATACCGCCATAGGATCGAGGCCCTCCAAGCCTTACGCCAAGCGCTCCGGCAAAAGCTGCTTCCGAAAACCCTGCGTTTGGACTTGCATGCTGCCTTGCGGTTCGAACAACCGAACGGAAAACAGCATGCCCGTCAAGCCGCATGAGCCATGCCGCAAAACCAACGACCGGAACTGTAAGGCGAGCCGGCAGATAATTGGCGATATCGTCCAGTTTAGCCGAAGCCCATCCAAAATCCATATACCGTTCGTTTTTATAACCGAACATCGAATCCAGCGTATTAATCGCTTTATACGTCATAGCACCTACAGGTCCGAAAAGCAAAGCGTAAAACAAAGGGGCGGTCACACCATCAACCGTATTTTCCGCAACGCTCTCCACTGTTGCCCGCACCACATCCTCCTTGTCCATTGCAACGGTATCCCGACCAACCATCATTCCTACTTTTTCTCTTGCCTGTTGAAGTCCCTCTTGCTCGAGAGCAGTCAGGACTGCACGGGCATGCCTGGCCAGGTCTTCAGCAGCAAAGGAAAAATACAGTATCACTATCGATGCGGCAACCCCGAAAAGGGGATGAACGGAAAAGCAAAGCCATAACACCCCAGAGGTAACGACCACTGTCCCGCCGACAACAATCACTACGGCAAGAATTCCGGCGACTCTCAGGGAAATCTCCCGATATTTTCGCAATAACGCCTCGGTATTCACCGCAAGGAAACCGATCGACTTGACAGGATGAGGCAGTTTGCGAGGATCCCCCAACAACAGATCAAGGATAAAAGCAGCGAGTAGCTGCAGCTCAAGGTCTGCACTCATCATCTCACAACCGTCTCAATTTCTTCTCTTGCAGACAGTAGTTGCTCGAGCAAACGATCATTTTCGTCTGGTTTACGGATTGCAAAACGAAAATAGTTATCCTTCAAACCTGGAAAATTTCTACAATCCCGAACAAGAATTCCCTTTTTCTTCAGAAATTCGAGAAGATGGTCAAGGCTCGATCCGCCGTTCCATCGAGCGAGAAAAAAGTTTGCGGCATATCCTTTCAGAGAAATTCCCGGGATCTTTTTCAGCCTCTTGAAAATTTTCGCCCGCTCGGACGCAATCATCGCCCGGACGTCACGCTCATAGTCTTTACACTCGAGCAACTCCCTTGCAACATGCTCCGCAACGATATTGACAGTCCAGGGCTCCTTGTACCGCAACAAAACATCGATAACATCGCGATGAGCGATGACCGCGCCAAGGCGCAGGCCTGGCAATGCATAAAACTTGGTGAGAGAGTGAACGACGATAACGTTCTTCAAAGCCATGACTTCTCTCATAAGCGTCGCTCCGGGGAAATCGTCCACATATTGGATAAAAGCCTCATCCATTATAAACCACTTGCCAGGAAAACGGCTTGCGAGAGCGAGAAAAACCTCTTTTGGAAACCTTGTCCCGGTGGGATTGTTCGGATTGGCAGCGAAAAAAGCGTCCACCCCTTGCAGTTCCGCTGCAATCGTATCGATAGAGGGTAATGTAAACCGATCCTCTTCCTTCAGTTTTATATAGCGGACCTCTGCCCCGGAAATCCTGCAAGCTCTTTCATAGTCGAAAAATGACGGAGCAAGCACCCGTACTTTTTTTACATTCAGCGCTCTTGGAAGAAGATAAATCCCCTCTATCGCACCGTTTGTCGGCAAAACAGTTCGGCTATCCAGCCCAAATCTTCCCACATAAAAATCTTTTATCCCCAACCCATCTATCGAAGGATACCGGCTAACTTCGCATGAGTCGAGAGAAGTGATGGCAACCGGTGGTGGTAACGGACTGACGTTAACACTGAAATCAAGAAGATTATCACTTTTCAAACCGGGCTGGCAATCCAACGCTCCTCCATGCTTATGGAAATAAAGATTGTCTCGAGTCATTGCAACAGTAACGAGTTACTAATATTTTCATAACGAGATCGATGTCCGCAAAATGCTCCTTTACCGTACCCCACAATCATCTCCTGCAAATCAACAGTTCATCAATTCTTGCTCTCCCGACCTATAATCCCGTACACCGCACTCATATCGAGATGCTTTTCGAAATGATCTGCAAGGCGATTATACTCGTTATCCTTGTCCCACGTCTCACCGTTTGAGACAAATTGCGGGTCCAACAAACGAAGAAACCACTCTCTGAACCCCGTTCGATCAAAGATACCGTGAAAATAGGTCCCTAGTACCTTTCCGTCCATGCTGACAGCCCCATCGTTATCCGTAACCGGCTCATTGTTCCTCGACGATACCTGAATCAAGGAATGAGCGTCTCCGACAAGACTGCTCTCTCCCATATGTATTTCATAACCTTCGACCTTTACCGGTTGACCAAACAGGCATCCTTTGGAATTGAAAAGCTTTTTCGTTTTCCGAAGCACCGTTTCCATAGGCAGCAAACCAAGAGCCTTCGATTCACCTGCTTCACCTTCGATACCATAAGGGTCCGTGATAATCCTTCCAAGCATCTGGTACCCCCCGCAGATTCCCAGGATGACACCTCCATCGTCCCGAAACGTATTCAGCTTCTCTTTCCATCCATTGGAAAGCATCCAGTCAAGATCTCCACGCGCATTTTTCGATCCAGGCAGAATAACGGCCTGATAGTCCTTCAGACGCTTGGGATGGTGGAGGTAGTGAACCTCGACATCCTCATGGCTGTCCAGCACGGCAAAATCGGTAAAGTTCGAAATATGGGGAAAATAAATTACAGCTATGCTGATCTTTCCAGAATCGGGAGTACCTGCAGGATCGACAACGGCCTGAAGGGGTACGGCATCTTCCGCATCGATGGTAATTCCCCTGAAATAAGGCACAACCCCCAGCACGGGAACTCCAGCAAGCTTCTCTATAATACGAATACCATCTTCGAACAGGATTGCGTCACCCCGAAACCGGTTGACGATAATCCCTTTCACCAAAGCACGGTCTTCGGGCGGGATTATCGATAATGTACCGGCCACCTGAGCGAAC